>NZ_JAHLZC010000016.1:0-207445 GCF_025128215.1 Synechococcus sp. CS-197 | reverse complement strand
TGATGGCACGGCACGCGCTGATCAATTCCTTGTCTGGACCACGGACAACACCGGACTGATCTCCTCAAGCACCGGCTGGAAATCCGCTGATCAACTCGCTCAAGACGGCTGGGAAGCTCCCTTCTCAACCGACTTCAACAATGACGGCATCACAGGTGTTCCCACCGCAGTCGATAACGACGCCAACGGCCTGGTGGACAACCGTTCTGTTTACACACTCTTCAATGGCGGTGATCCACTCACCATCACCAAAGAACGCTCCGATGGCAGCACGCGTTCCTTCTCCACTACCGGCATCCCCAACTGGGATGCCACACAAGCGGTTCAAGCCACGGATGGCTCCGGGTTCAACGTTCTCCTCGAGGGCGCTGATGGCACGGCACGCGCCGATCAATTCCTTGTCTGGACCACAGACAACACCGGACTGATCTCCTCAAGCACCGGCTGGAAATCCGCTGATCAACTCGCTCAAGACGGTTGGGAAACAGTCTTTGGGGATATTTTTAGCAGCGGAGGAATAGAGGACACCACACCGCCCGACCTCCTCTCCTACACACTTTCTGATTACAACATTGATCTCTCAGATGGTGATGTCACCGTTGATGTCACAGCTGCCATCCGCGATGACATCAGTGGTGTATTCGATGGAACATTTGCTAATGGGGATGGAGGCGGTATTTCATTTGCGCGATGGACAAGCCCTAGTGGCAATCAATTTGTCAGTGGTGGTGGGTTCACAGATCCGGTCACAGGAGATTTCCTCAATGGCACCTACAACGATCAAGCTGTCTTTAACCAGTTTTCCGAAAATGGAACATGGACTCTTGATAATTTCTTTGTTGTTGATGAGGTCGGAAACAGCACCTTCCTGTCAAGCGATCAACTCAATGAACTGGGCATCCAAACCACTCTCGAAGTGATTGGAGGAATGGGTAATCTCACCCCTAATTCAACAGATTTACTAACTTAATCAGTGTTCGGTTAGGTCATTCAAGGCCTCCTCCTCCATGGGGAGGCTTTGATGAAGTCATCTCACTCAGATCGACTGGCCGCCGCAATCGCCATCCCAGCCAGCCAGCCGCCGCTCCAGCAGGCCTGGAAATTAAAGCCGCCGGTCACTCCATCCACATCCAACAACTCACCAGCCAGATACAAACCAGGGCAGCGGCGGCTTTCCATCGTGGCCAGATTCACCTCACCGAGATCCACACCGCCAGCCGTTACAAACTCCTCTCCAAAGGGACCACGTCCCTGGATCGCCAGACGCTGCGCGCAGAGAATCTCCAGCAGCTGACGCTCGGCCTTGAGCGGCAGATCTGCCCAGCGCCGCTCCGCCTCCACCCCAGCCAATGCCAGAAAAACCTGCCACAGACGACGCGGCAGGTGGTCCAAAGGCTTGGCAGCTGACACAGTGCGCCGGGCCTGCTCCCGGCGCCACTGCTGCAAGCGCTGCTCCACCCCGGAGCGGCCCAGCCCAGCACTCCAATCCACCTTCAGATCACCCTTGTAATGGCTCTGATGCAGAGCCCGGGCCGCAAACGCCGAAAGCCGCAGGGTGGCAGGTCCACTCAAACCCCGGTGGGTGATCAGCACCCGGCCGGTCTGGCGAAAGCGCTGATCACCCAGCTTCAGGTCCAAGCCCACATCGTTGAGGGCGATGCCGCTGCAAGCGCTGAGCTCGCAGGCCTGCAGCGAGAGGCTGAACAGCGACGGCACCGGTGGCACCACCTGGTGACCCAGCGCTGCAGCCAACTTGCGGCCACTGGGATGACCGCCGGTGGCCAGCATCACGCTGCGGGCTCGCAGGGGCTGCTCCAGGCCGCGACCCTCCACCAGAAACCCACCTTCAGGATGGAGCGTGATCTGCTGCACCATCGCCCGCATCTGCCATTGCACCCCGGCAGCAGCGGCCGCCTGCTGCAGGCAGCGGATCACCGCTTCCGATCGGTTCTCCTGGGGGAACAGGCGTCCGTCGGGCTCCTCCACCAGGGTGAGACCCCGTTCATCAAACCAGGCGATCGCATCACCACAGGCGAAGCGACTGAACGGACCACGCAAGGGTCTGCTGCCACGAGGGTAGTGGCTGGCCAACTCGCGCGGATCCCAGCAGGCATGGGTCACATTGCAGCGACCGCCCCCACTGATGCGCACCTTCTGCAGGGGCTCCGGGGTGCCTTCGAGCACCAGAACCAGCTCCAGACCCTGCTCGGCAGCGGTGATCGCTGCCATCGTTCCGGCAGGACCACCACCAACAACGATCAGATCAAGCAGGCTGGAAGCGCAGGGCAACGCCGTTGTTGCAGTAGCGCTTACCGGTTGGCCGGGGGCCGTCATTGAACACATGGCCCTGGTGTCCGCCGCAGCGGCTGCAGTGGTATTCCGTGCGCGGAACGATCAGTTTGAAATCTACTTTCGTAGCGATCGCACCGGGTAGAGGCTCAAAGAAACTGGGCCAGCCGGTGCCACTGTCGAACTTGGCGTTGGAGGAGAACAAGGGCATGTCGCAACCGGCGCAGTGATACGTGCCGGTTCGCTTCTCGTTGTTCAACGCGCTCGTGAACGGACGTTCCGTGCCCTCCTTGCGCAACACCGAATAGGCATCCGGTGTGAGGCGCTTCTTCCAGTCTGCGTCCGTCAGATCCCAGGCCGCATCCGAGGCTTTGGAAGCCGCCAACACCCGATCTGGAGCCCTGAACACCCCAAACAAACTCGCTGCCATCGCCACCATCAGGGACCGGCGGCTCAACAACCACTGCTCAACGGTGGGAGTCATCGCTGTCATCTCAGCTGTGTTCCATCCGTTCTAAGCAAACCGAACCCCAGGGACAGGCACCATGGAGGGATGGATTCCCTCACCGATGCCGATCGGGAACCCCCCTGGCGTTTCAGCGTCGCCCCGATGCTGGACTGCACCGACCGGCATTTCCGCCAGTTGATGCGGCAGATCAGCCGCCGTTCACTGCTCTACAGCGAAATGGTGGTGGCCCAGGCGCTGCACCACAGCAACCGCAGGGAACGACTGCTCGGTTTCGATCCAGAAGAACATCCGATTGTTCTGCAGGTGGGAGGCGATGACCCCCAGCTGCTGGCCGAAGCCACCCGCATGGCCGCGGACTGGGGCTACGACGAGATCAACTTGAATGTGGGCTGCCCCAGCCCGCGGGTGCAGGCCGGCAATTTCGGTGCCTGTTTGATGGCGGAACCCGAGCGGGTGGCGCAGTGCGTGGAGGCGATGGTGTCGGCCAGCGATCGGCCCGTCACGGTGAAGCACCGCGTGGGCATCGATGATCTCGACAGCGACGACCTGCTCACGGCCTTCGTTGACCGGGTGGCCGATGCCGGAGCCTCTCGCTTCAGCGTGCATGCGCGCAAAGCGTGGCTGGAGGGTCTCGACCCCAAACAGAACCGCACGATTCCGCCCTTGCAGCACGACCGGGTGATCGCCCTGAAAGCGCGCAGACCACAGCTCACGATCGAACTGAACGGAGGCCTCGACACACCGGAACAATGCCTTGATGCCCTGCAGCACTGTGATGGAGCCATGGTGGGTCGTGCGGCCTACGCCCACCCCTTGCGTTGGGCTTCAGTCGACACGCTGATCTATGGCGATGCCCCGCAAACCGTGCGGGCATCGGATGTGCTGATCGGCCTGATTCCCCACGCCGAGCGGCATCTACAACGCGGAGGCCGGCTCTGGGACATTGGCCGCCATCTCGTGCAACTGGTGGAAGGCGTTCCTGGAGCCCGTCACTGGCGCCGTGACCTGGGCCAAAAGGCACAGCGCAGCGGCGCCGATCTCACGGTGCTGGAGGCCTCAGCCCGGCAGCTGATCGATGCCGGGCTTTAACGAGGCAGCACAAGGAACTCAGCCTTCAGCGCCGCCGTAACCGCCGTAGTCATCTCCACCGCCGCCGCCGTAACCGCCATCGTTGAATCCACCACCCTCACTGGGTGCAGCTCCACCACGCCGGCGCCGGCTGCGGCCGTCATCTCCGCCACCGCCGCCATCGCTGTAGCTGCCACCGCCACCGCCGTAGCCACCACCACCGCCAGAGGCTCCACCGCCGTAACTGCGATCTTCCCAACCTCGGGCGCCCGAACGGCGTTCTCCACCACCGCCGTAGCCGCCACCACCGCCGCGATAGCCACCGCCACCGCCGCCATCGTTGTAGCCGCCACCGCCACCGCGATAGCCACCACCACCGCCGCCGCCGCCGTAGCCACCACCGCCACGACGGGGTGCGCTGCCGCGGGGCTCCGCTTTGTTGATGCGCAGGGGACGGCCCATCAGCTCCGCACCCTGGAGGGCTTCGATGGCCGCGGCCTCGGCCGCGTCATCAGCCATCTCCACGAAAGCAAAACCACGTTTGCGGCCGGTGTCGCGCTCCAGGGGGAGGGCACAGTTCGTGACCTCTCCAAAGGCAGCGAACAATTCAATGACGTCTTCCTGCTCAGCGCGGAAGGGCAAATTGCCTACAAAAATGCTCACGTTCCTGATGAACCTGAATGAAAGTGACCCTGGGGATCAGACAAGCCATCGGGTCAAGATCCGGTGAAGGAACGCGGCACCTCCGGCTTGCTCAGCGTAGACCCGTCCACGCGAAATGTTCATCCATTCGCTAGGTCCAAGCGCTCACTCCAGGCCGATAACTGTTCCTCCACACGATCGAAGCCAGTTCCGCCCTCACTGGTGCGCGCCGCCACAACCTGGCGCGGAGCCAATGCGTCATAGAGATCGGATTCAATCGCCGGATGAAAGCTCTGCCAGCGCTCGAGGCTGAGGTCGCGCAACAACACCCCCTCGCTCAGACACTGTTTCACCACAGAGCCCACGATCTGATAAGCCTCCCGGAAGGGAACCTGGCGGGCCACCAGATAATCGGCCACATCGGTGGCATTGGAGAAATCAGCAGCGACCGCAGCTTCCAAACGGTCCTCCCGGAAGCTGAGGCCCTCGTCCATCAAGATCGTCATCGCTTCCAGGCACTGGGAACCGGTAGAGACCACGTCGAACAGGGCCTCCTTGTCTTCCTGAAAATCCTTGTTGTAAGCCAAGGGAAGGCCCTTGATCATCGTGAGCAAGCCCTGGAGATGACCAAACACCCGTCCGCACTTTCCCCTCACCAACTCGGGAACATCGGGATTTTTTTTCTGAGGCATCAGGCTGCTGCCCGTCGCGCAGCGATCACTGAGCCGAACAAAGCCGCATTCCTCGGAAGCCCAGAAGATCACCTCTTCCCCAAGGCGGCTGAGATGCACCATCACCAAGGAGATGGCCGCCGAGAATTCCACCGCAAAATCCCTGTCGCTCACGGCATCAAGGCTGTTGGCATAAAGGCCGTCAAAACCAAGAGCCGCGGCCGTGCTGCGCCGGTCGATGGGAACGGGAGTTCCGGCCAGGGCCGCTGCACCGAGCGGTGAAACATTCACCCGTTTGCGCACATCCTCAAGACGCTGACGATCACGCTCCAGCATCTCCACATAAGCCAGCAGGTGATGGGCTAGACAAACCGGTTGCGCCCGCTGCAGATGGGTGTAACCGGGAATCAAGGTTCGACGATGGCTCAGGGCCTGACGCAGAAGAGCCCGTTGAAACGTCTTCACCTGGGGAATGAGTTCATCAATGCGTCGCCGCAGCCAGAGGCGCAGATCCGTGCCCACCTGGTCATTGCGACTGCGGCCGGTATGCAATTTCTTACCGACAGGTCCCAGGAGAGCGATCAGCCGGCGCTCCACGGCGAAGTGCACATCCTCATCGTCCAGGCCTGGCTGGAAACGGCCCTCAGCTGCCTCGGCCCGAATCTGCTCCAAGCCACCGCAGAGTTGATCCGCCTCAGCTTCACTGATCACACCACACTGCGCGAGCATGCGGGCATGGGCCATGGATCCATCGAGATCCTCCTGCAGAAGGGTGATGTCGAAACCGATGGAGGCATTGAAACGCTCGATCGCTGGATGCAATCCCTGCTCGAAACGATCACTCCAGGTTGCGGAGCCTCCTCCTGTCACTCCGCCAGCCATCGCTCACCTCTGCTCAGATCTCCACAGCTTGTCAGGCCGGAGAACGGGGAACTGAAGGCAGCATCACCTCCTCGCGCACCTTCAACACCACCATGGAGGCATCGTCTTCCAGCTGACGATCGGCGCCAACGAAACGATCCAGGCGGTCGAACAACTGATCGAGAATGCCTTGAGACCCCGTGCCAGAGCGGCAGGCAGATTCCAGGCTGCGAATCAGCCTTGCCTCATCAAAGCGATCCCCGGTGATCCCTGGAGCTTCAGTGACGCCATCGGTGTAATAGAGCAGCACATCTCCCGGTTCCAACACAACGGAGCCAGTGCCGTAATCCGCCTCGGGCTGCAGACCGATCAACAACCCCGGCGCATCCAAACGGCTGATCGTGCGTTGCTGAGCGCGCCAGATCAAAGGCGGATTGTGGGCCGCATTGGCAAAGCGCAAGCGCCGGGAGCGCGGATCGAAATCCGAATAAAACAGGGTCACGAAGCGATGGGACTGAGACAGATCCTCAAGAGCCAGCTGATTGAGATCGTGAAGAATGCGATCCGGCGGCAATCCGCTCAGCACCTCAGCGCGCAACATGCCGCGCAGCATGGTCATCAGGAGACCCGCAGGCACCCCCTTGCCCATCACATCACCCATCACCAGGGCCCAGCGACCCCGTTCACGGCGGCGTCCAATTAACTCCGGGCGCGTGGGGATGAAGTCGTAGTAGTCGCCTCCCACTTGAAACGCCGGCCGACAGCGCGCCGCCAGTTCCACCCCTTCAATCACCGGGCAATGATCCGGCAGAAGCTGCGCCTGGATCTCCGCACCGATGCTGAGCTGACGATCCACGCGCTCATGGCGCCTGGCTTCCTGCAGCATCTGGTCATTTTCGATCGCGACTCCGGTGAGGTCAGCAACCAGTTGCACCTGCCGGCGATGCACATCGCTCCACACCAGCGATCCTTTGGGCTCGAACACATAAAGACGACCGCGCTGCCGGCCTCTCGCCACCACAGAGGTGGCAAACAGTCCAGAGGAGCCCAGCTGACCCTGAACCAGGCGATCCAGCGCCAGCACAAGGGCGTCATCGGAACCGAACCCTGCAGACCGGCCAGGTTCATGCTGGCTCAACGTTTGGAGCAGCGACTCTGAACGCACGCCGGGGAGCATCTGAATCTGATCGGCCCAGAGGCGACCATCCCCCTGAAACGGCACGAGCAGTGCTCCTTCCACACCAACCAGGCGCGCTGCCACCACTGGAACCAGTTCGAGAAAACGGTTGAGGTTGGTGAAACTGCGCAGCGCAAAACCCAGCGACACCAACAGCTCTTGATTCGAGCGTTGCTCGCGAACCAAGCTGTCGAGCAGTTGACGCAAGGACGCCGTGGCCGTCAGGGGCTGCTGACTGGCACTACGGGCAGGAGAGGCCGGATGTCGCCGTGGTGGCTTGCTGCTCACAGCATCACCATGGCAGGGCCCGCAACGTAGCAAAATTTGCTACCGACAACTGCAGCCCGAGGGCAAGCGAGCACTCAGCGAGAGGCGAGCAACGCTTCCACGAATTCAAAACTGTTGAACGGCCGCAAATCACGGATTCCTTCACCGGCACCGATGAAACGGATCGGAAGCCCGGCTTCGGAGGCAACAGCGAGAGCAACACCCCCTCGGGCCGTGCCATCGAGTTTGGTGATGACCACCCCGGTCAACCCGGCAGCACGCGCAAAGGCCATGGCTTGTTTGAGACCGTTCTGGCCTTGGCTGGCATCGAGCACAAGCAGGGATTCCACAGTTGCATCAGGAGCCAATCGATCCACAACCCGCCGGATCTTGTTGAGCTCTTCCATCAGGTTGTGTTTGGTCTGCAGGCGGCCAGCGGTGTCCACAAGCACCAGATCCGTGCCCTTCGACCGGGCGGCCCCGATGGCATCAAACACCACAGCTGCAGGATCCGCATTGTCCGATGGGTTAGCCACCACAGGAACATCACTGCGATCACCCCAAACCTGCACCTGCTGAACCGCAGCCGCCCGGAACGTATCAGCGGCGGCAATCATGGCGGAATAGCCGCTACGCACCGCCAGGTTGGCCAGCTTGCCGAGAGTTGTGGTCTTCCCCACGCCATTCACACCCACCATCAGCCAAACGTTCAGCTGACCGCGCTGAGGGGCCAAAAGATCCACGCCGCTGGACTTGATCGGAGCCTCTAAGAGATCCCGAAGCTGCTCCTTGAGAAAGCGGATGCCTTCGCTCGGGTCCACCACCTGCTCGTTCATGCGCTTGCGCAGAGCATCCAGCACCTGATCGGTGGCCTTCACGCCAGCGTCGGCACGAAGCAGCAACGACTCCAGATCATCGAGCACCTCCGGGGTGAGGGGGTCATCACCCAAGTTCTCCAGAAGCCCGGAGACAAAACCCTGGCGGGTTTTCTCAAGGCCTTGGCGCAAGCGACCGAGCCAGTCGATCTCCTCGAGGGTGACCTGCTCTGCCTCACGACCCTGGGCGGCCAACACCTCCGCCGACCAGGTGAAGGTGTCGTCGAACGCGCCGAGACTGGGCTCATCCTGCTCGCGATCCACTTCAACGCTTGCAGCAGGAACCGGTTGCTCGGCGACCGGTTCCTGAGCAACCTGCGGCTCTTGTTCGAGCTGCTGCTGTCGTTCCTGGCGTTGGGCCGCGGCCTGCTCGAGCAAGGACAAACCAGCCACAGGTGTTGGCTCGGGATCGGCTGGCGCTGGCTCTTGTTCCGGCTCTCGCTCTGGTTCAGGCTCGGGCTTGGTCTCTGGCTCTGCCGGGGAGTCGGATTGGGGTGCCGCAGGGGTCGCGTTCGCCTGCTCCTTCTGAGCTTTCAAACGGGCGTAGGCCTGCCGTGCCCACTCCAGAGGATCGTCATCCGCACTGGCGGCCGCGTCCTGCTGCGGTTCCTGCGCTGACGCACTGTCATCAGCTGGAGGTGGGGTTGGAGCAGCCTCAGACTGCCGGTTGAACCAGTCGTAGACCATGGGGGTCAGGACACTGCCTGGGAAGAGGCATTCTGCAGGCGGCGCAGCACCCCATTGATCATGCGGCGACCTTGCTCATCGCTGTAGCGGTTGGCGAGCTCAACAGCTTCATTGCAAGCAACGGACGCTGGCGTCTTCATCGACTGCAGATCAACAACAGCAAGACGAAGGATGTCGCGGTCGATGCGGGGAAGACGGCTCAAACGCCAGCCTTCCATCACGCTGTCGAGCTGATCATCCAGGGATGGACGGGCATCGAGAACCAGTTGAATCCTGCGCATCGCCTCCTTTTGCACCATCTCCTGATCAGCCAAGGCCAACAATCGGGGCAATTCAAGGCTGGCGGAGAGACCGTTCAACACTTGCTCCGCGCTGGTTAAGGAGTCACGCAGATGCTCGCGAACCGGCATGACTGCAGCCGTTGATCCCTCCTGCAGCTCGCTGTCCAGTAACGATTGCTGGGCTTTCTCGAGATCAGCGGCGCATCGATCGAGAACCTCGCGCCAATGCTGCATCAAACTATCCAGAGCCTTCTGCAGAA
Organism: Synechococcus sp. CS-197; assembly: GCF_025128215.1. NCBI lineage: Bacteria > Bacillati > Cyanobacteriota > Cyanophyceae > Synechococcales > Synechococcaceae > Synechococcus > Synechococcus sp. CS-197. The sequence continues at coordinate 197,898 of NZ_JAHLZC010000016.1, read as the reverse complement.
GCGCCTCGAGAGACTCCACAGACAGAGAGCGATCCCGCTCTGCGCACTGGCTGAGCACGAGGAGGGCGAGCTCTCGGGAGAGGGAACGGGTCTGCATGGATCGTTAACGAACGACTCAGGAGGAGGAGGGTGCCACAGAGGCTCTGAGCTGGGCGATCAGGCTCGAAAAGCTGCGGCCGGCTGGCGCTTCCCGGGCGTCAGGGTTCACGATTCCGGCGGAAATGATCGTTTTGAATGCATCCTCAACGGAAAGATCCAGATCCCTCACAGACGATTCAGGAACGAGGGTGTACCAACCGGTGGTGGGATTGGGTGCTGTGGGAATAAACACACTCAGCAAGCGCTCTTCCAGTTCTGACTGCAGCGAAGGGCCGACTTCTCCGGTCACAAAACCAACGCTGTAGAGGCCCTCCCTGGGATATTCCACAAGCACAACCCTTCGGAAGCGTTGGGAGTTATCGCGCAGAAAAGTCTCAAGAAGTTGTTTGAGGGTTTTGTAAACCGATCCCGCCAAGGGAATGCGCAGGAGGGTTCCCTCACCGAACTCAAGCAACCAACGACCCACGATGTTTCGGGCCATCAGACCGATCAGCAAGATTCCGAGCAAAGGAACCGTGAGCCCGAGGGCCAGGTTGATCAGATCCTGCAGAAGCGGATTGAGCGTGATGAACGGATTGAACTGCTTGGGGATCGACGTGAGAAAGGCCAGCACGAAGCGACTGACGATCGTGGCCAGCCAGATCGTGGTGGCCAAAGGAATCACCACAAGCAGACCTGCGATCAGGTCATTCTTGAGATCCTGTTGAAGCCTGGCGCCAAGTGGCTGATCAGGTCTTGGATTGGACTGGACCAAGGAACGCCCGGGGCCTGCGGCCAACGTGTGCAACCAACCTAACCAGCGATCAGAGCACAGCGGCTACAGCCAGCAGTGCCAGAGCCACAGCAAGCACCACCGCACTGAAGGTGCCGCCGAACCGACGCTGATTCACTGCCAGATTGCGCTGGCGCTCGGCCTGCTGGATCTGCTGATCCATCTGTGACAACTGTTTGTCGATGAACTCCTGCGCCGCCTTGGTCTTGTCCTCATCGGTTGCATCAGCGGGAAGCTGACCGGCCTGGGCAAGCTGCTCACCGAGAATCTTCACGTTGTCGGGATTGGCGGATTGCTGTCTTGCCATCTCCAACTGCCCTCGCTTCTGGTTCAGGCTTTGGTCGGCTTCACCGGAGAGGGACTGATTGCCACTGATGCCAAGGGGAATCACGGCGATCATGGCCAGAGCCATCAGTGCCGAAAGAATGCAGACCACGATCCGGATCGGCGGACGCGCTGATCCGGGCTGATCCAACCGCGACGCGATGAGCATGAGCAACAGACCGATGAATCCCATCGGCGCCTGATTGACCAACCGCTCAATGAGGAGCTGCTGGTAAACCTCATCACTCCAATCCGCAGCGCTGAGAACCACACCGATCTGCAGAGCGAGAAGCAGAACCAGGGTGAGCCCAAGCCAACGCAGGAGCGGCGCGAGACGAGGTGAGGACTCCTGGTGGGAAGCAGACACGTCACGATGTCAAAAGGTGCCCAACTTTACGGTTAGTTTTCGTGAACGTCCCCGACGTCGGAGCGCAGCTGAGCTTGGCTCTCAAGGAGCGGGCCCGAGCCGAGGGATTTGAACCCGTCGGCATCGCCTCCCTCCCTGGCAGTCCTCGCCTGCGCCTGCGCACGGAGGCTCTGCAACGTTGGCTGGACGCTGGACACCAAGCCGATATGGGTTGGATGGCAGCACCGCGACGCCGGTCAGCAGACACTTTGTTGGACGGAGCCCAAAGTGTGCTGGCCGTTGGGCTGAACTATCACGTGGCCCACGACCGCCGCCACGACCGCCTGGCGGTGGCTCGCTACGGCTGGGGCCGCGATTACCACCGGGTGGTGAACCAGCGCCTGCGGAGAGTGGGTCGCTGGCTCCAGGATCAACAACCGAACTGCCGCTGGCGGGCCTGCGTGGATGCTGAACCCCTGCTCGATAAGGCTTGGGCTGAGGAAGCTGGGCTGGGCTGGATCGGAAAACACAGCAACGTGATTCACCCCACGCGAGGGTCGTGGATGGTGATCGGACATCTGCTGATCACGGAACCCCTCGTGGCTGATGAACCGGCTGCATCCCGGTGCGGGCGTTGCCGTGCCTGTCTGGACGCCTGCCCGACGCAAGCGATCACCGAACCCTTTGTGGTGGATTCCAGGCGATGCATCGCGTACCACACGATTGAAAACCGCAGTGAGCGGCTTCCAGCAGCGATCGCCAATGCCCTAGGCCCCTGGGTGGCCGGATGCGACATCTGCCAGGACGTCTGCCCCTTCAATCAAGCTGATGTGCCCTCCAGTGAAGATCCCGACCTGCAGCCGAGACCCTGGCTGCTGGATCTGACCCCGGAACGCATCCAGAGCTGGACAGATCAGGACTGGGCGGAACGGTTGCAAGGGTCGGCACTGAAACGCATCAAACCCTGGATGTGGCGTCGCAACGCAGAAGCGGCACGCCTCGATGACGGACCTACCCTGAGCTGACTTTTGGGTTCAACGATGGGACCGGCACGTACCTGGAAGCTCTGGCAGAAGTCCCTAGTGCTCTCCCTGACCCTGGGATTGGTTGGTGCCTCCACAACGCCCCCTGCCAGGGCCTTGGTCCCCTACGTGTACACGCCCAGCACCGAAGAACTGGAAGGTGCAGGCATCGGCATCGGCCGCACAGCTGCACAGCTGCTGAGACTCGGCCAGCCGGAGGAAGCCTCCCGTCTGGCAGCTCTGGCTGTTCGGCTGCAACCGAACGACGAACGCCTGTGGTCGGTGCTGGCGGAAGCCCAGCTCCGCAGTGATCAACTCAAGGCTGCAGCGGGATCCCTGGCCAAGGCCAAATCTCTGAACCCCGGGAAAGCGGGGCTCTGGTTCGCGGAAGCCTCCCTGGCTTTACGGGACAACCGCCCCGATGACGCCATTGACTTGTTGGATGAGGGCTTGCGACTTGATCCCAAGAACGCAGGGGCCTACTTCGATCTCGGCAATGCTCGGGTGATGCAGGACGACCTGCGCCAGGCCTTGCGTGCCTTTGAACAGGCCACCACCATCAAACCGAGTTTTTGGGAGGCGCTCAACAATCAGGCGCTGGTGCTCTTCGAAATGGGCAACACGCGCGAAGCGATCAAACGCTGGCGTTCCGTGCTCACGATCAAACGCAACGCTGAACCAATGCTGGCGCTGGCCGCGGCTCTCAACAAGCAGAAACCCGGAGACACTGAATCGATCGAACTGGCACGCAAGGCCCTTGCGGAGGATCCCAATTACGTCCTCCCCGGTCATCAGGAAAACCAACTCTGGGGCCTGAAACTGCGTCAAGCCACGGAAACCTTGCTCTCGGAAGGAGCTTTGAAAGGAGCCGTGGAGCGGGCCGAGGCCAATGCTGATCCCACAACGGCCGAATGAATAGCCGCCCTTTCCGCGGTCTTTGGGCTGGTCAAGCGAAAGAAGATCTGTAGGCTGAGACCCCTTCTGCCTTCTTGATTCCAAAACGGATGGCCGAGGAGCGCGTTCAACCGATCGCCCTGCATCAAGAGATGCAGCGCTCCTACCTCGAGTACGCCATGAGCGTGATCGTGGGCAGGGCGCTGCCTGATGTCCGCGATGGACTGAAACCGGTTCAACGCCGCATCCTCTACGCGATGCATGAACTGGGCCTCACACCTGATCGCCCCTATCGCAAATGTGCACGGGTCGTCGGTGATGTTCTGGGCAAATACCACCCCCACGGCGATCAGGCGGTCTACGACGCCCTTGTTCGTTTGGTGCAGACCTTTTCCAGCCGTCACCCCCTGCTGGATGGCCACGGCAATTTCGGATCGGTCGATGACGACCCGCCGGCCGCCATGCGCTACACGGAGACCCGCCTGGCGCCGATCGCCCATGAAGGCCTCCTCGACGAGATCGGCAACGACACCGTCGACTTCGCCAACAACTTCGACGGGTCCCAGCAGGAACCCACGGTTCTGCCTGCCCAGCTGCCCTTTCTTCTCCTGAATGGGTGTTCAGGCATCGCTGTGGGCATGGCCACCAGCATTCCGCCCCACAACCTGGGAGAGGTGGTGGATGGATTGATCGCCTTGGTGCGCAAACCGGATCTGAGCGACGACAAGCTGCTCAGCCTGATCCCTGGACCCGATTTCCCCACCGGCGGTGAAGTGCTGCTGGGCAGCGGGGTCCGAGACACCTACCTGCGCGGTCGCGGAAGCATTCCCATGCGCGGTGTCGCCCATGTGGAAGAGGTGCAACTCGGCAAGGGCCGTCACAAACGCAATGCGGTGATCGTGACCGAACTGCCCTACCAGCTGAGTAAGGCCGGGTGGATTGAAAAGCTGGCTGAACAGGTCAACGACGGCAAGATCGGCGGCATCGCCGACATCAGAGATGAAAGCGACCGCGAAGGAATGCGCGTCGTGGTGGAACTGCGCCGCGATGCCGATCCCGATGCGGTTCTGAAGGATCTCCAACGCCGGACATCCCTGCAGAGCAATTTCGGCGCCATCATGCTGGCCCTCGTGGATGGCCAACCCCAGCAGTTGTCCCTGCGCCGGCTTCTGCAGACGTTCCTCGATTACCGGGAACTGACCCTGATCCGGCGCACAAGCCATGCCCTGCGCAAAGCGGAAGACCGTCTGGAGGTGGTGGAGGGTTTGATCACCGCCCTGCAATCCCTGCAGCGGGTGATCGCCATGATTCAGGAGGCACAGGATGCCGCGGCCGCAAGGGCCAGCCTGATGGTGCACCTCGATCTCAGCGAACGGCAGGCCGACGCCGTGCTGGCCATGCCCCTGCGGCGGTTAACCGGTTTGGAGCGGGAAAGCCTCCGGCAGGAAGCGGAGGAGCTGCGAGCGGAACGCCAACGCCTGAAGCTGCTCCTTGACAACCGCGATCAGCTGCTGGATGCCCTCGTTCAGGAACTGCGTCAGCTCAAGAAGCGTTTTGCCACCCCTCGCCGCACCCGCCTGGTGGAAGGGGGAGATCACCTCCTGGCGGAGCGGGCTGCCAGTCAGCGCCCCAATGCTGAACTGCAGCGCCGCCAGGCCCTCGAGGCCCTCCCTCCCGATTCGCGCATCCTGATCCAAGACGACGGTCAGGTGAAAGTCATCAGTCCGCAATTGATGGGCCGACTGCACCTCAATGAGCCAACGGCACTGGGGGATGAGCCTTCTCCGGCCCGAATCATCCTGCCGATCAAACCCGTGGCCAAACTGCTGGCTGTGACTGCCAGCGGACGGGTTGCACTGATTCGCTGGGAATTCGCAGGGCAGCAACCCGGAAGCCTGGAGCGATTCCTGCCCACGGCTTTGCAGGGAGATCCGGTGGTGTCGGTTTTGCAGCTGCCCGATGCAGAGGCTGACAGCAACGCGGCAGCGGTCTCATCGCTCGGACTGCTGAGCAGCGACGGCCGTTTCAAACGACTAGCGATGCAGGAACTGCTCGACCTCTCCGGACGGGCAGCCAGTGTGGTGAAGCTCAAGGAGGGCATTGAACTCAAAACCGCCGTGATCTGCCAGGAGGGAGGAGCCCTGTCTCTGATCAGTGATCTCGGTCGCGTCCTGCATCTCCCGGTCAGCGAGGCCAACCTGCCCTTGATGGGCAAGCTGGCCCAAGGTCCCGTCACCATGCGACTGCTTCCTGAGGAATCCCTGATTGCAGCCGTCGCCACAAATCCCGATCAGCAGGATCCGCTGCTGCTGTTCAGCCGCCAAGGAAGAATCAAATCCCTGGCACGCGACGCTGTGCGTGCCTGCCAACGGGGAGATCTGGGTGTGATCGGTTGGCAACCCGAACAGGATGGACGCGATCCGGAGGATCGACTCTGTGCGGCTTGTACCGGCTCCGGACTGGTTGGCGTCGTCACCTCATCCGGCCGTCATGGTCGGCTGCTCGCGACTGAGCCCAAGGACTTAACGCTTAAATCCGGCGAAACGCTCGAGCGGATTGTTCCGCTTCTGAGCTGATCTCAACCCAGGTTGGCAGCCACACCGGCAGGCTCCAGCATCAGCTTGCTGGAGCGCATCGACTCATCCATCGGCACCGGGTAATCGCCGTCAAAACAGGCGGTACAGAACTGTTTGGAGTCAGCACCAGCCGCCTCCACCATTCCTTCCTTACTGAGATAGGCCAAGGAGTCCACCTTGAGATGGGCCTCAATTTCCTCCAGGGTGTAACGGGCAGCGATCAGTTGATCCTGGGTATCGGTATCGATGCCATAGAAGCAGGGATGGGTCACCGGTGGTGAGCTGATGCGCATGTGCACCTCAGTCGCTCCGGCATCGCGAAGGGCCTGAACAAGCTTGCGACTGGTCGTGCCGCGCACGATCGAATCATCGATCACCACAACGCGTTTGCCGTTGAGCACATCGGGAAGGGGATTGAGCTTCACGCGGATGCCGGCTTCGCGCATCGCTTGGGTGGGCTGAATGAAGGTACGACCGACGTAACGGTTCTTGATCAGACCATCGGCATAGGGCAGTCCTGTGGCCTGGGAGTAACCGATCGCAGCGGGGATGCCCGAATCTGGAACACCGATCACCAGATCAGCCTCCACCGCCGATTCCCTGGCAAGGATCTGACCGATGCGCTGGCGATAGCTGTACAGCGATTCACCGAAAAACCGACTGTCCGGCCTAGCGAAATAAATCATCTCGAACACGCACATGCGCGTGGTGGGCTCAATCCAGCTCTCCCTTTGCGGGGTGGGGTCCCCGGGCAGGAAGGTGACGATCTCACCAGGCTGAACGTCATCAACGAAGGCGGCCCCGATGATGTCGAGCCCACAGGTTTCACTGCTGAGCACCCACTGACCACTGGACTCCTCACCGAGAGACCCGAACACCAAGGGCCGGATGCCGTATCCGTCGCGCAGGCCGTAGAGCGCTCCCGGAGTGCCGATCACCAAACTGAAGGCGCCCTGGCAGAGCGACACCGCCGAGGTGATCGCAGCCTTCCAGTCGAGCCCACGATCCACAGCCTGCTGAACGGCAAACGCAATCAACTCGGAATCCGTGGTGGACGTGAATTCCACCTGTCCGTCATCAATGCGTTCGCGCAACTCGGCAGCGTTGACCAGATTGCCGTTGTGGGCCAGCGCAAAGGGACCGAGGCGCGTCATCAGAACCACTGGCTGGGCATTGCAGACCCTGCTGCTGCCAGTTGTGGAATAACGGTTGTGGCCAATGGCGAGATCACCAGGCATCCGAGCGAGCACGTCTTGATCGAACACCTGACTGACCAGGCCCATGTCTTTATGAAGACGGACCTTGCCCTGGTTAAACACAGCGATGCCCGCGGACTCCTGGCCGCGGTGCTGCAAGGCATACAGACCGAAATAAGCCAGGTTGGCCACCGGTTGCTCAGAGGCCTGAACGGCAAACACGCCGCAGGCTTCCTCCATCCGATCGGGACGCTCCGCCTCGAGCTGATGCACGGTCCGCCTCGACTTCGGATTTCTTTCAGAATTCTGCATCACGCTGTTCCCAGCCGACGGGGAAGCGCCTGATCAAAACGCTCCGTCAGGGTTTGCACGGCCTGATCCAGCACGGGTTGCGATCCCAGGGAGAGCCGGAAACGTCCGTGATCAGCCACAGCCCCGAGGATGGTTACCGGAACAGCGGCATGGGCCTCATCAGCGAGCAGGGAGGTCCAGGCATCCATGCATTCCGCCCGCACCGACACAACAATCCGGGCTCCCCCCTCAGCAAAAAGACGGCGCTCAGGAGCAACGCCGTCGCCAGGCAATGCCCCATCCACACCGAGACCCGAGGCGATCGAACATTCAGCCAAGGCAACAGCAAGACCTCCATCGCTGCTGTCGTGGGCGGAGGCCAGCAGTCCTTGCTCCCAGGCCTGGCGCACCAGGGCCTGAACGCGCTGCTCAAGATCGAGATCCACCCGCGGAGGTCTTCCGGTCAGCAGTCCGTGGATCACCCCCTGATAGCTGCTGCCGGCCAAACCAACCCGATCATCCTGGCGTTCGTCGCTGGAGACCCCAAGAAGCACAACGGCATCGCCCGCTTGACGCCAGGCCAGGCCACCCACCCGACCAAGGTCCTCAACCAGCCCCACCATGCCCACCACAGGGGTGGGATGAATCGGTTGCAGGCTGCCGTCGTCAGCGCGGGTTTCGTTGTAGAGCGACACATTTCCCCCGGTCACGGGAGTGCCCAACACCCGACAGCCTTCGGATAAACCTCGGCAGGCCATGGCCAGCTGCCAGTAGCCCTTAGGCGTTTCCGGAGACGGAAAATTGAGGTTGTCGGTGACAGCCACCGGAACCGCCCCAACGCAACTGAGATTGCGGGCAGCCTCCGCCACCGCGGCCATCGCCCCCCGTTCGGGATCCAGAGCCACCCAACGATTGGGGCAGTCGACCGTGGCCGCCACCCCTCGATTCGCCCCCCGAAGCGACGCATCCCCTTGCTGAGGCCGAAGGCGCACCACAGCAGCATCAGCGCCGCCGGCGGGCACCACCGTGTTGGCGAGGACCTGCTGGTCGTATTGGCGATACACCCAGCGTTTGCTGGCAATGGTGGGATCATCCAGCAGAGCCAGCAGATCCGCCCCCCAGTCGTGATCCCTGGACACCGAGGGAAGATCCGTTTCCGACCAGCGCCAATGCTCCTGGATGTCCTCTGGAGGCTCTGAGATCAAGGTGTGCTGATTGATCGGGGTGTCTTCCGCCAGAGCCCGGGCAGGAACCTCAGCAGCCACCGATCCGTGCTGCAGCACACGCACAACGGGTTCTTCAAGCACCTGCCCAACAACAGCTGCCTGCAACCCCCAGCGGCGGAAACGCTGCATCAACGCCTCCTCCCGTCCGGCCTGCACCACGAACAGCATCCGCTCCTGCGATTCAGACAGCAGGAACTCGTAAGCCGTCATGCCCTGTTCACGGGCTGGAACCCTGTCGAGATCCAGCTCCACCCCCACATTCCCTTTGGCCGCCATCTCCGAGCAGCTGCAGGTGAGACCCGCAGCGCCCATGTCCTGGGCCGCCACCACATCCCCACTCTGGAAGGCTTCGAGGCAAGCCTCAATCAATCCCTTCTCCAGAAAGGGATCGCCCACTTGCACCGCAGGGCGATCATCCAGGGAATCGGCGCTGAGCTCGGCACTGGCGAAGCTGGCACCGCCCATCCCGTCCCGGCCCGTGGTGCTGCCCACATACACCACGGGATTGCCCACACCAGAGGCCCCCGATTTCACGATGTCATCGGTCTCCATGAGACCCAGAGCCATCGCATTCACCAGGGGGTTGCCGCGATAGGCGGGGTCGAAGGCAACCTCCCCCCCCACGGTCGGCACCCCGACGCAATTGCCGTAATGGGAGATCCCCGCCACGACACCTTCCACAAGTCCCTGGGTGGCGGGTTCATCAAGGGGACCGAAGCGCAAGGCATTCAGCAGAGCGATCGGTCGAGCACCCATGGTGAAGATGTCCCGGAGGATCCCTCCCACCCCTGTGGCGGCACCTTGGAAAGGCTCCACCGCCGACGGATGGTTATGACTTTCAATTTTGAACGCCAGGCGGTGACCCTCCCCCAGGTCCACCACGCCAGCGTTTTCTCCTGGCCCCACCAGGATGCGAGGTCCATCGGTGGGAAAACCACGCAGGAGTGGCCGGGAATTGCGGTAGCAGCAATGTTCGGACCACATCACGCCGAACATTCCCAGCTCCGCCCTGTTGGGATCTCGCCCAAGGCGGCGCTGAATTTCGATGTAATCCTCCTGCGTTAGCCCTTCCTGGCGCAGTGCAGAGGCCACATCAAAGGATCCATCTGCTGAAGGGGACTGAGTCACAGCCAACCGTTCATCTCTTCCCAGTGTTGCCGACGGCCTGCAGGCCCTCCGCATTCAGATCCAGGGGTCTTCGTCGTGATCAGACCGGGATCGATCCCGGCGAGGCTCTCCAGGCTCTGACCAGTCCTCGTCATCCCAGGCTTCGCGGGACTCTTGGGGGGATGGCCGCGGCTGTTCCCCCCAAGGGGGTTCCTCCCAAGGGGGCTCCTCCAGCCAACCTTCCAACCGTTCTCCGGCACGATCACCGAACTGCTGGAGCTGCTCACGCCAGTGACGGGACCGTCGCACCAAGTCCTGACGGACGCTGGCGCGAGCCTGGGGAAGATCATCAAGATTGCGCAGGGCTGTGGAGACCCGTCCGGGTTGCTGGTCGACGATGCGCTCGGGGCTGAGACGCCAACGGCTGCTACCGGGAAGCCTTGGATCGCTGCGGGAGACGAGGTAGTAGAGGATTTCACCGGATGTGGGAACAAACGCGAGGTCAGCGATCTGACCCAGTCGCTCGCCATCCCGATCGAGGAGATCCGCATCCAACAGCGTGGGCAGTCGATCCAGGGTCAGCTGGTCGGTCTCCGCCGGGAAACCTTTCACATACACCTGCTGATCATCCACGCCGCGACACTGATCCAGACGCCAAACGTCTCGTTGGTTGCGCAAGGCAGAAGGACGGCTGACCCAACCCAGCAGACGATGCACTGGAGGATGCATCCAGGCCATCACACCGGGTCCATGGTCCAACCCCTGATCGCAGCGCACGCGATGGCGAAGCAGATCGCTCAGAAGAAACGGATCGGGCAGGGGCAAGGCTCAGGAGCGAATCTGCACGGGCATCACGAGATAGGTGAGGCCGGCTCCATCATCCGCCGGCGAGAGAATCGCCGGGGTGGTCGGTGCATTGCAAGACAGAACGATGCGTTCAGCATCCATGGCTTTGAGGCCATCGAGCACGTAACGCACGTTGAAGGCAATCTGCACCTCCTCCCCTTCGATTTGTGCGGGGAGAGACTCCGATCCGCTGCCCACGTCCTGGGCATCAGCTGAAATCTGAATCAGCCCCTTGCTGGGATCACTGATGATCCTCACAACATTGTTGTGCTGATCCGCCAGTACTGCAATGCGCTCGAGAGAGGCCACGAAGGCCCGTCGATCCAAGGCCATGGTGCGGCTGAACGACTCAGGAATCAGCTGTCGGTAGTTGGGATAGGTGCCCTCAAGGGTGCGGCTGGTGACCATCTGATCGGCGGCCAGAACCACCACCTGGCCACGCTCGAAGAAGAGGCTGACAGGATCGCTGCCTTTCCAGCCAGCCATCAAACGCTCCACCTCACGCAGGGAGCGGGCAGGGAGGGTGACCGCCAGCCCCGCACTGCCTTCAGCATCGGGAGCCTCCTCGTTGGCAATCGCGTCCTGTAGAGCATCATCCACGCTCAGCACGGCGAGACGGTGCCCATCAGTGGACGCGGCTTCCAGACGGGTTTGATCGAAACGCAGGTGCACACCGGTGAGCAACTGCTTGGCTTCATCAGAACTGCTCGCAAACAGCGTGCTGCGCAGTGCACGAACCAAAGCAGCCGGATCAAGCTTGACCGCGGTGCCGTTTTCCACCAAAGGCAGGTCGGGGAAGTCGTCAGCCGGCATGCCGCGCATCTGATAGCTCCCGCTCAGGCTGGTGAGCTCCACCTGCTCGCCGCTGTCATCGGTGGTCAGGGTGATCGGGGAATCGCTGGAGAGACGGGACACGATCTCGCCGAACAATCGCGCCGGGAGCGTCACCGCCCCGCTGGTGTCGACTGAAGCAGGCAGGGAGGTCTGAATCCCCAGGCTGAGGTCAAATCCCGTGAGGCTCAGTCGATCTGTGCCGGCATCGGCGGTGAGCAGCACATTCGCGAGCACTGGATGGGTGGGACGGGACGCCACAGCACGACTGACCAGCTGAAGTGCGCTGTTGAGTTCCGTCTGGGAACAGACCAGTTTCATCGCGTTGGTGACCGCAGCTGGGGAATGAGATCACCCAAGGTTTCACAGGCGAGCCGGAAGTGCAATGGCACCGAGATCAACGTGGTGTCCCTGTTCTACTGGATTGAAATGATTTCAAGAAAAGAACTACTAAACAGCCGTAATAGAGGATGGGGAAAACGTGGAAAACCCCGCATTCACGCTCGTGGCACAGGGTTTCACTCTGCACAGGCATGGGGGAATTCGATCGGTCGTTGAGGAACGCGTGCCGTTCTCCACTGTTTCAACAGGCTGAGGAATTCCAGCCGGTTCCGGGATGGTGAGGTTTCAGCATGTTTCCCCCCATCAATTGAGGGGGTTCAGCCTGGATGTCCCCAGGCAGTTCTCCATCTGGTTGCCGCTGGTTTGGTTGGGCTGAGTGTGTCAACCCACAAAAAAACCCCCCTGGTTTCAGGGGGGAAGGTTCAGTCCGGTGCGGCGGGATGGCCTTGGACTGCAATCAGAAGCCCATCACACGGGCCACGGTTCCGAGATCGGGATCAAGGTCGGTGTGGAAGGCCGCGTCGTTGTTGTTGATGGCGCAATCCGGGTCTTTCAGTCCGTTTCCGGTGAGCACGCACACCACCGTGGCTCCGGTTGGCACCTCGTCTTTTCTTTTGAGCAGGCCGGCCACCGAAGCAGCGCTTGCCGGCTCACAGAAAATCCCTTCCTGCCCGCCGAGCAGCTTGTAGGCCTCAATGATCTCTGCATCGGTGACGTCGAGGAAGTCACCCTGGCTGGCTTTGCGGGCGGCAATCGCTTTCTCGCGGTTCACAGGATTACCGATGCGGATGGCTGTGGCGATCGTGTCCGGATCCGTCACCGTGGTGTTGTTCACCAGAGGGGCGGAGCCACTGGCCTGGAAGCCCATCATTCTGGGCAGTTTGCGGCTGCGCCCTGCCTGGTTGTACTCCTGGAAGCCCATCCAATAAGCAGTGATATTGCCCGCGTTGCCCATGGGAATGCACAGCCAATCAGGCGCATCGCCCAGGGCATCGATCACTTCGAAGGCCGCTGTTTTCTGTCCCTGCAGACGGAAAGGGTTCACGGAGTTCACCAGGGTGACTGGGAACTGATCAGACACTTCGCGGACGATGTCCAGAGCCCGGTCGAAATTGCCACGGATGGCCAGCACCTCGGCGCCGTACACCAGGGCTTGAGCCAGTTTTCCTTGGGCCACGTATCCGTCGGGGATCAGCACAAAAGCGCGCATGCCAGCGCGGCGTGCGTACGCAGCCGCAGCGGCGGATGTGTTTCCAGTGCTGGCGCAGATCACAGCCTCGCAATGGGCTTCTTTCGCTTTGCTGATCGCCATGGTCATGCCCCGGTCCTTGAAGGACCCCGTGGGGTTCAGGCCGTCATATTTGACGAACACCTTCACATCGCGGCCGATGCGTTCGGCCACTGAGGGCACAGGAATGAGGGGAGTGGCGCCTTCGCGAAGGGTGACCACGGGGGTTGACGTCGTGACGGGTAGCCAAGGCCGATAGGCCTCGATCAGCCCTGGCCAGTCTTGAAGGACTGGTGCCGGGGAAAAACGGCGGCGGAAGGCGTTGATCACTGACACCTGTGCAGGGCTCTCGTCCAGAGGAATCTATGTGGCGATCCTCGCCGGCGGGTTTACTGACCGCTCTCCTTCAGGCCATCGAGGGGCGAGTTGGAGAAGAAGGTCACCAGCCCGGCAATCGATTCAGCTTTTTCGATGGCGGCCATCAGGGCGGGAAGGTTGATCTCCATCACCTCTGCGGGGTAGGCCTCCAGGAACTTGATCATGTTGAGGCCCCCTTCACCGATCTGCAGACCGTTGATCACCCCAGCGCGAATGGCCGGAACACTCACGGAAGGTTCGGGAACGCGCAGCGGATAAACGATCTTCGCGACGCGCTTGAGAATGACATCGCCGATCTTGGTGGACATCAGACGGCTGGTGAGCACCAGCGGAAGATCCAATTCCTGGTTGAGCAATTTGGCCACGTTCTCTGGATCTTGCTTGCCAAGACGCAAAAGATCGGAGAGCAAACCGCGGGCCTCTCCGGTTTCCGCCAGATAGGCCAGATCGGCGACGCTGATCGAGCGGATGAAGGCACCACTGACGAGGGCCACATCTTCAGCCGCACGAACAGGTTGAAACCAGTTGAGCAGGGTGAGTGCCAGGGCTGAGCCCGTAGCCAGTGCGTGGTGACGCAGACGTGAACGTGCGGGCATGACGGAGTCTCAGCGACTGGAATTTAGGGGGAGACACCAGCGGCTGCCCTCACCAAACGGACAACTCCTCGTTCGGCTAAACCTTGAGCCAGTTCCACACCCATGCGCCTTGCATCCGGTTCACGAATCAGACGGGGCAGACGGCTGAACACCAGATCAGGGCTGAACCCAGGCAATTGCTGCAGAACGGCGATCAGCTGCCTGATCGGCTCAAGATCGAGATAAGTGCTTTGGTCGAAGCTGTCGCTTGCCTCCAGAAGCATGGGCGGCTGCAGAGGACGGGGCAGGCGCCGTCCGATCCGTTGCAGGGTCATCCAGCTCAGGGCATCGAGGCGATCCGCGACGGCATCCACCAGTTGGCGGCGCAGCATGCCGCCATTGGCTGAGAAGAGGAAATCGAGAACCTGATCAAGAAGCGCCTCGAGATCGAGTTGATCCTGGCTGGCGGCACTGGCGACCAGATTTTCCAGACGGGTCCAGCGGAAGATATCGCCATCGAACAGCATTTCCCGAAGACTCATCCGCAACTGGGGATCGGGATCCTCCATCAGGCGCCTCGCGAAATACGGGTAAGCGGCACCGAGAATCTTGAAATCGGAATCCACACTCAGAGCAATGCCCTCGAGGGTGACCAGGGATCGGATGATCAGGGCGTAGTAGGGAGGGACCCTGAAGGGGAATTTGTACATCACCCCTGAGAGGTCATCGGTGACCGCTTTGAAGTCCATCCGGCTCACACCGGCCTCCAAAGCCTGGCTGAAGACGGTTTCGAAGGCGGGGACGATCGGCTCGAGATTCACATCCTCCGCAAGAAATCCGAGGCTGACGAAATCCTTGGAGAGTTTGCCGAAATTGCGGTTCACCAGGTGGACCACGGCCTGAATCAGCCCCGTCCGTGATTCACGGGTCACCTCACTCATCATCCCGAAGTCGAGATAGCAGAGCCGGCCGTCTTCGAGGGCCAGCAGATTGCCGGGATGGGGATCGGCATGAAAGAAGCCGTGTTCCAGCAATTGCTGCAGGCTGCAGCTCACGCCCACTTCCACCATGTCATCGGGATCGATGCCCAGCTCGCGCACCGCTTCGAGATTGGTGAGCTTCACCCCATCGATCCATTCCATCGTGAGCACCCGGCGGCTGGTGGCTTCCCGAAAGATGAGTGGAACAGCGATCCGTGGGTTGTGGCTGTGCAGTTCGCTGAATCGTTCGGCATTGCTGGCCTCATTGAGGTAGTCCATCTCCTCGAACACCCGGCGCCCCAGTTCATCGATCAGGGCCACGAGATCACTGCGGATCAGGCCGATGTTGGAGTTCAGCCAGGCGGCGATGTTGCGCACGATGTAGAGATCAAGAGTGATCTGCTCCCGCAGGCCCGGTCGCTGCACCTTCACGGCCACGCGCTGGCCGTTTTTCAGCACTCCGCGATGCACCTGTCCGAGCGACGCTGCGGAAATCGGTTCTCGCTCGAGGGTTTCGTAAATGTCATCCACGGGCGCTCCGAGGTCTTCCTCGATGCAAGCCATCGCCAGGTCGCTGTCGAAACCCGGCAGTTGATCCTGCAGCTGGGCGAGTTCTTCCAGCAGCACTGGGGGCACGATGTCCGGCCGGGTGGACAACGCCTGGCCCGCTTTGATGAAGGCTGGGCCGAGATCCACCAACAGGTTCGCGAATTCCCTGGCTCTTGCCCGCGCCCGTTTCTGATCGCTCAGCAGCCCGAGCACTTTGTCGGTGCCCACGCCCAGCAGAAACAGGCCGATGGGCACCAAGGTCTGCCAGAGACGCCTCAGCAGCCGTTGCGGGTGACCGGCATAGATCCGGGTGATCGCTGCAGGGTCATAGGTGAGCAGACCCGAGGCTTCGATGAAATCTCCAAGTTCCTGTGGGGCCACGGGCCGAGTTGCCAGGTTCACCCCCCTTCTAAACGAGCTGAGCCACCGCTACGGTCAGCACGACCACCGGGGCTTGCCGTGCTCACCGGTTTGCGACTCCAAAACATCGCATTGATCGACAGCCTGGATCTGGCGTTTGATCAGGGTTTTTCCGTGCTGACCGGTGAAACCGGCGCGGGCAAATCCATTCTTCTTGATGCATTGGATGCCGTGTTGGGCGGCATGCAGGCGTCCGCTGCCGCGCGACTGCTGCGCAGCGGTTGCGACCGTGCTCTGATCGAAGCGAGTTTCCGGGTTGGTGCCAGCGGCCAGCGCTGGTTGGAGCGCCACCAGCTCGATGATGGAGAGCCTGAGCTGGTGGTCAGCCGCGAATGGCGTCGTCAGGACGACCGTCTCAGCAGTCGCTCCCGCTTAAACGGGGTGGTGGTCAACCGGCAGCAGTTGCTCGAGTTGCGCCCTCTGTTGATCGATCTCACCGTGCAAGGACAGACCCAACAGCTGGCGCGGCCCGGACAGCAGCGCCGCTGGTTGGATCGTCTCGGTGGTGCGGAGTTGGAATCGACGCTTGGCGACGTGCGACGCAGTTGGCTGCACTGGCAGCGTTGTCGCGATGCCCTCCACCAGGCCGAATCCGACCGTCTGCAGCTGGAACAGCAACGCGATGAGCTCGAGGCCTTGCTCCTGGAGCTTGAACAGGCTGCTCTCGATGATCCAGAGGAGATTGCGCAGCTGGAGTTGGAGCAGGACCGCCTGGTGCATGGCGTGCGCTTGCTGGAGGGTCTCTCCGCCTTGATTGGTCGTTTGCAAGATGGCGCTGATCAGGCTCCATCGGTTCTGGATCATCTCCTCGCCTGCACCCATGAATTGCAGTTGATGCAGGCCATGGACGCTTCCCTGCAACCCTGGACGGAACGCTGCGTCGACCTTGAAGCTGGTGTTCAGGATCTGATTCGTTCGCTGGAGCGTTATGGCACGTCGTTGGACAGCGACCCTGAACGCTTGGCGGTCCTTCAGGATCGGTTGTCGCTGCTCAAGCGACTTGAACGTCGCCACGGCCAGGATCTGGCGGCTCTGATTCAGCAGCGCGATGCGTTGCGCGAACGCCAGGAGGCTGGTGGTTCGGAGGATCTCCTGCGCCGCTTGCAGGAGCAAGAGCTCGCCGCCCGCGCGGATCGCGATCAACACAATGCCTCGCTGACGCGTTGTCGTGAGGCCGCGGCCCAACAGCTGCAGACCGATCTGATGGCCACGCTGCGTCCGATGGGACTGGCCAATGTGCGTTTTGAAGTGAAGATCGAGCCTGTCGATCCAGGGGACTTTGGGGCCGATTCCGTTTGTTTCCTGTTTTCGGCCAACCCCGGTCAGCCGATGGCTCCATTGGTGGAGGTGGCTTCAGGCGGCGAAATGTCGCGTTTTCTGCTGGCTCTCAAAACGTCGTTGGCCAAGGTCGATGGATCCAGCACCCTTCTTTTCGATGAGATCGACACCGGTGTGAGCGGCAGGGTGAGCGGGGCCATGGCCGATCTGCTGCGCACCTTGTCACGCCATCGTCAGGTGTTCTGCGTGACCCATCAACCCCTCGTGGCTGCGGTTGCTGATCATCACTTCCGCGTCAGCAAGGACGTTTCCGCCGGTATCACCCGCTCGCGAGTGTCCCACCTGCGGGACACTCAGGAGCGCCAGCGGGAACTGGCGGAACTGGCTGGCGGCGACCGTGAAGAGGCCCAGGC
Organism: Synechococcus sp. CS-197; assembly: GCF_025128215.1. NCBI lineage: Bacteria > Bacillati > Cyanobacteriota > Cyanophyceae > Synechococcales > Synechococcaceae > Synechococcus > Synechococcus sp. CS-197. The sequence goes on along the minus strand of NZ_JAHLZC010000016.1, from coordinate 180,205 downwards.
TTATGCGGCCAGCCTTCTGGATCAGGGCGCGGCCTGAATCCGATTTGATCTCCGTAGACTCTGTTGCTGCCGAGGTTCCTCCCTATGGGACGCCCTGCTCCCAAATCGAAGGCCCTGTCGGGTTCCAGGCCCGTCAACCTCAGTGGAGGAAGCCTTGAGGATGTGATTCGGGTGCGTGGCGCCCGTCAGCACAATCTCAAGAATGTCGACGTCACCATCCCTCGCAACAAGATGGTGGTGTTCACCGGGGTGAGCGGCAGCGGTAAGAGCTCCCTGGCTTTCGACACGATTTTTGCTGAGGGTCAGCGCCGTTATGTCGAGAGTCTCTCGGCTTATGCGCGCCAGTTCCTGGGTCAGGTGGATAAGCCCGATGTGGATGCCATCGAGGGGCTTTCACCGGCCATCTCGATCGATCAGAAATCCACGAGCCACAATCCCAGGTCCACCGTGGGGACCGTCACCGAGATTCAAGATTACCTGCGACTTCTCTTCGGCCGGGCTGGAGAACCTCACTGTCCGCAATGTGATCGGGCGATCCGGCCCCAGACCATCGATGAGATGGTGGATCAGATCCTGACCCTTCCCGAAGGCACCCGCTACCAGCTGTTGACGCCGCTGGTGCGAGGCAAAAAGGGCACGCACAGCAAGCTGATCAGTGGCCTTGCGGCTGAAGGATTCGCTCGCGTGCGCATCGATGGAGAAGTGCGCGAGCTTGCCGACAACATTGAGCTCGATAAGAACCACCAGCACAGCATCGAGGTGGTGGTGGATCGCCTGGTGGCCCGCGACGGCATTCAGGAGCGACTCACGGATTCCCTGAGGACAGCGCTGAAGCGGGGCGATGGTCTAGCCATCGTTGAGGTGGTTCCGAAGAAGGACGAGGAGCTCCCCGAAGGAGTGGAGCGGGAGCGTCTTTACTCCGAAAACTTCGCGTGTCCTGAGCATGGGGCCGTGATGGAAGAACTGTCGCCGCGGCTGTTTTCCTTCAACAGTCCCTATGGAGCCTGTGATGCCTGTCATGGCATTGGGCATCTGCGCAAGTTCACCGCAGAGCGGGTGATTCCTGATCCATCGTTGCCCGTGTATGCGGCCGTTGCGCCCTGGGCGGAAAAAGACAATTCCTATTACTTTTCCCTGCTGTATTCAGTGGGTGAGGCGTTCGGATTTGAGATCAAAACGCCTTGGAAAGATCTCACCGAAGAGCAGCAGGACGTTTTGCTCAATGGAAGTCGGGATCCGATTCTGATCCAGGCCGACAGCCGTTATCGCAAAGGCAAAGGTGGATATGAGCGGCCTTTCGAAGGCATCCTGCCGATCCTGGAGCGTCAGTTACGGGACGCCAGCGGTGAGGCCATGCGTCAGAAGCTGGAGAAATACCTGGAGCTGGTGCCCTGTGCCAGCTGTGCCGGGCAGCGTTTGAGGCCTGAAGCCCTCGCTGTGCGCGTCGGGCCCTACCGGATCACGGAACTCACCGCCGTCAGCGTTGGCCAGACCCTGGAGCGCATTGAGCGGCTGATGGGTGTGGGGGCCTTTGAAGCCAGTGAACCGTTGCTCACGGATCGTCAGATTCAGATCGGTGACCTGGTGCTGCGCGAGATCCGCATGCGCCTGCGTTTTCTCCTCGATGTGGGCCTGGATTACCTCAGCCTCGATCGGCCGGCGATGACCCTCTCCGGTGGTGAAGCCCAGCGCATCCGTCTCGCCACCCAGATCGGCGCTGGCCTGACTGGTGTTCTGTATGTGCTCGATGAACCGAGCATTGGCCTCCACCAGCGCGACAACGACCGCTTGCTGGCCACGCTTGAGCGCCTGCGTGATCTCGGCAACACCCTGGTGGTCGTCGAACACGACGAAGACACCATCCGCGCCGCCGATCACCTGGTGGACATCGGCCCTGGTGCGGGGGTTCATGGCGGGCACATCGTGGCGGAAGGATCTCTTGAGGATCTTCTGACCGCTGAAGAGTCGCTGACTGGTGCCTATCTCAGCGGCCGTCGCAGTATTCCAACGCCCTCAGAGCGGCGTTCGGCTGGGACGCGCAGCCTCAAGCTGCTCAACTGTGCACGCAACAATCTCACCGATCTGAGTGTTGAATTTCCGCTGGGCCGTCTGGTGTCGGTCACCGGGGTGAGCGGCAGCGGCAAAAGCACCTTGGTGAACGAATTGCTGCATCCCGCCCTCGAGCATGGTCTGGGCCACAAGGTGCCGTTTCCCAATGGCCTTGGTGAACTCAGGGGCATTAAATCCATCGACAAAGTGATCGTGATCGATCAGTCACCGATCGGCCGGACTCCCCGCTCCAATCCAGCCACCTACACCGGAGCCTTTGATCCGATCCGCCAGGTGTTTGCCGCCACGGTTGAGGCCAAGGCCCGTGGCTATCAGGTTGGTCAATTCAGCTTCAACGTGAAGGGAGGGCGTTGTGAGGCCTGCCGAGGTCAGGGGGTGAATGTCATCGAGATGAATTTCCTCCCGGATGTGTATGTGCAGTGCGATGTCTGCAAGGGAGCGCGCTTCAACCGTGAGACCCTTCAGGTCACCTACAAAGGTTTCACGATTGCTGACGTTCTGCAGATGACGGTGGAACAGGCAGCGGATGTGTTTTCCGCCATCCCCCAGGCAGCGGATCGCCTGCGCACGCTTGTGGATGTCGGTCTCGGTTACGTGAAGCTGGGCCAGCCTGCGCCCACGTTGTCTGGGGGTGAAGCCCAGCGGGTGAAGTTGGCAACCGAGCTGTCCAAACGGGCCACGGGCAAGACGCTTTATTTGATTGACGAGCCCACCACCGGCCTCAGCTTCTACGACGTGCACAAGCTGATGGATGTGATGCAGCGTCTGGTGGATAAGGGCAATTCGATCATCTGCATCGAACACAACCTCGATGTGATCCGTTGTTCCGACTGGTTGATCGATCTCGGCCCGGAAGGGGGTGACAAAGGTGGGCAGATCGTGGCCTGCGGCACGCCTGAAGAGGTGGCCCAGCATCCCACCAGTCACACGGGTCGTTATCTGGCCAAGGTTCTGGAGCAACATCCCCCTGAAGTCGACGTTCCCCTTGCGGCCTGATGCGCCCCATCCGTTCTGTCTTTGCGGCGATCGCAGCCTCCGCCGCAGTTGTGCTGAGCGGATTGCCCGCGTCCGCACTGGAGCGGCTTGTGTTGCGGATGCCCTATCTGGGCGTCGATTTCACCATCAATCTTGGAGAGGGTCGATCGGTTGAGGAGGTCATTCAATCCAGCCCGGATCTTGTCGACCTCGACCGCGCGTCCGAGGGTCGACTGCTCGCTCTGCTCAAGACAGTGTTTCTGAGCCCACTCCCGGCGGAGCTGCGAGGGCTTTTGGAGGGCTCCACCGGCCAGCCTCTGTTGGAGCAGGCACTAAACGCTGCTGCCTTCATCGTCAATCTCGAGGGGGTGCCTTTCGACAGCAGTGGATCAATGCTCACGAAGGCATTGAGGCGCGCTTACGACAACGATCAGAACAATCTCCTCGGCTTTCTCCATCAACTCCCTGGCGAAGAAGCGTCGATCGATCTCTCCAAGCTTGCAGAAGCGGTCAATCGCTTGGTGGCCAATCAAAGCGATGGCCTGGAGCTTGTGAAGGCCGGCTTCGCTGCTCCGGTGTCGTCTGAGTTGTTCGAGTCTCTGCAAGATCCGACATGGACGCGAGAGGTCATTCGTGTGTCGGTGCAGCACCGTGACGAGCCTCTGCGCGTTCTGGTGCTGAAGCCACAGGGTGCGGGAAACCAACGGCTGGTGGTCATCTCCCATGGTCTCTGGGATGACCCGGAGTCGTTCGAAGCTTGGGCTGAGGTTCTCGCTGCCAAGGGTTATGTGGTTCTGCTGCCGGATCATCCAGGCAGCAATTTTGAACAGCAACGGGCGATGTTGGCCGGTGATCGGCCGCCACCGGGTCCGGAAGAGCTGCGATTGCGTCCTTTGGATGTGTCAGCGCTGCTGACGGCTGTGGAACAAGGTCGGGTTCTCGCTGGTCGTGACCTCAACACCAAGGAAGTGGCAGTGGTTGGCCACTCGTGGGGAGCCACGACGGCGCTTCAGTTGGCCGGTGGCATCCCAACGGATCAGAAGTTGAAAGCGCGCTGCCGTGATCCCCGGGATCCTGAGCGCAACATCAGTTGGGTGTTGCAGTGCAGTTGGCTTTCAGGCATCAACAAAGCAGGCGTTGCCGATTCCCGGGTGAAAACGGTTGTGGCGGTGAGTCCACCGATGCGGCTTTTGTTTGATCCCGTCCAGTCCCTGGACTCGGTGAACGGACAGCGATCGTCTCGCCCGAAGGTTTTGTTGATCAGCGGAACCCGCGACTGGATTGTTCCGTCAGGTCCGGAAGCCGTGTCACCCATGCGCGATACCCAGGCTGCCCGACTTGGACATCGTTTGGTGTTGGTGGATGGTGGCACCCATTTCAATCTGCGCGCTGTTCGCGGTCAGGCTCCGAAGGCTGTGATCGGGCCAGTTGTGCTGGCTTGGATCAATCAGCAGATGACGATGACGTCGTCGTTCACCTTTGATGCCGGTCGTTGGGGCCACCCCGATCGGCGGCTTGTGGATGTGAGTGGTCAGCTCTGATCACAACCTCGGCAACACAAGTGTTGTGAAGTGTGCTGTTGGTATGTCGATATCTGAAGTCAATCGCATCTCAGGCTCATTCCCAGGAAACCCGTTTCAGCAAAGGCGTATGGCCTGATCGAGGAGATCGTTTGCCGCACTTTCTCAGATTGTTTTCATCTTTGTTGCTGGTTGGACCCTTTATCCATTGATAGGTCCATCAGGACTTTTCCTGACTGCTGCGGAGGATGAACGTGGGACTGAATCTGCTTCATCTTCATCTTCATGGTTTGTTCCGTTCCCACGATCTGGAGTTGGGACGGGATGCTGATACCGGCGGTCAGACCCTTTATGTTCTTGAACTCGTCCGAAGTCTTGCCGCTCGCGCTGAGGTTGATCACGTCGAAGTGGTGACCCGGCTGATTCAGGACCGTCGCGTCTCAGCGGATTACGCCCGAGCTGAGGAATTCATTGCCCCCGGGGCGAGCATCCGTCGTCTCAGTTTTGGTCCAAAGCGGTATCTGCGTAAAGAGCAGCTTTGGCCCCATCTCGATGAGCTGGCGGATCAGCTGGTGGTTCAGCTGCAAGCGCGTGATCGCCGGCCGGATTGGATTCATGCGCATTACGCCGATGCCGGTTACGTGGGCGCCCTGGTGAGTCGCCGTCTGGGACTGCCGCTCGTCTTCACGGGGCATTCCCTTGGACGGGAAAAGTTGCGCCGATTATTGGCGGCAGGTGGTGATCGTGAGCAGATCGAGCAGACCTACTCGATCAGTCGTCGCATTGATGCGGAAGAACTGGCTCTCGCCCATGCGGATCTCGTGATCACCAGCACCCGGCAGGAGCGTGATCACCAGTACTCCCGCTACGGGCGGTTTCATTCCGATCGTGCTGATGTCGTCCCCCCTGGTGTTGATGCACGACGGTTCCATCCCCGCAGCACGCCGCAGGAATCAGCGGATGTTTCGGCAATGATGCAGTCGTTTCTGCGTGAGCCCCAGCGACCCCCGCTTCTGGCCATCTGCCGGGCTGATCGGCGCAAGAACATTCCCGCACTGGTGGAGGCGTTTGGACGATCCTCGGTTCTGCGCGAGCGTCACAATCTCGTTCTGGTGCTGGGGAATCGCGATGACTCTCGCCAGATGGATCGGCAGCAGCGGGAGGTGTTTCAGCAGATCTTCGATCTGGTCGACCGCTACGACCTCTACGGATCGGTTGCTTATCCCAAGCACCATCGTCGGGATCAGGTCCCGGCGATTTATCGCTGGGCTGCGGAGCGCGGAGGACTATTCGTCAATCCCGCCCTCACGGAGCCGTTCGGTTTGACCCTGCTGGAGGCGGCTGCCTCCGGACTGCCCATGGTGGCCACAGACGACGGAGGCCCCCGCGATATTCATCGCCGCTGCGACAACGGCTTGCTGGTGGATGTCACCGACCGCGAGTCTCTGCAGGATGGCCTAGAACGCGCTGGATCGGATGGCGGGCGTTGGCGGCGCTGGAGTGACAACGGGGTGGAGGCGGTCAGTCGTCACTACAGCTGGGACGCCCATGTCTGCAGTTATCTGGCGTTGATGCAAGGACGTCTCAGCACCTCCGCTGCAGCGGTGAAACTGCTTGAGCGACCCGTTGCCCAAGCCAATCCTTTGGGTGATCGCCTGCTCCTGCTCGATCTCGACACCAGCCTCGAACAACCCGACGCTGAGGCATTGCAGGCGCTGCGTCATCAGCTCAGTGCGTCGCCAGGTCGGTCCATGGGGCCTGGACTCGGCATCATCACGGGTCGGTCTCTGGCAGCTGCCAGGCAGCGCTTTACCGAACTGCAGCTACCGGAGCCGTCCGTCTGGATCACCCAGGCCGGAACAGAGATTCACTATGGCCAGGAGGATCAATCTGACCGTCTTTGGGCCGCTGAGATCGGTGTGGACTGGCAGCGCGAGGGTGTGGAGAGGGCACTGGCTGATTTAGGCGATCACATCACCCTGCAAGCCGCGGACAATCAAGGCCCTTTCAAGGTCAGTTACCTGCTCAGGCAGCCAGGACCTGCCGTGCTGCCTCTGATCCGTCAGCGTCTCCGGCAGCAGCATCAAGCGGCCCGTCCCAACCTTCGCTGCCATTGGTACCTGGATGTGCTGCCGCTGCGGGCCTCCCGCAGCGAAGCCATGCGTTTTCTCTCTCTGCGCTGGGCGCTTCCACTGGATCGTTTTCTGGTTGTCGCCAGTCAGCAGGGAGACCTTGAGTTGGTTCAAGGCCTTCCGGCAGCGGTGATTCCCTCGGACCATGACCCCTGCCTCGATGGCTGCCGCCAGTTGCAGAGGGTGTACTTCGCCGATCGCGCGCGTCTGTCTGGCGTTCTGGAAGGACTGCAGCACTATCGCTTTCTGAGTGCACGCGCGCGTGTGGATCAGTCTTCGATGTGAAGGTGCACGGCCGCTGCGCTGCGGTCGGCCTTGGCACGGGCTTCGGCCTGATGCTCCCCGCGGGCTAACGCCACTCCCATCCGCCGTCCCGGTCGGGCGTCGCGTTTGCCGAAAAGAAACACACTGGTTTCGCTTTCTTGGAGTGCCTCTTCCATGCCGCTGTAGGTCACCCGGCTGCCGTGCTTGTCCGCGAGGATGACGCGGCTGGCCGCGGCATCGGCGCAGCGGATTGCAGGAATCGGCAGCCCCAGCACCGCGCGCAGGTGTAATTCGAATTCGTTGAGGTTCTGGCTGATCAAGGTCACCAGGCCTGTGTCATGGGGGCGGGGTGACAGCTCGGAGAAGATCACCTCGTCTCCACAGAGAAAGAATTCCACACCGAACAGTCCGGCGCCTCCAAGGTTGTCGGTCACGGTGCGCGCCATGGCTTGGGCCTCACTCAGCTGTTTGTCGCTGAGAGCAGCTGGTTGCCAACTGCATTGGTAATCGCCACGGGCCTGTTCATGGCCGATGGGCGGGCAGAACAGTGTGGAGCCATCCCGCTGGCGGATGGTGAGCAGGGTGATCTCCAGATCGAAGCGCAGGAATTCCTCCACAATCACGTGGGTGGAGGTTCCCCTTGCATTGGCCATGGCCGCCTCCCAGGCCTCATTCAGTCCCTCCGGTCCATCCACAACGCTCTGGCCTTTGCCGGAGGAGCTCATTACCGGTTTCACCACCACGGGCCAGCCCAGGGCCGGAGCCTCGGCGTGCAGTTCTTCAGCACTGGCGGCATAGGCGAAGCGCGCAGTGCGCAAAGCCAGTTCACCCGCGGCGAGATCACGGATGCGATCGCGATTCATCGTGACGGCCGTTGCACGCGCCGTCGGAATCACGGTGAGACCTTCATCCTCCAGTTCAGCGAGGGCATTCACGGCCAGCGCTTCGATCTCTGGAATCACAACCGTGGGTTTGTGCCGGCGCACCACCTCCAACAGCGCTTCTCGGTCGGTCATCGCCAGCACTTCCGCTTCATCGGCCACCTGCATGGCCGGCGCGTCGGCGTAACGATCGCAGGCGATCACATGGCATCCCAGGCGCTGGGCGGCAATGGCCACCTCTTTGCCCAGTTCACCGCTCCCCAGCAGCAGAACTTTGGCTGGCAACGTCGTCATGGAGGGTTTCCCGGCAGCATGGACCCATCCTCTCCTTGTGCCTGATGGCCAATCTCTTGAACGTCACCACGATTGGCTTCACAACAGCTGGCGATGCGGCGGATGGTCTTCTGTTTGGTTGGGAGATCGCCACGGTTCAGAAGTGGGCGCTGATTTATCTGGGGGTGTCCCTTCTGGCGTTTGTGGTGGTTTGGCTGGTGGGAGCCCTCAGAACGAGGTCTTGAGGGCTGGGGGGAGCCTGCAAATCCCTCAGAGAAGAAGAGTGCCAAGCACGATCACGCCGTAAAGCGTGATCAATTGAATTCCCTCATACCAATCCAGTTGATTGTTTTCCGTGATCCAGTGCACGGCAACAACAGCAAATCCAGTGCACCCGAGGGCGATCAGTGGCACGCTCAGATGCAGATACCGACCCATGGGCCAGCCCAACAGCACCAACATCGGCAACACGAACATCATCAGCTGGCCGCTGGATTCAAGGGTGCTGGTGATCGCCAGATCCATACGCCCTTTTGCGGAGGCTCCGATGGAGATCACCCCTTCTGCCGTGGAGCCGAACAGCGGCAGAAGGATCAATCCAATGAAGAGTTCACCCAGGGGACTGTTTTTGAGCAGAACTTCCAGGGTCTCCACGAGAGGGTCGGAGACCAGCACCACGGCGCTGCTCACCACCACCATGGCGATCAGGATGGCTGCGATGCCCTGGCGTGGATGGCCTTCAGCAACGCTTGGCACAACAGCGTTTTGCACCGCTGCCAGACGTTGCTGATCCTGGGAGCGGCTGAAAAAGGACCGGTGGGTTCCCAGCTGCAGCACGAAGGACAGCACGTAATAAAGAAGGATCATCACCGCCACCACAAGCGAGTACACCGCAACGTTGTCCAGCTGATCGGTCCCTTCCATCGGATTCAGGCCTCGGCCCAGGCTGAAGATGGTGGGTACTGCCAGAAACAGAAGGCTCAGCATCAATTGGCGAGCCTGCAGGTTGGTGCTGCGGGCGTCGATCTGAACATGTTGCTCCCGGCGTCCTGCCACGAAGGTGCTGATGCCCAGCACCAGGAGGCAGTTCGTGATCACCGCACCGGCCACGGAGATCACCACAAGCCGGTACAGACCGCTGGCGAGGGCTGTGATGCTCACCACCAGTTCCACCAGGTTCCCCAGCCCCACACTCACCACGCCGCTGTAGCGATCGCCGAGGTGTTCGCTCAGTTGATCCACGAGGATGGAGATCACCCTGGCCAGGGGAACCAAAGCGACTCCGAAGGCCAGAAAGCGCAGAAGCAGCCCCAGGGTGCTTTCGGGCGATCCCGGTTGGATCACCGCCGCTGCCACGGCTGGAAGCAGAAGCAGCGACCAGGTGGTGGCGTAATTGCTTCTCAGCAGGCTGACGGAGTTGCGCAGGGTGCGATGCATCAGCGGGTTGCTCAGGAGTCCAGGTCCTGCATCAGCGTGAGCTGCCGCACAGCCGGTTCTTCATCCACGAATCCCCAGGCGTTGAACACCGCGGCATCGGTGTGGTTGATGCGTTGCGCTCCGTTGTTTCGCTCCAAAACAAAGCCTTGGTCAGCCATCCGGCGCATCAGCCGGGCCGCTTCCTCAAAGCGGGAGGCCATCGCCTCGAGACTGGCGCAGTCGGAGGTCAGGCCGGCATCCTTCCAGGTGAAATAACTCATGGGGTTGGATCAGCGGGGGTGAAGCCCAAGCCCCAGCATGACCAGACCTGCCGTAACCAGCCAGAACAAGGGCACCACCACCTGCTCCGGCGTTCCACCGAGCTCGAAATGGTGATGCAGCGGTGCCATCCGGAAGACGCGGCGCCCCTGACCATCGGCCCCTTTGGTGGCTTTAAACACCCACACCTGCACGATCACTGAAACGGACTCGGCGAGAAAGACCCCGCCCATGAGAAGCAGGGGCCAGAGACTGTCGGAGAGCAGGGCCACGGCGCTGAGCGCTGCTCCCATCGCCAGAGAGCCTGTATCTCCCATGAACACCTTGGCGGGATTGCGGTTGTGGATCAGAAATCCCAGCCAGCATCCAGCCATGGCCATGCAAAATCCCGCCAGCGCCGGATCGCCGGCATTGCCGCGAAGCATCAGTTGCAGGGCCAGACCGGTGAACACCAGTGCTCCGCAGCCGGAGGCCAGACCATCGAGGCCATCGGTGAGGTTGGTGGCGTTGCTCTCGGCGAGAAAAACAAACAGCGCCAGGGGCCAGATCAGCCAGTGGAGGGGAAGGTCGAGATTGAAGGGCAGGCTCACCGTGCCCGCAATCCAGCCTTGCCAACCGGCCCAGCCCAGGAACAGCACGGCTGCTGTGGCTTGCAGCAGCAGTTTGCCCCGAGGCGTGAGGCCGGTGTTGGTGCGTTTGGTGAGGCTGCTCCAGTCATCCACACCACCGATGACCATGTACGCCAGGGTCACCAGTGCAATGGCCAGAAGCTGCTGCGCGCTGCGCCCTTCGCTGCTCACGAGCCCCCCGATGATCACACCAACGGGCACCACCAGCAGACCGCCCATCGTGGGCGTTCCGGATTTGCTGAGGTGGCCCTGGGGACCTTCTGTGCGGATCACTTGCCCCATCTTCAGGGCGCGCAACCGGGGGACTCCCCACCAGGTGATCAGTGTTGATACCAGGATTGCCGCCATTAGCGGCAGGCTCAACAGGCTGTTGGGGATCAAGCGGTCGGCGACGAAGGCCGCGCTGATGACGGCGCCGATCAGAATGGCAGCAGGCCACCGGCCATCAAGACGGGATGTCTGGTCTGAAGCGTCGCTCAAAACCCAACCGCAAATCGGCTGGACGTTAAATCAGTCTTCCCAGTTTTCCTCGTTCTGCTCATCCGCAGCGTTGTAGTCCTCTTTCTCACCCATGAGAGCGGACAGTTCTTCCTCTTCCACGGTGCTCACTTCCGGTGAGCTGGATTCCTCATCTTCCACCAGTCGCCCACTGGTTTCGAGCCAGCTCAACAGATCAGGCTCTTCCCGCAGGGGAAGCACCGGAGCGGGGTCCTTTCGGCCGTAGCGGGTGAGAGCTGGATTGACGCCGTCAAGGGCGCTCATGTCCGTGAGGGCTGAGGACAAGATCTCTGGAGCCAATCCGCCATCATAGAAGACAGTCCGTGACAGTTCCTTGAACAAAGCGGGTTGGCTTGGATTTCTCTGGGGAGGAGCACTGCTTTTCAGTGCAGCATTGCGCCTGTGGGGTGCACGCCACCCTGAGCCTCTGCAGGTCCGATCGGGTGCGGCGCTGGCGCTGGTGCTGGCCCCTGCCCTGTTGATCACCCTCTGGTTGCTGTGGTCGTCCCGCGGGAGTGGAGAATCGGAGCAGTCCGATACAGATCAGGAGTCCGCTTGATGGGACGCGCCAAGAAGGTTGTGCTCGCTTATTCCGGTGGCGTGGATACGAGTGTTTGCATTCCGTATCTCAAGCAGGAGTGGGGAGTCGAGGAGGTGATCACGTTTGCCGCTGACCTCGGCCAGGGCGACGAGCTGGAGCCGATTCGGCGCAAGGCTCTGGAGGCTGGCGCCAGTCAGTCTCTGGTGGGTGATCTCATACAGCCGTTCATCGAAGAGTTCGCCTTTCCTGCCATCCGTGCCAATGCCCTTTACGAGGGTCGTTACCCCTTGTCCACGGCCCTGGCCCGTCCGTTGATTGCCCGGCGGCTTGTGGAAGTGGCGCGAGAGGTTGGCGCGGATGCAGTGGCCCATGGATGCACGGGCAAGGGCAACGACCAGGTGCGTTTTGATGTGGCGATTGCCGCCTTGGCTCCCGATCTCAAGGTGCTCACGCCAGCCAGGGAGTGGGGAATGAGCAGGGAGGAAACGATTGCCTACGGCGAACGCTGCGGTCTACCAGCACCGGTGAGCAAGAAATCTCCTTATTCCATCGATCTCAATCTGCTTGGTCGCAGCGTTGAAGCCGGCCCTCTGGAGGATCCGATGCAGGCTCCCCCTGAAGAAGTGTTCGCCATGACGGTGTCCATCGATGCGGCGCCCTCGGAGGCTGAAGAGATCGAGATCGCCTTCGAGGCTGGCAACCCTGTGAGCATCAACGGCCAGCGACTCGATCCTGTTGCCTTGATCCGAGAAGCCAACCGTTTGGCTGGATCCCATGGCATCGGTCGACTCGACATGATCGAGAACCGGGTGGTGGGCATCAAGAGCCGGGAGATCTACGAAACGCCGGGTTTGCTTCTCTTGATCCAGGCCCACCAGGAACTGGAGAGTCTCACCCTTGCCGCCGATGTGCTCCGCACCAAGCGGCAGCTGGAGATGCAGTGGGCTGATTTGGTGTATCAAGGACTTTGGTTTGGTCCGCTCAAGGAGGCCCTCGATGGCTTCATGGACCGCACCCAGAGCGAAGTGAACGGCGTGGTGCGGCTGCGCCTGCACAAGGGCAATGCCATCGTTACTGGACGGGGGTCCAGCGACAGCAGCCTTTACGTGCCTGAAATGGCCTCCTACGGCAGCGAAGATCAGTTTGATCACCGGGCCGCTGAAGGCTTCATTTATGTCTGGGGTCTGCCCATTCGTCTCTGGTCAGCCGCCCGTCGCCGTTGAAGCCTGGTTCAGGCCGCAGCATCCAAATCCGCTGGCCGTTCGCCGCGACGCGGTTCTGAGCGCCAGCGGAACAAGCGAGAGCGTTGTTCGTTGGTGTTTGGCTCCGCAATCAATCCTGGAGCAGGGCTTTCGAGCAGTTGCTGGGCTCTCGCAAGCAGTCGATAACGTTCCAGCAGTGGTTCAAGCCGCTGCTGGAATTTGCGCTCGAACAGGTCCGGCAGCTCTTCGAGCAGCACTTCGTAGTCATGCACGGTCTGCTCGAGATCAGCGATGCGTTGCTTCAAAGCACGGATCGCTGCATCGTCGGCGGTGTTGGCTTCGCCAGCCTCAGGCTGGGGATGCCAAAGGGGTACCGGAGCCTGGTGGGAGGGGTCCTGGGGGTGCATGACCGGACGCTATCGCCCGGTCACGACTTCCACAATCCCTGGTTCAGGCAGAGGTTTCAGCGGTTTCCGGTTGGGGAGCGGCGGGTTCGGAGCCGGGAACCACGCGCGGTGCGGGCAGAGGTCCTTCCTGCTTCACCGTCAGATAACGAATCACATCCTCGCTGAGACGCATCACCTTCTCGAGGACGGCCACCTGCTGGCCATCACCGTTGTGGCTGAGCTGCACGTAGATGCCTTCCTTGTGCTTGGCGATCGGATAGGCCAGGCGACGCTTGCCACGCATCTGGTTGTCGAGCACATCAGCGCCCGCTTCCACCAGGATGTCGCGGTACTTGGTCAGATGGGATTCAACCTCCTCTTCCGGAATGTCCGGCCGGAGGATGTACATGGTCTCGTAATAAGGCTGCTGGGTCATGGAGACAGCTCCGACAGGGACTGATGGCTCACCCGGGTGAGCGACGGATCCAACAGCCTATCCCCTTGGGGTTGACAGCTTCAGTAGAGCTGCATGCGGACGGCCTGGCTCAGGCCTGGCAGATCGGGCTCTCGGCCGCGGATGCACTCCACGAGCGCAAAGATCACAACGGCCAGAACAGCAATCACCACCGTGCTGGAGAGGGTTCTCAACATCAAACCGCTGCCCAAAGGCTGCAGGAGAATCATGAAGGCATACCCAAGCAGCACAACGATGATGTCCACCAGCAACGCCTGCAGGGTGTTGAAGCGGATGAAATAGGGCACAGCCGGGTTGCGCACCACGGCCAGGAACAGCAGGAAGAAGATCAGCAGGTTGCCGAAGGGGATTCCCTGCTCCAGAAGGGCGATCGGCAACGCGGGCAGGGTCAGCCACTGCAGCCAAGGAAACTGCCCCATCAGGTGACCTCCGAAGGGAATCGCGTCACTCCAGGGAAGGAGATAGGCCAGAAGACCCAAGAACCGTTGCCAGGAAGGGATGGACATGACCGCGGCTCGAACGCGTTGAGCGTAGGCCCGGCGTCTGGGGATGCAGAGGCTCAGCGCCGCGTTGAGGCGAGGCAGTTGAGAGCCGCCTGGCGCATCACGTCCACCGGCACCGTGGAGCAGCCGCTCCAGCGGCGCAGGGATGCTGCGCCCTGTTGGACCAACATTTCCAGGCCATCGATGGTGCGGCAACCCCGTTCTGCCCCCAGCGTCAGCCAGGGCGTCGGTCTTGGCGTGTAGATGAGGTCATAGAGCGTTGTCTTCGCCTCGAGATCGTTCCAGATGTCCTGACTCAGGGGCATGGTGCTTCCGTCCTGGTGCCCCTCCATCCCCACGGGAGTGGTGTTCACCACAAGGCAGGCCTGGGTGAGAAGCTCCCGGATCCGGCTTTCCTCAAGGGGGATACCAACCAGGGGGACTGTCTCCTCCTCGGCGGGTTGGCGCAGATCACTCAAGAAGGCTGCCAGTGCAGTGTCCCGTCGTCCGGCGATATGGATGGCGTTCAGGGGCAGTTGCTGAAGCCCTGCCACAACAGCACGGGCACTGCCACCGCATCCCAGCACAACCGCCGTGCCGCCGCGCCACGCCTCTGACGTGTCCTGCAGAGGAGCCAGAAATCCCTCAGCGTCGGTGTTGTGGCCGTACCAGCCGCCGTTCTCGGCAGGGATGAGGGTGTTCACGGCTTGGAGACGCGAGGCCAGAGCACTCAGCTCCGTGCAGTGGGGGGCCACGGCCTGCTTGTGCGGGATGGTGACGTTCAGGCCGCGGCAGTTCACGGCTCTGAGGCCGCTGAGCACAGACCCCAGATCCGACTGCGCACAGGGCAGTGCCAGGTAGCGCCAATCAAGCCCCATGGCGTCGAGGGCGGCATTGTGCATCGCCGGTGAGAGCGAGTGACGCACCGGTTGCCCCAACAGGCCGATCAGACCGGTGGTTCCGCTGATCATCGTGCCGTTCTGTGTCTGCTCACCAGCCTGCCTGTTCGGGAACCACCCCTCGCCTGCAGGCGTTTCCTCTGACGAAGATGCGAAAGATCTAATCAGTCATTTCGCGGAGTCTGGAGGCACCGAATGGGAAAAGTTGTCGGCATCGATCTCGGAACCACCAATAGCTGTGTGTCGGTGATGGAGGGCGGCAAGCCCACCGTGATCGCCAACGCCGAGGGCTTCCGCACCACGCCCTCGGTGGTGGCTTACACCAAGAACCAGGATCAGCTGGTGGGTCAGATCGCCAAGCGTCAGGCGGTGATGAACCCCGACAACACCTTCTATTCCGTGAAGCGTTTCATCGGCCGGCGGGTCGATGAGGTGAATGAGGAGTCCAAGGAAGTGAGCTACGGCGTTGAGAAGGCCGGCTCGAACGTGAAGGTGAAGTGCCCCGTTCTCGACAAGCAATTCGCCCCTGAAGAGGTGAGCGCCCAGGTGCTGCGCAAGCTGGCGGAGGATGCCGGCAAATATCTGGGAGAAACCGTCACCCAGGCGGTGATCACCGTTCCTGCTTACTTCAACGACTCCCAGCGTCAGGCCACCAAGGATGCCGGCAAGATCGCCGGTCTCGAGGTGCTGCGCATCATCAACGAGCCCACCGCGGCTGCGCTGGCCTACGGCCTCGACAAGAAGAGCAACGAGCGCATCCTGGTGTTTGACCTGGGCGGCGGCACCTTCGACGTGTCCGTGCTCGAGGTGGGTGACGGGGTCTTCGAGGTGCTGTCCACCTCCGGCGACACCCACCTCGGTGGTGATGACTTCGACAAGGTGATCGTTGATCACCTGGCCGACAGCTTCAAGGCCAACGAGGGCATTGATCTGCGTCAGGACAAGCAGGCTCTTCAGCGCCTCACCGAAGCGGCTGAAAAGGCCAAGATCGAGCTCTCCAGTGCCACGCAGAGCGAGATCAACCTGCCGTTCATCACGGCAACGCCTGAAGGCCCGAAGCATCTCGACCTCACCCTCACCCGCGGCAAGTTCGAAGAGCTCGCCTCCAACCTGATCGACCGCTGCCGCATTCCTGTGGAGCAGGCTCTCAAGGACGCCAAGCTGTCCTCCGGCGAACTCGATGAGATCGTGATGGTGGGTGGTTCCACCCGCATCCCTGCCGTGCTGGAGCTGGTCAAGCGCGTTACCAGCAAGGATCCCAATCAGACGGTGAACCCCGATGAGGTGGTGGCCGTGGGAGCTGCCATTCAGGGCGGCGTGCTCGCAGGTGAGGTGAAGGACATCCTGCTGCTGGATGTCACGCCTTTGTCCCTGGGTGTGGAAACCCTCGGTGGGGTGATGACCAAGATGATCACCCGTAACACCACGGTCCCCACCAAGAAATCGGAGACCTACTCCACGGCCGTGGACGGTCAGACCAATGTGGAGATTCACGTGCTCCAGGGTGAGCGCGAGATGGCGTCCGACAACAAGAGTCTGGGAACCTTCCGTCTCGACGGCATTCCGGCGGCTCCCCGCGGCGTGCCCCAGATCGAAGTGACCTTCGACATCGATGCCAACGGCATCCTCAGCGTCACGGCCAAGGACAAGGGCAGCGGCAAGGAGCAGTCCATCTCCATCACCGGTGCGTCCACCCTCAGCGATTCCGAGGTGGACAAGATGGTGAAGGATGCTGAAGCCAACGCCAGCGCTGACAAGGAGAAGCGCGAGCGGATCGACCTCAAGAACCAGGCTGAAACCCTGGTGTATCAGGCAGAGAAGCAGATGGGCGAGCTCGGCGACAAAGTCGACGATGCGGCCAAGGCCAAGGTGGAGGAGAAGCGCACCAAGCTCAAGGAGGCCACCGAGAAGGAGGACTACGACGCCATGAAGACCCTGCTGGAGGAACTGCAGCAGGAGCTCTACACCGTGGGTGCCTCCGTTTACCAGCAAGAAGGTGCCGCAGCCGGTGCTGCGCCCGGTGCAGACGCTGGAGCCGGCGCTGGTGCAGCGGGCGGATCATCCGATGCCGGTGACGACGTCATCGATGCCGAATTCACTGAAACCAAGTGAGTCCTTCGCATTGATCACAAAGAAAGGGGGCCGCAAGGCCCCCTTTTTTGTTGGTTTGTGCGCTTCGGCGCTGGGCGATCACTCGCTGATCTGGGCCACGGCAGCCTTGGACTTCTCCACAACCTCGGCCGGCAGGGAGACGTAGCCCAGGTCGGGTGCCTGGCTCTGGGACTTTTCCGACAGCATGAACTCGAAGGTCTTCTTCAGCAGCTCGGTCTTGTCGGCGTTGCCTTCCTTGTAGGCCAGGATCCAGGTGAAGGTCACGATCGGATAGCCCTTGGGAGGATTGGGATTGCCTCCGATCAGATCGGGACCCAGATCGATGGAGGCCAGAGCGGTGCTCTCGCTTTCGTTGGTGGGCTTTACCTGTTCACCGGATGCATTGGCCAAGGCAGCGGCCTGCAGCTTCCCTTTCACGTAAGCCACCTCCACGTAACCCAAACCACCGTCGATCTGATTCAGCTGAGCGGCGACACCCTCGTTGCCTTTGGCACCAACGCCTGTGGGCCAGGCCACGGACTTGCCGGTTCCTGGACCGTCTTTCCAGGCATCACTGATGGCTGAGAGGTGCTTGGTGAAGTTGTACGTGGTTCCGGAGCCATCGGACCGACGGACCACGGTGATCGCTTTGTCGTCACAGCCCACGTCGCTGTAGTTCTTGATCTTGCCGAGGAAGATGTCAGCCAGTTGCTGCTGGGTGAGCTTCAGATCGCAACCCGGGAGGTTGTAAGCCACGGCGATGGCACCGGCGGTCATCGGGATCTGCAGCACGCCGCGGGTCACCTTGGCGATGTCGTCTGCCTTCATCGGTGCGTCTGAGGCTCCGAAGTCGACGGTTCCGGCTTGGAACTGGCGCACGCCGGCTCCGGAGCCAACCGATTGATAGTTCACTTGGATGCCCTGGGGAGCCAGTTCCTGGAACCAACGGGTGTAGATGGCTGCAGGGAACGAGGCGCCAGCCCCAGACAGGCTGCCCTTGAGTTGGTCTCCGCCGCCACCGCCGGAGGAGCAGGCGGCGAGGCTGACGCCAGCGGTGAGTCCTGCAATGGCAGTGAGCGCTCGGGCTTGAAACGAACGACGCATGATTTCGATGACGAAAACGACTGGTCTGGAGGTCGAGCTCCGGCTGGACCCTATGCACACCGTTTCAGCTTCGAATTAAGGGGCGGTAAGGATTGATCCATCAATCTGCTGGCTCACCCATTCGGCGCTGGCTGGAGCCAGCAGCACCCCATTGCGGTAGTGACCTGAAGCCAGAATCAAGCCGGGCTCCAGTTGTTCCAACAGCGGAGCCGGCCGGCCCTGCGGGCGTGCGCGCAAACCATGCCACTGGCCAACGCGCTCCGTGTCGTGCAACCACTGGGGAGCCAGGTTGTTCAGCGTCTGCATGGCAGGCAGCAGGGAGGGATTGGCTTCGCTACCGGGTTCCACGGTGGCTCCCAGCCACAGCTGCCGCTCGCCGTGGGGGATCAGATTGATGCCGCCACAGGTGAGGACGGCGGGCCAGTGCTCCCAGCTGGCTTGAGAGTCCTGGCGTTTCAGCTCCAGCACTTGCCCCAGCACGGCCTCCATGGGCCTTGGGTGTCCCAGGGGCTCCAGCAATGGCGCACTGCCCAGGGCTGAGCAGATCACCACGGCATCCACGCGCAGCGAATCCCCAGCGGCGGTGACCACTCGCCAGCGACCGTTGCCGCCAGCACTGGAACGCTCCAAATGCTGTGCCGAGGTTGAACGCAACGTTCCGCCCTGTGCCTTGAAAGCCCGGCGCAGGGCGCGTAGCAGCCCCAGAGGGTCCACCCGTCCATCCTGTTCAGAGAGCAACGCCCCATGGCCCGTTCGCGGCCATGGCGTCTGCGCTGATGGCAACGCTGGCTCCTCGAGAAACTGCAGTCCTCGCTCACGTCTGACCTGGGCGAGCTGTCGCATGCGCTCGGCTTCTTCCGCGCTGGCGGCCAGCTGAACCAGGGGGGTCTGCAGGCTGAGCGGTGAGCTCGGATGGTCAAGCTGAGAGACCCAGTTTGGCCAGAGGGCCATGCTGCGCTGGCGCAGGCGCCAGCCCCGGCCGCTGGAGCGACGAAAGCAATGGCCCATCAGAACGCCCAGAGATGCTGTGCTTCCGTTCAAGCCACGCTGGCTCGATGCCTCCGGCACCTCTGAAGCCAGGCAGGGATCCAGGAGCACTACAGCATGTCCTTGGCGGCTGAGATGCCAGGACGTGGCGGTGCCGACGATGCCGGCACCGACGACAGCGATGGAGGCAGTCAGCTCAGCGCCTGAGCAGGGATCACTTCGGAATAGTTGGAGAAGCCAGTGGCCACAGCCACATAGGCCTTCTGGAGACGGGCACCGTCTTGGAGGCGGGCCGCTTCATCGAGATCGGCCATGGCTTCTTTCAGGTCAGCGGCCAGGGCATTGGCCTGGTCGCGATCCTGGGGAAGCAGGCGCTGGTTGATGTACAGCATTTCGCGACCCACTTCCTGCATGGGGCCGTGGATCAAGTTGCGGGTGAACGTCCAGTCCCGCTGATTCACGAGTTGGGCCAATTCTGGGAGGCGCTTTTTGGCTGCAGTGAATCCTTCAACTTGGCGACGGATCACAGCCATGTCGTCGGGGCTAATGGTGGCAGGCTTGGCGTTGGCGCCGCCATCGCAAGCGGCCAGGCCGAAGCAGAGAGCAAGACAGAGGCAGAACGCAGCAAGGCGACGCAGGGCGCTCAGCATGGCGAGAACAATTAAGTGCTGCGACTTTAACTGCGCTTTACAGTGAAATAGTTCGTAGTCGTTATGAGTTCGCTTATGAGGGTTGCATCGGTCCCTCTCGCCTCCGTGCGACGCCCGCTTCAGCGTTTCTTGGATGAAGCCAAGGTGGAAGCGCTGATGACCTCGATTGCCCACGAGGGTTTGCGCGAACCGATCGATCTCCTCGAGGTGAAGGGTCAGCTCTGGGGGTTCAACGGCTGTCACCGGGTCGCTGCCCATGAACGCCTCGGTCTCCCCACGATCCGGGCCAGGATCCGCCAGGCCACACCCCGGGATCTCAACCTGCACCTGCGCTGAGTTGCAGAGCGCTTTCGGGCGCAGAATCAGGGTGTGTTTTGGTCGTTTGTGTGTCATCCGCCTCGGTCATCCTGCAGCTGATCTGTCCTGATCGCCCGGCACTCGTGAGCGATATCGCTGGCTGGGTGGCCGCGAACGGCGGCAACATTCGCCACGCCGACCACCACACCGATGCGGGAGCTGGATTGTTTCTCAGCCGGATCGAGTGGGATCTGCAGGGTTTCGGTTTACCCAGGGAGGCCATCCCAGTGGCGGTGAAGGCTCTGGCGGAGCGTCTTGGTGGTGATGCCCAGGTGCATTTTTCCGATGACCATCCCCGGGTTGCCATCCTGGTGAGCAAGCAGAGCCATTGCTTGCTCGATCTGCTTTGGCGGGCCCGCAGCGGAGAGCTGCCCATGCAGGTTCCTTTGGTGATCAGCAACCATCCCGATTTGGAACCCTATTGCGCTGATTTCGGAGTGCCGTTCGTTTGCGTTCCCGTGACCACAGGAAAGAAGGCTGAAGCGGAGGCCACCATCCTCGAGTTGTTGGACGAACACCAGGTTGATCTGGCTGTGCTCGCCAAGTACATGCAGGTGTTGAGTGGGGGTTTTCTGGAGCGTTTTTCCGAGGTGATCAACATTCACCATTCGTTCTTGCCGGCTTTCAAGGGTGCGCAGCCTTATCACCGGGCCTGGGAGCGCGGAGTGAAGCTGATCGGTGCTACAGCGCACTACGTCACCGAGGAACTGGATGACGGCCCGATCATTGAGCAAACAATCGCCACCGTGAGTCACCGCGATGAGGTGGAGGATCTGATTCGAAAAGGGCGTGACACGGAAAGGCTGGCCCTGGCCCGTGCCTTGCGTCTCCACCTCCGTCGTCAGGTGATGGTGTATCGCGGACGCACGGCTGTGTTCGCATGACCCGTTTCCTGCCCATGGTCGCGGCCTGGCTGGATGGAGAGGCTGGTCCGTGCGCATCCACCTGGGGATGGCGCTGCTTCCAGCTCGGATTGTTCTTTCTGCCCTCCAGTGCCCTGCTGGCTGGTCTTCTTTTGTTTCCCGCTCTGATCCTGGGAAGTGTGGGTCGGGAGCGTCCGTTTTGGCGTGACCCCTGGAATGCCCCTCTGCTGCTGGCTGCAGTGTTCATGGTGGTTGGTTGTGTGCAGTCGTATTCCGGGCCGTTGGCCTGGGCTGGCTTGGCCAACTGGATTCCCTTTTTCTGGGGCTTCTGGGGATTTCAGCCCTATGTGGCTCTGGCCTCGTCGCGTCGGCGCAGCAGCCTCTGGCTTGTGGCCGGCACTGTTCCGGTGGTCGTGACCGGTTTGGGCCAGCTCTGGCTGGGTTGGCAGGGTCCCTGGCAGATGTTCGGGGGCCTGATCATCTGGTTCATGTCCGCCGGCGGCCGTCCTGAAGGACGTTTGTCGGGACTGTTTGACTACGCCAACATCGCTTCGGCCTGGTTGGCCATGGTCTGGCCGCTGATGCTGGCGGCGTTGGTGCAGCCTGGTCTCAACCGCATGCGCCGGGGGGTGGTGCTGACCATGGCTGCGGCTGTGGTGCTGTCGCTGGTGCTGACCGAGTCGCGCAATGGCTGGGGAGCGCTGGTGCTTGCTGTTCCCCTGGTGCTCGGTCCCCCGAGCTGGCCCTGGCTCCTGCCCCTGCTGGGGTTGGCTCTGTTGCCCGTGCTGGTGGCCGTTGTTCCCGGTGTGCCTCCCCTGCTCCAGGATCCGGCGCGCACGCTCGTTCCCGAGGGGATCTGGGCCCGTCTCAGCGATACGCAGTACGCCAGCCAGCGGGCCCTGGCGTCCACACGGCTCAGCCAGTGGGGACTCGCCCTGCAGTTGATTGCGGAACGCCCCTGGTTTGGCTGGGGTGCCGCGGCCTTCTCAGTGATCTATCCCCTGAGAGCGGGCAAGTGGCACGGCCATGCCCACAATCTCCCTTTGGAACTGGCCATCAGCCATGGCCTGCCTGCGGCCGTGTTGGTGGTGGCTTTGGTGCTGCTGTTGCTGGTGGTGAGCCTGCGCCGTGGTCCTCTGGCTTTGTTTGATCGATCTTGGTGGACCGCTGCCCTGGTGCTCACGGTTCTGCATGCCACAGATCTGCCGTTCTTCGACAGCCGTCTGAACATCGCCGGCTGGATTCTGCTTGCGGGTTTGCGGGCATCGTTCAGTCCACGGGTTCAGCCGGCTCAGCACGCAGCGCCTGTTGCTGGTGCTTGAGCAGGGTGTCCTGGGGTAGGGGTCCCTGCAGATGCTCCCAGGGCAGCACCGTGTCGTCCGGCCAGGTTTCGTGAACCACCTGCTCCCAGGCTGGCGGCAGAGGTAAGGCCACACCGGCGCTGCTGGCCGCGGGCAGCTCCCCAGCCCGAGCCGCTCGGTAGGCCTTCTTCCAACCGCCAAGACTCTCCTGCGTTCCGCGGACGGCCACGATCACAGACGCCAGTCGACGATCACTTCGTGACAGCAGCGCCTGGATCACGCTCCAGCCATAACTCTCGGGCCGCAAGTCGATGCCTTTCGGTTTCAGCCGTTTGCCGAGGCGTTTCAAGCGTTTGTCGGCTTCCGGCCGCACCCCTTGCCATTGGAACGGGGTGTGAGCCTTGGGAACGAACGTGCTCACCCCGAGGGTGAAACGCAGCCCTGGTGTGGCTTTCTTGAGTTGCAGCAGCAGATCGGCGGTAGCTTCCACGTCCTCCTCCTCTTCGCTGGGGAGTCCCACCATTCCGTAGAGCTTCAGGGCACTGAGACCACCCTGCTTGGCATGGCGTGCAGCGGCGTTGATCTCTTCGCTGCTCAACTTTTTGTTCACGACGCGGCGCATCCGTTCACTGCCGCTTTCGATTGCGATGGTCAGCGATTTGCTGCCCCGACTGGCGAGGCTGGCGGCCAGGGCGGGGGTCACGGTGGCCGCTCGCACGGAGCTCACGCTCACGCGAACGTCATCGAAGCGATCGCTGCCGAGCCAGGTGAGCAGATCAGTGAACTGTGGATGCTGGGTGACGGATGCACCCAGCAGTCCCAAACGACGGGTCGCCTTGAGGCCCCGTTCCACCGCAGGAATCAGCCCGTCATCCAGGGATGGAGTCCGGAAGGGAAGGGTGAGATAGCTGGCCAGGCAGAAGCGACAGAGTTCAGGGCAGCTGCGCACCACTTCCACCATGTGGATGTCAGGCCATGCGGCATCGGGAGTGATCACCGTGGAGTGGCTGAGGGTGTTGCCGCGCCAGGTCTGCTTGGTCACGGTGGCGGGAAGATCGGCTTCGATCGGCTTGGTCGACTGCAGCGTTCCCTCGGCATCGAAGTCAGGGGCGTAGAGCGCCGGCACATAGATGCCGGGAACCTTGGCCAGGTGCCGCAGACGCACAGCCCTTGGCGCGTTGCGCACCGCCTGCAGGGCGTCGATGAAGGCTGGAAGAAGATCCTCCCCATCCCCCAGCAGGATCACATCGAAAAACGGCGCCAGGGGTTCAGGGTTCGCGGTCAACACAGGCCCCCCTCCGAACACGATCGGGTCAGCGTCCGTTCGCTGTTCGCTCCAGATCGGGATGCGCTGGTCTTCGAGCAGATCCAGCAACACAGGACCATCCAGTTCCCAGCTCAGGGACAGACCGAACAGATCGCAGTGGCGGTGCGGGGGATCACCCTGATCGGTGAACAGCCTGCGCACATCCAGATCAGACCGTGAAGCCAACGTGGCCCAGACGATCTGGTAGCCAAGGCTGGTGATTCCCACCGTGTACGTGCTGGGGAATGCCAGGACCGTGCGCAGGGCACCGGGTTCCGGAACGGCCGGATCGAACAGCAGCGTTTCCTGATTCAGGGGTCTTGACCGAGGTTGGGATTGTTCTTCTCTGGTGGCGGTGGCGGTGTGAAGGCCCGCCGGCGGATCGAGCCGCCCCAGGCGTGATGGATGCCGCCGTGACGCTGACGGCGCGCTTCCCGGTGATCTTCGTCTTTCAGTTCCATGCCCAACTGGCGCTCGTAAATCGAGCGTTCATCAAACAACCTGGCCACCAGAAAACTGGCCAGACAAGCCACCAAGATTGGTTTGAGGATGAGCAGGTCCTTTGTGAGTGCGAAGGCCAGAAACATGGCCGTGATCGGAGTGCGCGAACAGCTGGCCACGAAGGCCCCCATGCCCGCGAACACGTAGGTGCTGGGAACATGCCCCGTGAGCGCTTCAACCCAATAGCCGCAGGCCAGTCCGATCGCTCCGCCAAGGGTGAGCATCGGGAAAAACAGGCCTCCAGGAGCACCCGACGCTGCGGCCAGACCGGTGCTGAAAAAGAGCACGGTGAAGGTTCCGAGCGCCATCGGGATGTCGGCCTTGCCGTCGGCGATTAGATGTTGCAGTCCCTCCAGGTTGTGGAACTCTTCAGGAAGGAAGGCATAAACGCTGCCGAGCACCGCACCGCTGAGCACCATGCGCAACACCAGCCGATCGCTAAACCAGGCATCCCCCTTGCGCTGCATGGCCAGCACATAGCGGCAATAGAGCTCCGCCAGCAGGCCCACCACCACCCCGAGCCCGATCAGATAGCCCAGATCGATCGGCAGGAAACTCACGATCGGTGTGTATTCCCGCTCCAGCTGGAACCCCTGGGTTGCATCGAGACCGCCTGCACTGGGACTGAGCCCGGCCAGCCCGAGCACATCGGCAAAGGCATCGGCCCAGAAGGTGGTCACGATCACCAGGAGCAACACAACGGGCCTGGCGGAGTGCAGCAGCTCCTCAACGGCGTACACAAACCCACCGATCGGTGCACTGAACACGGCGGCGATTCCGGCACCGCCGCCGGCGGCCACGATCACCCGCCGGAAGGCCACAGGAGCCCTCAGCCAGCGCGCCATCTGCCAGGCAACAGACCCCCCCATCTGCACGGAGGGCCCCTCGGGGCCCAGGGGGAAGCCGCTGCCGATGGCCACGATTCCTGCCACCAGTTTCACCAGGCCCACCTGCAGCCCCATGGGAACGGGCCGGTGCTTGAGGAAGCCCATGATGTGGGTGATTCCTGATCCGCCAGCGGCAGGCGCCAGGCAGGTGACGAGGAGGCCTGAAACCAATCCACCCAGGGCCCCGAGCCCTGGCAGCACCGCCCAGGCGGGCAGATCGGCCAGGAGTTCGAGGCGCCATGTCCCCAGAGTCTTGATGCCTGCCTTGAACAGCACCCCTGTCAGGGCGGCCCCGAGCCCGGTGAACATCAGGGCGAGGACCACCACCCACCAGCGCCGTTCCAGCAGGCGGCGGATGCTGCGGCTGGAGCCGAGTTGGTGGCGTCGTTGTTTCAGTTCACTTAGAACGGACATGGCAGTGCTGATCCGGGTCAGGACCCAGCCAGCACTTCAGCTTCATCGTCCGCGCTGATGGTTCGGCCCTGATCCTCGAATCCGGCGATCTGGTCGAAGTTGAGGTAACGGTAGAGCTCATCGGAGAGCGGATCGATCTTTTCAGCCGCGATGCTGCGGTACTCCTGGGGGGTGGGGATCCGGCCCAGCTGGGCACACACCGCCGCCAGTTCGGCGCTGCCCAGATACACCTGAGCACCTTTGCCGAGACGGTTGTTGAAGTTGCGGGTGCTGGTGGAGAACACGGTGGTGTTGTCCTCCACCCGTGCCTGGTTGCCCATGCAGAGGGAGCAACCTGGCATCTCCATCCGCGAGCCAGCAGCCTCGAAGGTGGCGTAGTAACCCTCGGCTTTGAGGGTGTCCTCGTCCATGCGGGTGGGGGGACACACCCAGAGGCGGGCCTGATTTTGGCCGGCGCCTTCCAGCACCTTGGCTGCGGCGCGGTAGTGGCCGATGTTGGTCATGCAGGAGCCGATGAACACCTCCTGCACTGGATCGCCGGCCACCTCGCTCAAGAGCTTCACGTTGTCGGGATCGTTGGGGCAGGCCACCACTGGTTCGGTGAGCTCGTCGAGGTTGATCTCCAGCACCTCGGCGTACTCCGCATCGCCATCCGCGCTGAGGAGCTGTGGATTGGCAAGCCAGGCCTCCATCTCCTTGATGCGCCGGGCCAGGGTGCTGGCATCGCTGTAGCCGCGGGCGATCATGTTCTTGAGCAACGCCACGTTGCTGCGCAAATACTCACTCACGGTTGCTTCCGAGAGCTTGATCGTGCAGCCGGCGCAGGAGCGCTCGGCGCTGGCGTCGGTGAGTTCGAAGGCCTGCTCGAGCTTGAGGTCGGGAAGACCTTCGATCTCCATGATCCGGCCGTTGAACAGATTCTTCTTGTTGGCCTTCTCCACGGTGAGCAGCCCGCGTTGAATCGCCACCCAGGGAATCGCATTCACCACATCGCGCAGGGTCACACCCGGTTGCAGGGAGCCGCTGAAGCGCACCAGCACCGATTCCGGCATGTCCAGGGGCATGGCGCCGATGGCCGCGGCGAACGCCACCAGGCCTGAGCCGGCGGGGAAGGAAATGCCCAGAGGGAAGCGGGTATGACTGTCACCGCCGGTGCCCACGGTGTCGGGCAACAGCATGCGATTGAGCCAGCTGTGGATGATGCCGTCACCGGGGCGGAGGGCTACACCGCCGCGTTGGGCGAAGAAATCAGGCAGCTCTTTCTGGGTCTCCAGGTCCACCGGTTTGGGGTAAGCGGCGGTGTGGCAGAAGCTCTGCATCACCAGGTCGGAGGAGAAGCCGAGGCAGGCCAGCTCCTTCATCTCATCCCGGGTCATGGGTCCGGTGGTGTCCTGGGAGCCAACGGTGGTCATCAGCGGCTCGCAGCTGGTGCCCGGGCGCACACCGGGCAGGCCGCAGGCCTTGCCCACCATCTTCTGGGCGAGGGTGAAGCCCTTGCCGGTGTCGGCCGGTGCCGAGGGGCGGATGAACAGTTCAGAGGGTGCGAGGCCGAGTTTGGCGCGCACTTTGTCGGTGAGGGCCCGGCCGATCATCAGGGGGATGCGGCCACCGGCCCGTACCTCGTCACTGATGGTGCTGGGCTTGAGCGCGAACCGGCTCACCACCTCACCGTCCCGTTCGATCGTGCCGGCATGGGGCCGGATGGTGATCACATCACCGGTGTTGAGCACGGTGACATCGCATTCGATCGGCAGGGCGCCGGAGTCTTCCGCGGTGTTGAAAAAGATCGGTGCGATCTTGCCGCCCAGGATCACGCCACCGCCCCGCTTGTTGGGGACATGGGGAATGTCATCGCCGGTGTGCCACAGCACGGAGTTGATGGCGCTTTTCCTGGAGCTGCCGGTGCCCACCACATCGCCCACGTAGGCCACGGGGTGGCCTTTCTCTTTGAGGGCTGCGATCGTTTTCAGGCCATCCGGATCGCGGGTCTCCAGCATCGCCAACGCGTGCAGAGGGATGTCTGGCCGGGTGGTGGCGTGGGTAGCGGGTGAGAGGTCGTCGGTGTTGGTTTCCCCTTCCACCTTGAACACGGTCACCGTGATCGTGTCGGCCAGCGCCGGCTTCGAGGTGAACCATTCGGCAGCCGCCCAGCTGTCCACCACTTGCTTGGCAAAGCGGTTGCTGGTGGCCAGCTCCATCACTTCGTTGAAAGCGTCGTACACCAGCAGGGTCCGGCTTAGTCCTTCAGCGGCGCAGCCAGCCAGCTCCACGTCGTTGTGCTGGAGCAGCTCGATCAGAGCTGCCACGTTGTAACCGCCCACCATCGTTGCCAGCAGGCGGGTGGCCTCCAGCGGTGACACCAGAGGACTGCTGGTTTGCCCCTGGGCGATGGCGCTGAGCCATGTGGCCTTCACGTAAGCCGCTTCGTCGACGCCCGGGGGAATGCGTTCACTCAGCAGGTGCATGAGCTCCTGCTCTTCACCCGAAGGCGGAGTCTCCAACAGTTCCGTGAGTGCCTTGGTCTGGGTGGCGCTCAGCGCAAGCGGCGGAATTCCCAGGGCCAAACGTTCGGCAGCGTTCTCTCGGTAGGCGCTCAGCATCGAATCAGCACGGGAACGGACTTGCAGGCCATTCTCCTGCGTCACGGTTCCGTTCCGGAAGCCGGCGGGATTCCTGGGTTTGCGTAACCTGCCACCAGGTAGTTCTTTGGCGATGACCACCACACACGATCTGCATGTGGTGGAGACCAGGCCCCTGGTTCCTCCTGCATTGCTGCATGGAGACCTGCCCATTGATGCCCGGGCAACGGAGACTGTGGCGACGTCGCGCAGTCGGATTCAGGCCATCATGAGAGGCCTGGACCGGCGGCTGCTGGTGATCGTTGGTCCCTGCTCCGTCCATGATGTGGATGCAGCGAGGGAGTACGCCCGCCGACTGGCTCCCTTGCGTGAACGGCATGCCTCGGAGCTCGAGGTTGTGATGCGCGTTTACTTCGAGAAGCCGCGCACCACGGTGGGTTGGAAGGGTCTGATCAATGATCCGAATCTTGACGGCTCCTACGACATCAACACGGGGTTGCGCATGGCGCGCTCGTTATTGCTTGATTTGGCGAGGGAAGGAATGCCTTGTGCCACAGAGCTGCTTGATCCTGTGGTTCCTCAGTACATCGCCGATCTGATCAGCTGGACCGCGATCGGCGCCCGCACCACCGAAAGCCAGACGCACCGCGAAATGGCGTCAGGCTTGTCGATGCCGATTGGCTACAAAAACAGCACCGATGGCAGTGCCACGATTGCCATCAATGCCATGCAGGCTGCGTCCAAACCCCATCACTTTCTGGGGATCAATCGCGAGGGGCATGCCTCGATCGTGAGCACCACTGGCAATCCGGATGGTCATCTCGTGCTGCGTGGGGGAAATCGAGGAACGAATTACCACCTCGAGGCGATTCAGGAGGCCGCTCAAGAATTGAAAGCAGCGGGACTGCCCGATCGCTTGATGGTGGATTGCAGCCATGGCAACTCCAACAAAGACTTCCGCCGTCAAGGGGAGGTGTTGAAGGCTGTCGCCGCCCAAGTGGAGCAGGGTTCAGCGCATGTGATGGGTGTGATGCTGGAAAGCCATCTTGTTGAGGGCAACCAAAAGATCAGTACGGATCAATCAGCGCTGACCTACGGCCAAAGCGTCACCGACGCTTGCATCAGTCTTGAGACGACAGCTGAGCTGCTGGAAGGTTTGGCTGATTCGCTGACAAAGGTTGGCACTCGCCCTGGGTGAGTGCCAATTCTTTGACAACTTTGAGCTTGAAATTGAGCTTGTTGATGTTTAGTTCATCGTGAACTTTTCATAGGCTCAATTGAATTAATTGTGGGCAACTTCACCCTGAAGCTGTTCGGCATGTTTGGGATTCGCATCCTTGGTTTTGGAGATTTGATGCGCCTGTACGAACTGGAGCGGGACACCGGGCTCTGGATTCAGGGGTTTCGTCCGCTTCAGCTCGATGCTCTGCTCGATTGGTCTGGCGGCGTTGCCGATCAGCAGCGATGGGATCTCGATGCCTTGCATCAGCAGGTGATGCACTTCTGGGTTGATCAAGCCGGTGAGATTCAGACCTGGCAGATCAGGCTGCGTTCTTTGCCGTGTGATCAGTGCCTTGTTGCCGCCCTCGGCAGCAGCCGTGACTGGTGCCTGCATTGGGAACGGTTGTTGCGTGTTTAAGAGATCATCCACGACCAACTCAAGCCCACAGCGATCGGCACGCTGAGGTTGTCGATGCCCCATCGACTCAGTTGTTCGAGGCCAACGGCGAGAGCACACACGAGCAGGATGCGGATCGGCTGCAGTGAGCTGTGACTGACCAGCACAAGCGTGGTCAGTACAGCAGCTGTAACCAGAGCCATGGTGAGTGTTCCAGCGACCGATTTGCGTTGTTGCCAAAAGCTCCAGGTGGGTGAGGGGATTCCTCGTCCAATCAAGCCTGCTAATCCGTCTCCCAGAGCCATCACCAGCACCCCGGCAGAGGCGGCGATGGCTTGCTCAGGCCAGAACAGAGTGAGAAGAAGCGTGATGGCAAGCCCATACGCCACCGTTCCGTAGCTGTGCCGGTCGATATCCTCAACAGCTGGGAGTAATCGCCAGCGATGATTGATGGCGGTGATGAGGGTGACAGACAGTGCGGCTGGTACAGCCACCCATCCCGGAAGTTGCAACCACCAGGCCAGTGGCACCACGGGTCCGGTACCGATATGAACAATTTTGCGGCTGAGTTCCTTCTGCTCCGGCAGGACTCGTCGGCACAGCACCGCTGCTGAGAGAACCAGAGCCATCCAAGCTCCAACCACCAGCAGCGACAGCACCAAGGGATCAGGCAGCCTGTTGCTGATCGGTCATGGAGCGCAACTTCAGAATCGCTTTCGCTTCCAGTTGCCTGACGCGTTCGCGGGAAACATTGATCTGACGACCAATTTCAGCCAGGGTGAGCGGCTCGGCACCATCCAGTCCGAAGCGCAGGCGAAGAATCTTCTGTTCCCGATCGTTGAGCTGGGACAGCCAACCTCCGAGATGTTCTTTCTGAATGCTGCGATCCATGCCTTCCATCGGCTCATCACCGTTGGGGTCTGGAATCAATTCACCGAGTGTGCTGCGATCTTCTTCGCCTCGGGCGTGGGCATCGAGGGATGCGCAGGGAGCGCTCTGTGAGATCAGTTCTTCAAGATCGCGCGGCTCGATCCCCATCGCGTTGGCGAGCTCGAGGCGATTGGGTTGACGACCGAAGCGATGGGACAGCTCCCTGGTGATGCGACGCATCTTCGAGAGCTTTTCGCTGATGTGAATCGGCAGGCGAATGGTGCGGGCACTGTTGTCGATGGCCCGGGTCATTCCCTGACGAATCCACCAATAGGCATACGTCGAAAATTTGTAGCCCATGGCAGGGTCAAATTTGTCGACCGCTCTCTCCAGGCCGATGGCTCCTTCCTGGACGAGATCCAGCAATTCCAGTCCCTGGTTCTGATATTTTTTGGCAACGCTCACCACCAGGCGGAGGTTGGCCGCCATCATCCGATCGCGGGCCCGTTTGCCCATGCGGATGCGATGACGCTGCCGTGGGGTGCGTTCGCCTTCTGGAACGTCCAACAGCTCTTTCATGGCCTGCACATGGTGGGCAAGCTCAATTTCTTCTGCGGCTGTCAGCAGGGGCACGCGGCCAATGCTGCTGAGGTAATAGCCGATGGAGTCGGTGGAAAGTCGACCGGTTTGGCGACTCGCACGACTCGATGCAGATCGCGTACGCGATCCAGAACTGCGCGGACTTGTTGCCGGCAATACAGGTTCCACAGCTGAAGCTTTGGAGGCCTCAGCCTTGGACTCCAGAGGGATCCCCATCACCCTGGCCTCCGAGATTAGATTTGCGCGCAATTTAGCACTCGTTCAAGGGAGTGACCTCGACAAATCGAAAGTCTTTCCGTAGCTGTTAATGAATCCTGATGGATTGGATGAGGAATCACTAAAAGTGAAGTTTTAACCGGCTTTTTGTTACCGATTGCACTGAATTTTGCTCACTCATTGTGAGCGGGAACACCTTTTTTCCAGGTGTCAATGAGTTGCAGCTGAGAGTTTCGTTCCGTGCCATCGGGATGACGCTGTGTGAAATCGCCAGTGCTCTGCATGTCAAAGGCGCCGCGGTTGTCATCCAGGTAAACCTGCAGCAGTCGTTCGAGCTGTTCGCGCAGCGTTGTCTCTTCCACCGGAGTCACTGCTTCCACGCGTCGGTCAAGGTTGCGGGGCATCCAGTCCGCACTGCCGATGTACACCTCAGGGTTGCCGCCATTGCCGAACCAGAAGATGCGCGAGTGCTCGAGGAACCGCCCGATGATGCTCACCACTCGAATCGACTCACTGAGCCCTTTGCGGCCTGGGTAAAGGCAGCACATTCCTCGGATGATCAGTTCGATCGTGACTCCAGCCTGCGAGGCTTCATAGAGCAGGGCAATGATTCCAGGGTCGACGAGGGAGTTCATCTTGGCTCGGATGTGGCCTCCCCGGCCCTGCTGGGCATGCTCGATTTCCCGTCGGATCAGATTTTCCATTCCCTTGCGCAGGGACACGGGCGCCACCAGAAGCTTGCGGAACCCCTGTTGTTTGGAGAAACCCGTGAGGTAATTGAACAGCTCCACGAGGTCTTGGCCGAGTTCAGGCCGCGCTGAAAGTAGGCCAAGGTCGGTATAAAGCCGTGAGGTTTTGGAGTTGTAGTTACCGGTGCCGATGTGCACGTAGCTACGCAGTCGCTCTTTCTCCTTGCGCACCACCAGAACAATTTTGGTGTGGGTCTTCAGACCGAGAACGCCATAGACAACATGCACGCCGGAACGCTCCAGGTGCTTGGCCCATTGAATGTTGTTGTCTTCATCGAAGCGGGCCTTGAGTTCCACCAGGGCCATCACCTGTTTGCCATTCTCAGCGGCACGGATTAAGGCGGCGATGATCGGTGAATCTTTCGAGGTGCGATAGAGGGTCATCTTGATGCCCATCACCAGGGGATCATCGGCGGCCTGGTTGATGAATTCCTCCACGGATGTGGAGAAGAGATCGTAGGGATGGTGCAGCAGAACGTCGCGGCGCCGCACCACCGAGAAGATGCTTTCGAACTCCTCTTCTTTGAGGGAACCGTCCTCCAACATGCTGCGCTGCGCACGCCCGAGGATGGCGGGTGTCAGTCCTGAATGGCTGTCATCCTTGAGTTGCGGCAGGGGAATTCCCATCAGGCCGAAGAGGTCGTCCAGTCCGAGGGGACCATCGACTCTGTAGAGATCCTCCTCTTCGACCGACATGCCCTCCATCAGCATCTCCACCACGTCCTGGGGCATTTCATCGGCAACCTCCAGGCGCACGACTTCACCGCCCATCCGGCGTTTGCGCAAGCCCTGCTCGATGGCGATCATGAGGTCATCGGCCTCGAGATCCCTCAATTCCAGGTCCGCATCGCGGGTGACTCGGAAGAAATAGTGCCCTTCGATGGACATGCCAGGGAAGAGCAGGTCCAGGTTGAACGCCACCACCTGCTCCAGAGGAACAGCGGTGTGAATTGGTTCACAGTCTCCGCCGGCAAGATCGGTGGGAATGGTGACGAAGCGGGGCAGGATCTTCTGGGGAACCTTCACGCGGGCGAGTTGGCGTTGGCCGCTTTGGGGGTCGTGGATCAGAGCTGCCACATTCAGGCTCAGATTGCTCACGAACGGGAAGGGGTGAGCTGGATCAACAGCAAGGGGTGTGAGAACAGGAAAGATCGCTGTCTGGAAGTAGTTATCAACCCAAAGTCGCTGGCGCTCGTTGAGCTGTTCGTAATCCAGCAGATGGGCGCCGTGGCCTTGAAGTTGGCTCTTCAGGCGGGAGCGGTAATGCTCCTGTTGCTTGTGCAGCAGTGGGGTGAGGTGCTCGCGAATCGCATGCAGCTGCTCGATCGGTGTGCGTCCGTCCTCGCTGAGCTTTTCGATGCCGGCTTCAACCTGGGCCTTCAGGGAGGCCACCCTCACCATGAAGAATTCATCGAGGTTGTTGCTGAAAATGGCGCTGAACTTTGCCTGCTCCAGCAGCGGAGTGCGCTCGTCTAGGGCTTGAACAAGAACCCTTTCGTTGAAAGCGATCCAGCTGAGCTCCCGGTTGATGTAGAGATCGGGAGCAAGAACTTTGTCACTCATGGCGTGACCAGGTGAGGAGCCGGCCCGCGCAACGTAGCAATCGTGAATTGACAGGACTGTGTTCTGGAAAGCGCGCTGAGGGTTGTGGCTTGTGTTCAGTCACTGCGCTGCAGCCGTGGCGTTCCTCCCACCAGCAGGGTCACGGCGATCAGCAAGCCGGCACTCACCAGGAACGGACTGGTCTGTCCCAGCAGGTCATAGCTGAGTCCCGCGAGCGGAGGTCCGAGAAAACTGCCGAAACTCTGCAGGGCCTGCAGGCTGCCGAGGGCTGCCCCCTGACCTTCTGAGTTCAGACGCCTGGACACCAGGCTGCGCAGGCTTGGTGTCACCAACCCGGTGCCCGTCGCCAAAATCGCCACGGCACTGAAAACTCCTTGTTGGGCCTGTTGCGCCGATGTTGATGGAATCAGCAGGCAACCCGTGATCACCAGGCTGAGCCCGATCAGTGTCAGTCGCCACTCGCCCAGACGTTTCACCAGCGGGCCGATCAATCCACCCTGCACCACGGTGGCCACAATGCCCACGATCAGAAAGGCCGTACTGGCCAGTTCAGGGCCCCAGTTGAACTGTTGTTTGAAATAGAGCACCAAGATGGCGGTGAAGCCGTTGAACGCCAGGAAGAACAGGAAAAAACTCAAACAGAGCCGTCCGACGGCGGGATTGGCCGTCACTTTGATGACTTGAGCCAATGGATTGAGATCCCGTTTGCGCGGCATGGCCCTGCGTTCATCGGCTGGATGTGTTTCCGGGAGGAGTCCCAGAACCACCAGCAGATTCACCACTGCAAATCCAGTGGCAGCCCATACCGGCACGGTCACGTTGATGCGTGCAAGCTGCCCGCCAAGGAAGGGCCCCACGATGAAGCCGAGTCCAAAGGCCACGCCGATGAGCCCGAAGGCTTTGGCTCGCTTCTCTGGAGGTGTGATGTCGGCCAAGACTGCACTGGCGGTGGCGGCGGTTCCACCGCTCACCCCATCGATCAAGCGCGCCAGAAACAGCAGCATGAGGGGCAAGGAGGCACCGGCTGGCCAGTCGAGGCTCACGGTGAGAGCGAACAGACCCAGGCCCAGCACGGATCCACCGACACAAGTGGCGATCACGGGCCGACGGCCGTAGCGGTCACTGAGGGCTCCGATCAATGGCGTCGCGGCGAACTGGGCGAGGGCATAGCTTCCTGCCAGCAGTCCAAGGGTGCGTCCGTCGGCGTTGAAGCTTGCCAGCAGGAAGGGCAGCAGCGGAAACACGATGCTTTCGCTCAACCTGTCGTTCAGGAGTGTGAGGAACGCACTCAGCAGGGTGGGGATCCGAGGACGCTGCAATCTGGCTGCTCGAAGGTGGAGACTCACATTCCCACAGGCCACGCTGATGGCGTTGCGACGGATTCAATCAACGGATGCCGACTTGCTCCGCGCGATCTACGCCGATGCCATCGAAAGTCAGGCGCGAGGTTTGTACTCCGAGGCACAGATTCATGCCTGGGTGTCCCTGGCCTGGCTTCCTGGAGTGCTGGATCCTTTGTTTCGAGACGGTGACGGTTGGATCAGCGGCGATGGTGCTGCGTTTGCGTTGCGTCAGCCGCAGGATCGGTTGGCGTTGTTGTATTGCCGTGGACTGGAATCACGCCAGGGCCATGGCACGGCACTAGTGAAACGCATTGAATGCGATGCCCGTGCTGAAGGGCTCGTGCACATTCACGCTGAGGCGAGTCTGTTGAGTCGCCCCTTGTTGGAGCGCTGCAGCTGGCGGTTTCGAGGCCGCGAGGCTTTCACGGTTGCAGGTGTGCCTTTTGAGCATCACCGAATGGACAGGCAGCTGCACAACTGATCAAGCTGCTGAAGGGCTAGGCCCTGGTCCATCACAGAGGTGGCTTGCTCCAAAGCCGTTTCCAGGCTCTCGCTGAGACCCGCAAACCAGAGATAAACACCGGCGTTCCAGCGCAGGGAGTCCTGCAGCGGTCCGCGGTTCTGCAAGGCGTCCATGGCTTGGGCCTGCCAGGTGGTGAGGTCAGTCCACTCCACATCGGCGGCATGGCACCCGTGGTCCCTGGGGTGGAGGATCAGCCGTTCTGTTTGCTCGCCCTGAACACGGGCGGTGATGCAGGCTCGACCAATGGGCAGATCGGTGCCACCTTCCAACCCTTTCACGGTGTAGAGATCGGTTTCACCGGCGAGTTTCAGTGCTTCCCAGGCACGGCTTTCGGTGGGGGGGTGGACGAATCCGCTAATCAAACGATGGTCCCCTCGATGGGCGGTCCAGAGCAGTTCGAGACTGGCCACAGGCGGACGTTTGCCCAGTTCATCCCTGTAAGTGATCAGGCTCTCGGCAAGGGCGAAATGATCGGGCTGATGAATCAGGGCAAACCCCTGGTTGTGAAAGCCGTCCTGAACGGTTTCAAGGGGCAGTCCTCGCAGATCGAGCCCGAGGCTGCGGAACAATTCAATTGCCGTGATGCCGTATTTGATTGGCATGCGCTCGCCACCCTGAAGCACCACCGGCTGGTTACAGGCCAGCAGCACCAGGGTGGTGAGGGGGTAGATCGGTGCTGTTCGCGTGCGTCCGTCGTAGGGCATGCCGAAGCACAGCGGCGGACGTTGTCCGGGCGCACTGTGCAGAACCGGACCCAGTTTCCGGTAGGTATCCAGCATCCCCGTGAGTTCCTGAGGCTCAGGACGTCGGATCCGGTGCGCAATCAAAAAGGCACCAATCTGAGCTGGTGTTGCGTCCTGATGAAGCATGAGCTCAAGGGCATCCGCTGCTTCCTCGCGGCTCATGCCCTTGCTGGTGTGTTCGCCGCTGCCCACCTTGCGAAGGTGCTGTTTGAACCGTTCACGACCGTTGAGGACAGGACTTGTCACGTGCGTTCAGGCCAATGGATGCAGTGTTCTGCAGCGCAGGGGGGCTAGAGGTAGTCGTTGATACCAACAGCCCGAGGCGCAGAGTCACGGGGAGTCGAGATAGGTCAAGCCTGTGAAGCTGCCGTGGAGGGGGTGATCAGGATTTTGGCGGCCGTCGGCGTAATACAGGCGTTCAAGCACCAGATTGGACGCTCCGCTGGATTCAAGTTGCTGGCTGAACAGCAGGGAGCTGAAGGAACGGAAAAGAGCACTCATGACTTCGAATCAACTGGTTCCAATAGAGCAGCTGTGCATGGGCCGTGTTGTGTTCATTGCATCCAAATCGAATTGTCATTTTGGTCGTCATTGATGCATTGACTGGGTCGTGACTGCGTGAACATTCATCATGCAAATTGCCTTCCTGGCATGACCTCCTCCACACTCACGACCGCATCGCTCTCGGCTCCTTCACAGAGCACTGTGACAGCCAGTTTGATGGCAGCTAAGAAAGCCAAAGGCATGAGTTTCGCCGATCTGGGATCAGCGCTTGGGCTTGATGAAGTCTGGGTTGCCTCCTTGTTTTATGGGCAGGCCACAGCATCAGCGGAGGAAGCTGAAAAGCTGTCGTCATTGCTCTCCTTGGACCCCGC
The DNA here is from genome assembly GCF_025128215.1 of Synechococcus sp. CS-197. Lineage (NCBI taxonomy): Bacteria > Bacillati > Cyanobacteriota > Cyanophyceae > Synechococcales > Synechococcaceae > Synechococcus > Synechococcus sp. CS-197. The sequence continues at coordinate 143,143 of NZ_JAHLZC010000016.1, read as the reverse complement.
GATCACAGCAGCAATCCAGGAGTTCCCCACGAAAGGCAGTCTCGAGCCGGTGATTCCTACCGATCCTTTGATTTATCGTTTCTACGAGATCATGCAGGTGTATGGAATGCCGCTGAAGGATGTCATTCAGGAAAAATTCGGCGATGGCATCATGAGTGCGATTGATTTCACCCTTGAGGTGGATAAGGTTGAGGATCCCAAAGGCGATCGCGTGAAGATCACCATGTGCGGTAAGTTCCTTCCTTACAAAAAATGGTGAATGGGTCTTGAATCGTGTGAGCTTTTAAAGGACAGCGAGAGGATGAAGCCCGGCATTGCCGGGCTTTTTATTGTTTAGTTGCGGAATTGTTGGCTCAATTGCCGTTGTGCGAGCTCGCGCCGGCCTGGATCATCCAGTGATTCACTCAGTTCAACGAGCAAGCGTTGACTGGTGGGGGTGGCGATACATCCCAGGGCTCGGAAGGCCGCGCCGGCAATCACCTCGGAGTTGTTCTGGCACAGTGCAGCCAGGCGATCACTGATCGCTTCGCCATCCCTGCGTTGAAGCACCCGAATGGTGGAGATCACAAGCGGATCGCGACAATCATCGAGCAGATCGCTGCAGAGAGCGAGAAGCTGTTGATCCGTGAGTGAATGAGCCCGGAAGCTGATCAGTTGCAAGCCAGTCAGGCGGTGTTGAAGCCCAGGGTGTCGCAGACATGTGAGCAACACTGATTCAGGAACGTCAGCGCCCCAGCAGGACAAAGCCTGGAGGACGCAAAGATGGTCATCGTCAAGTTGACTGGGTTCATCCAGCCGCTGCAGGAGCCAGTCGCGCGCTTCACGTTGATGGCATAACCCTGCTGCCAGCACGAGCTCGTTCTGCTCACCGTGTTGCTGGATTAGGCGCTGAATGATCGGCCAGCCATGGGCGGCCAGAGATCCAAGTTTTTCGCAGAGGGCTTGACGCAGATCAGCAGAAAGGCTGGAGGAGTAAGACTCCTCCAGCCAGGAAGGCTCCAATGGAGCTCTGCGTGATCGCGCCAGCCGTTCCCAGAGGATGGCTTCGTCAACACTCATTGGTTGTCAGCGTGCTCCCAGTTCAGCTGCAAGTTCACGCTCCAGTTTCTCATCGTGCTCCTTGGGCAGCACGTTGTCCATGGTGGTGCGGTGGGTGCTGTAGAAGAGCATGCCGATGAATACCATGCCACCGATAATGTTGCCGATGGTGACCGGAAGGAAATTCCAGAAAATACATTTCCAGAACGGCACACCTGATCCCAGAATTGGCCCTGCGGTGTGGAGAAATTGATTCACCACAATGTGTTCCATTCCCATCGTTTGGAATGCCGTGATGGGCAACCAGCAGGCCAGAAGTTTTCCAGGAACGCTCTTGCTCACCAGAGCCATGGTGACGCCCAAGCAGACGAGCCAGTTGGCAACCAGGCCTCGCAAAATGGCCAGCCCGAATCCAAGTGAACCCAGAGCTTCGTACTTCTTTTCAACGTTGGCGATGTTCAACGTCATGATTTTCTGGGCAACCTTCTGCCAGACGCCACCATCGGCTGCTGGATCCACGGTGCCTCCACTGGTGAGGCTGATGGCCATGATCACCGCCACCACCAGCGTGCCGATGAAGTTGCCAATCCACACCCAGCTCCAGTTGCGGAACGTGGCTCCCCAGGAGCTGCGACCAGCCCAGGTTGCCATGGGCAGGAGGGCAAAATTACCCGTCACAAGCTCCATGCCAAACAGCACAATGCTGGCAAAACCGAAAGGGAACAGAACCGAACCTAAAAAGGGCAGTTTGCTTTGAATGCCAACGGTGAGGGCCAGAATCACGGCCAGACCGAGAATGGCACCTGAATAGAAGCCGCGCAGAAGTAAATCCTTAACGCTGACGTTTGCTTTTTTGCCGCCGGCGGCAATCATGCCGTCGACCAGTTCATTGGGGAGAACGTAATCCATCAGTGCATTTCAGGGGTTGGGTGAGTGAAGTCAGCTGGAGATCCGGTTCATCAGCTTTGAGAAGAAGTCTTTGCCGCCATCGTTGTTTGTGATGGTTTTTGGTGCGGTTCCTTGGGCGCTCAGCCAGTTGACGAACTTGGAGAAAAAGTCTGTGGGTTGTGCCATGGTGCGAAAAGGCGATCCGTGATTTGGCGTGACGGCCGTGACTTCAAAAAGAAGCGTCACGGCCCTGCCGTTTCGATCGCCATGCGCGTCAGGTTTTGGCAGTGGCGCCGAATTGCTCCACCAGCAGATCCTTCAATACGGTTTTGATTTGATCCGCTGGGATCGCCTTCTGTTTCACCTCACCCACCGTGGGATTTTCCCCTTGGGAGCCTCCCGTGGTGAGCATGTAGCCCTCACCCATCACCCCTTCGCTGTTTTTGGCCTTGGTGCCAGTAAGCCCGATGGCGCCCATAAATGCCTGGCCGCAGGTGTTGGGACATCCAGTCCAATGGATCTTCACCTCCTCTGGGAGGTTGAGCTCTTGGTCGAGCTCCTGAGCGATTGTTAAGGCCTGGTCTTTGGTGTTGGTAAGGCCGAAGCTGCAGTAGGTATTACCCGTGCAGGACACCGTTCCTGCTGCAAGGGTGCCTGGCTCTAAGGGGAATCGCTGAACGAGAGGATCGGCCTTGAAAGCCTCGATGGCTTCTGCCGGCAGGCCTACAACGATCACATTCTGATCTTCAGTGAGTCGTACTTCTCCACTGCCGTATTGCAAACTTGCAGTCGCCAGGTCCTGAAGGTCTTGTGCCGTAAGGCGCCCCACTGGAACATGCAGGCCCGCAAACGACAACCCCTCCTGTTTCTGGGGATGAAGTCCGTAATGAGATCGGGGTTCGGTCGCGAATACGGAGCCGGGATCTGGAGTTAAGGGGCCGAAGATCTGTTCAACGTCTGAACGGAATGCATCGATGCCAACGGAGTCGAGATACAAACGGAAGCGACCTTTAGGGCGCTTGTCCCGTTCCCCGTTGTCTCTCCAGAGTGAGATCACAGCATCGGTCATGCGGCAGATCTCGTTTGGCTTCACCCAAGCATTCAGAGGAATGGCATAAGCATTCATCTGCGAGGAGAGGATCCCGCCAATCCATACGCCAAAGCCCATCTCGCCGTTGTGCTCAACAGGATGGAAGACGATGTCGTTGTGAAGCAGGAAATTATCCTTAGCGCCTGCGACGGCTGTATTCCATTTGCGTGGCAGGTTGGAATAGTCTGGATTGCCTTGACAATTGTTGGTTAGAAAGTTCTGCAGTTCCGTGGTGTACGGGCGGGTATCAACAATTTCGTGGGGATCAATTCCGGCCAGAGGGTTACCGGTGACATTCCGAGGATTGTCGAAGCCGGATTGGATTGAGCTGAGCCCTGCTTCCTTAAGGCGCTTCAGGATTTCAGGCAGGTCGTTGAGCAGAACGCCGCGCAACTGCAGATTCTGACGTGTGGTGATATCGCAACTGCCGCTTTCACCGTAGCGTTCAACAATTGATGCGACGACGCGCAGTTGTTGTGCCGAAAGAACACCGTTCGGAACTCTCAGGCGCAACATAAACTGTCCTGGGGTTTTGGGTCGCCAGAACATTCCGTACCACTTCAAACGCAGTTGCAGGTCTGTTTCATCGACCTGTTCCCAACCGATTTCAGCAAATTTCTCAATCTCAGGTCCAACCAGAAGACCATCTTTAGCGGCCTTGTTCTGCTCGATCTTGTTGAGCTTCTTGCCGTCCAGATAGGGCCTGGAGGGAGAGCTGATCGTCATGGTCTTGAAGAAGAAAGGACAGACTGATCACTTCAAGCAGTGCGTGAATCAATCGTTGACGGACCCTTGGTCCGCTGGCGTGTCGGAACGAAAGCAACGCCAACAACAGTTTTCCGTTTCGTTGTATTGCTGTCGGTAGCAGTTCGAACATTTTTCAGGCCCTGCTGGCTTCGGGCTTGGTGAGACCAAAATGTGACTTCAGATACAGCTTCGAAGCAGATGCAGCCGTAGAAGGCACCATTCCGCATTTTCAGTATTGGCGCCCAACTTCGCCAAGCATGCGCACAGCTCCGTGCCTCAACATCTGCCAGACCCGTTTCATGGCGGCGAAGTCCCGATCCAGTTCGCTTTGAAACCGGTCCCCGTTCAGGCGTTGGCGGCTCTCCGGGCGATAACGTTCAGCAGTGCGCCTCCGTTCGGAACGCGCCTCCATTGCGGCTCGGTCCAATGCGGTTCGGTCCATAGCGGAACGGTTGGAGGCACGTCGGCGGGTCATGGAGCTGAACTTGGTCAACATGCACCGATGAGAACAGCCGCTCCTGCCTCCAGGGCGTGGCCATTGCTACCAAACAGTGCTTTGCTGCCTCAGCGTGCAATCCGTCTGGTGGTGCACGGTCGTGCTGGAGGCGAAGTTCCAGAGGCCCTGCGAGGGCTTTGCCAGTCTGTGCAGTCAGCTCGCCGGGCACCTGTGGAGCTTGAAGTCCTTACCGGGACTTCATTCCCGTCTCGATCTGATGGGCCTCTATGGCTGGTGCCGATGCTGCTCTGGCCCGGCGCCCATGCCCGGGTTGATGTTCCGATGATCCGTCGTCGTCTCGTAAGGGAAGGCCAGTCCTTGACGCTGCTGCCATTTTTAGGAGCGTGGACCAGCTGGTGGAGCCTGGTGGCTCAGGCGCTGCAGGTGCATGCATCAACAACGGGCGTGTTGATTCATCACCCTCTGCGTCCAGGCTTGGCTGATCGCTTCTTGGCCCAGCTCTCCGTGCGTATGGGGCGCCCGCTTGTGCCCTTTGATCAATGGCCTGAGTACCAACGCCTCCACCCAGAAGCCCAGCCACTCACCTTGGCGTTAGCTCCAAACCGGATGACTGAGTCCCTCGGGGAGGCTGGAGAATGGCCCCCTCTGCTGGACCATCCCCTGATCCGTCAGGGCCTGATTGATTTGCTTGTTTCCCTGCCGTGACCGCTTCAAACCGTTCTGGAACTGTCTATCTCGTCGGTGCTGGTCCAGGAGACCCTGAACTGCTCACCGTGAAGGCGCACCGTCTGCTCCAAACGTGTGATGCGCTGGTGTACGACTCGCTCGTGCCTCGGGAGGTTCTGGATCTTGTGCCAGAGCACTGTGAACGTCACTTCGTTGGCAAGCGCAGGGGGCACCATTCCGTCCCGCAGCCGAGCACGAATGCTGTGCTTGTGGAGCTGTCGGCACGTCACGCCTGTGTTGTTCGCCTCAAAGGTGGTGATCCGTTCCTTTTTGGTCGGGGGGGTGAGGAAGCAGCGCATCTCGTGAAACATGGTGTGCAGGTGGAAGTGGTGCCGGGGGTGACTGCTGGGATTGCAGCACCGGCCTATGCGGGAATCCCCGTCACCCATCGGCGCGCCGGGTCTTCGGTCACGTTCGTGACAGGCCACGAGGAGATCGATAAGCGCCGACCATCGGTGAACTGGCGTTCCCTGGCGTCTGCGAGCGATGGCCTGGTGATCTACATGGGGCTTCACAACCTGCCGCGCATCGCTGATGAGCTGATGGCTGGAGGCCTCAGCCCCGAGACCCCCGTGGCCGTGATCCAGCAGGGAACCGTGGCCGGGCAGCGTTGTCTGCAGGCCGTGCTCTCGACCATTGCTGAACGGGCGCGTCAGGAACAGTTCGCATCCCCGTCCATCGTGGTGGTTGGCGATGTGGTGAAGGAGCAGATCAGCGCCTGTGCACCTGAGCCGGCGGCCGTCACCATGCCCATTCCCTTCTAGGGGGATCAGGCTGGATGGTCGGCAGATTCTTTGAGGCGTTCCCGAATTTGCGCCAGGTTGCAGGGTCGGGTCTGTTCATCGAGCTGCGCTGCGATCAATCGGTCCCAGGCTGTGGTGACAGCATCAAGGGATCCGGGCAACACGAACACAAAGGTTCCGTTAGCGACGCCAGCCAGGCAGCGGCTCTGGAGTGTGCTGGTTCCAATGGTTTCAAACGAGAGCACACGGAAGAGTTCGCCAAAGCCTTCCATGTGTTTGTCGAGAAGTGGGCTGATCGCTTCCGGGCTCCCATCCCGTCCCGTGAGTCCTGTGCCACCGGAGGTGATCACCACATCCACGGTTGGATCGGCGATCCACTGGCTCACCGTTGCTCTGACTTGATAACGGTCGTCGGCACAAAGGTCCCGGCAACCCAGTTGATGGCCTGCATTGACCAGCCGTTCTTGCAGTCGATCTCCGCTTGGATCCGATGTGAGCGTCCGGCTGTCTGAGATCGTCAACAGGGCGATGGACAGCACGCGGATTCTGCGGGGTATGGAACGCAGTAAACGCTAGAACCTTGACGGTGAACAGTTGGGGTCATGGGTGAGACGCGATTGAGCGCAGCGTGCACGGTGCAGGTGCTTCTCTTCGCGTCTCTGCGTGATCGCGCCGGTTGGTCGAGCCGACCTTTCACCCTTTCAGCGCACACGCTGTGCACGCCGCAGGCCATCTGGCAGTTGCTTGATCTCGGTGCCTGGCCCGGTGGGGTCCGTGTCGCCGTCAATCAGAGTTTTGTCGCTGCGGATCATCCATTGAATGATGGAGACGAGCTGGCGTTTCTTCCTCCTTTCACGGGAGGCTGAAGGGATGACAAGCGCACACGATGCCGTGCAGGTTGCGATTCATTCCCAACCCTTTTCAGCAACGGATCAGCTGGATCGTTGGCTTCAACGCGCAGGCTCAGCTGCTGCGGCCACGGCTGTGTTCATGGGGCATGTGCGGCCTGAAACCATGGATGGTGCTCCACTCGAAGCCCTGGAACTCAGCCACTACCCAGGCTTGTGTGAGCGCCTGTTGCTGAGTTTCACCCAACAACAACTGAGCGACCACGGCGTCCAGTCCGCCTTGGTGTTGCATCGTGTCGGCCGACTGTCCCCAGGCGATCTGATCGTGTTGGTGGCTGTCAGTGGCGATCGCCGCGGACCGGTGCAACGCTGCTGCTCTGACTTGCTCGAGTTGTTGAAACACGAGGCACCGTTTTGGAAACGGGAGTGGAGTGGTGGGGTTGGCACGTGGCTTGGCGCCAATACTCCGCTCTGAATCCCTAGACGCGTTAAAGAATGCGTCGTCGGAGCAGTTGGGCCCAGACCTGTTGACCGATGTCTAAGGGGCCCGAGTCCGCGGGAATTTCCACAAGCAAATCCGCGTTCTGAAGCGATCCGATGCGCGAAGAGGCTTGGGACCCATCGATGCGCGCGAGCAGTTGTCCGTCTGGGCTGCAGTCCAGCGATGCCCGTGCCAGTTCCGGTCGTCCGGGTTTGCGCCGGTAGGGCGTTGCCAAGCGCACGGGCATTCTGGGCAACAGTTCAGGACTCGATTGACCTTCAAGGATTTGCAGGGCTGGCCAGAGCAGCTGAAGTGCGGTGACGGTTGCTGCGACAGGGTTACCCGGCAACCCGAAAAAAGGCACCGCATCGCCGAACCAGCCGAAGGCGAACGGGCGCCCTGGCTTCAGAAAGAGTTTCCAGAACTCCACCTGGCCCAGGTCCTGCATCAGCGGTCGGATCCAGTCGCTATCGCCTGCCGACACGCCACCGGTGCTCACGATCACGTCGCAGCTCGCGGCCAGATCCAGGATGGCTTGTTTGAGCAGTTGGCATTCATCGGCGACCAGCCGGCAGTCCACGGCTGGGTAGCCAAGACGTTCAAGCATGCCTCGGATCAGCGTGCTGTTGCTCTCCCAGATGGCGCCGTTGCTGCGTTCTTCCCCGGGTGAAACCAGCTCATCGCCTGTGACCAGAAGGCCGATTCGAGGCCTTCGCTGCACCTTCACATGGGAGATGCCACAACTCGAGGCACGTCCAATGTCGGCCACACCGAGGCGATCGCCAGAGGCGAGGAGCAGGGAACCCTGGCTGCATTCCTCGTCGGTGGGTCTGATCCACGGGTTGGAGGATGCGTCTTTGACCAGGCGGATGGTGCCGTTCTGATTGGCAATCAATTCCTGGGGCAGAACCCAGGCAGCTCCTTGCGGAAGCGGCGCCCCCGTGAGGATCCGGATCGCTTCACCGCGATGCAGCGTTTGTTGGTAGGGATCAGCAGGCGCCGAGCGCCCAACAAGCGTCCAACTGTCTCCGGCATTGGGTTGACAGTCTTGGCCCAAGGCGTACCCGTCCATGATCGACGCGCGAAACCCAGGCACATCGGCTGGAGCCTTGACGGCGTCGGCAAGCACGCGGCCCAGAGCGTCTCGAAGCGGCATCAGCTCTGGCGTGACCGTGGTCAACCGGGTTGGTCTGGCCTTCAGCGCATCGAGGATTCGTTGACGTGCTTCGTCGAGCGCAAGGCCCTCGCGGCCATAGGGCTCAGCGTTTCCAGTGGCCATGGCGACCCCCGTCTTTTTCGAGCAGCTGAATCTGCCGGATCGACATGCCTGGATCCACCGACTTCAACATGTCGTAGAGGGTGATCAGCGCCGTTGACACGGCTGTGATGGCCTCCATTTCCACACCGGTCTGCCCGGTGGTGCTGCAGGTGGCCTCGACACGCAGACCCGGTAATGCCTGCTCAGGTTTGATCTCCACCGTCAGTCCACTGAGCGGAAGCGGATGACAGAGAGGAATCAACTCAGCTGTTTTCTTGGCTCCCTGAATCCCAGCGATGCGGGCAACGGCAAAAACATCCCCTTTGGGGCTGCTTCCGCTCAACACCAAGTCCAACGTTGCGGCCTGCATCAACAACTCACCTGAGGCTGTTGCCGTGCGCTTGGTGACGGCTTTCGCGCCGACATCCACCATGTGCACTTCACCGTTGCTGGTGAGGTGCGTGAGTTGTTCAGACATGCAGACTGAATCGGCTGGGATCAGTTGGCCTCGCTCGTGCCCAGAACGGACCACATGGCGGCCTGAGATGCGATGACAGGCTCAACAGCGCTCGCTTGGCCGGCGTTCACGGAAGGGCTGGCTGCTGAGGTTTGGCTGCGAACCAGCTGAACAGCAAGGGTCGCAACGATGAAGGCTCCGATAAATCCAGCGGCGACGGTGATCGGGCTGCGCGTGACTTGGCTGGAAGAGGTGCTGAATGTCATCCTTCGAGTTGATGGGAGTTAGTCCATCATGGATAACTGCTGTCTAAACCGTTACCGAATGCGCTGAAAGTTTTCAGAGTTGTTCCAGTTTCCTGATTGATCACAAACAGACCTGAGGCCAGCCCTTCAGATGCGAGCCAACCATGGGCAGAGCCGAACAACAGTCCAAGGGAGAGGGCGAAACGCATCTGAGTGATCGAGCTGTGCACGACTTTCGATGGTTCCGAGCCAACGGTTCGTCGTGGATGTCACTGTTTTGAGCTAAAGAAGAAAAAACGGTCGTTCCCGATACCAATGCGCCGGCAACTTGATCAGTCGCGGCATTGTTATGCCTTTGAACAGGATTTCATCGGCTCCTGGCGCTGCATTCCCCTGTGTGTTCGCCGCAAACTTGATCTGGCAGGCGTCAAGCTCAAGCTCAGCCATTGGCTTGCGATGTCTCAGGAGCAACGCCAGATGTTGGTGGATTGGGGCGATGGGGCTGAAGAACTGACGCGCATGCGCGATCACCTGCGCATCTGCACGGCTGCCATGGCTGATGGCGTGGTGAAGGATCTCCCGCCCTGCACGCAGGAACCCTGGCAGCACTCCGACGCTCTGCCTGAGTCTCTCCTGGAGGCTGCGAAGACGCGCCAGGTTGACCTTTCACTGCATCGCTGGAGAAATCTCTGCGAATTGGACCGTTTTGCGCTCTGCAAGTTGGCGCGCCCAGGCCATGATCACCACAACTTGGACGCCGCATTCAGCGAAGTGCTGGGGTGAGCAGCCGCCGCAGGTTGTCCAGAATGCCGGTGTCTTGTTCCGACGGTTTCACAACCGACACTGCCGGAGCCACCACCACTGCTGAGGCTTTCAGTTCGGGTTGTTTGGAGATCGGACAGGCCTGATCGTGCATGAGGGCATTGGCTTCGCAGGCTTCGGCCTGGGTGAAGCCCCAATGCATCGGTAGGAACACCGATCCGATGCGGATGCGCTCGGATATGCACACCCGCGCGGTCAATGTGCCCCGACGGGATGTAATGGCTGCCAAGCCCTTGTCGTCCAGACCAAAGCGTTTGGCATCGTTGGGATGCATTTCAAGGCTGGGCTCGGGATGCATGGCGTTCAGGCGTGGGACTTTGCCTGTGCGCGTCATCGTGTGCCACTGACCGAGATAGCGACCCACTGTGAGCACCAGCGGGTACATCTCGCAGGGGGGTTCCGCCAGACCCAGGGGTTTGTCCTGTTGAAATTTGGCCCGACCACTGGGTGTTGGGAATCGTTTGTCTTCGTGGAGACGTTTGGAGGTTGTGGTTGGGCCTTCGCCTTTGGGATAGGGCCATTGCTGCGGGCCATGTTCCTGGAGCAGAGCGTGACTGAGGCCTGACATGTCGCAGACGCGGGCTGCCGTGATCGCGGTGAACTCCTCATACACCTCCGCAGATGAGTTGTAGGAAAACTGATCAACAAACCCGAGGCGTCGTCCTAGTTCTGCAAACACGTCCCAGTCCGGCCGGCTATCGCCATGGCGGGGCCTGAATGCCGGGCAGAAGGTGACCCGCCGTTCTGAGTTGGTCATCGCCCCGTTTTTTTCACTCCACTGCGCTGCAGGCAGAAGCAGATGGGCGTAATGCGACGTTTCGGTATCCGCATAGGCTTCGCTCACCACCACGAGCTTGCAACGTTGCATCGCGGCTTTGACGCGTTCGAGATCCGGCATGCTCACCAGGGGGTTCGTTGCAGCCACCCACCAGAGATCGAGTTCACCCCGTTCCATCGCTTCCACTTGCTTCCATGCATCCAGTCCTGGGTGGGCAGCGATTGATCCAGGGGCAAACCCCCAGGCTTTCTCAACCGCATGGCGGTGGTCCGCATTGGTGACCAACCGGTAGCCGGGAAGCAGATGGGCGAGTCCTCCGGCTTCGCGCCCACCCATGGCATTCGGTTGACCTGTGAGTGAGAAGGGACCTGCGCCGGCCTTGCCGATTTCTCCGGTGAGCAAGTGAAGGTTGATCAGCCCCCCCACCACGGCAGTTCCTTCGCGCCGTTGGTTCACGCCCATCGACCAAAGGCTCAAAATCCTTTCTTTGCGGCTCCAAAGCCTGGCCACGGCGCGCAGGTCTTTCTCGGCGATGCCGCAGAACTTGCTGGTTTTTCCCGGTGTCCAGGTCTTGATCGTTTGGGTGAACCCTGCGAAGCCCTCGGTGGCGGTATCGATGAAGTCACTGTCGAAGCCGTTGTCCTGAATGATCAGGCGCGCCAGGCCATGCAGCAGTGCGAGGTCGGTGCCAGGGGCAAGCGCGAGGTGGTAATCGGCGATCTTGGCTGTGTCCGTGCTGCGGGGATCGACTACCACGATGGTGAGTCCGTTGGGATCACGCTTTTTGCGTTTCAACAGTCGTTGAAAGAGCACCGGATGGCATTCGGCGGTGTTGGTGCCGATCAAGATGACCACCGAGCAGTGATCGAGATCCTCGTAACAGCAGGGTGGGCCGTCGGAGCCGAGGCTGCGGGTGTAGCCGGCGACGGCTGAGCTCATGCACAGCCGCGAATTGGCATCGAAATTATTGGTGCCAAGAGCTCCCTTCAGCAGCTTCTGAGCGATGTAGTAATCCTCGGTGTGAAACTGGCCAGAGCCATACATGGCAATGGCATCAGCTCCTTTGCTGGCCAGAGTGGATTGAATGCGCTCGGTGAGCAGGTCAAACGCGCTGTTCCAGCTAATGGCTTCAAACGGATCAGTCAGCGTTGCTCGATACAGGGGCTGGCTGAGGCGTCCTTGTCCCAGAGTCTCCCCAACAGTGGCACCTTTGATGCACACCTGTCCGTGGCTGGATGGGTGCTCGCGATGACCGCGGGCACTCCACATCGGATTGCCTTCGGCGTCGCGCTTCACCGCTTTTCCAGCTTCGCCTGGAGGCAACAGGTCCAGGCCGCAGCCAACGCCGCAGTAAGGACATTGACTTTGCACAGACGCAGTGGTGGGCGGCATGGCAGCACTCCAATGAATTGAGAAACCCCCAATGCCAAAGGCATCGGGGGTGGTCACCATCCGGAGATGGATTTGCGGTGTTAGCGAGCCATTGAGGGAGTGCCCTCAGCGGCGGTTTCACCCTCGTGCAACTCAGCGAAGGAGCCCTTGGGTTCCTTCAGGAAGAAGAAGCAGAAGAAGGCAACGATCAATCCGGCAATGCCCAGGATCTGGAAGAAGGCACTGTTCGACGCTGCAATCGTTTCCGCGGTCGGTTCACCAGCACCTCCCATCCAAAGCGGCAGCAGGCTGAAAATGGTGAGGTAGGTCACTGCGCCCACGTTTCCATAGGCACCCACCAGGCCTGCCACCTGTCCGGTCACGCGACGCTTGACCAGAGGCACCAGCGCGAAGGTGGCGCCTTCACCCGATTGGACGAAGAAGGAGGCGAGCATGGTGATCAAGACGGCGATCACAATGCCAGTGGTACCGGTAAAGGTTCCGGGCTTGATCAAGCTCATGATCAGATAGCCGACACCCAGACCTGCGGTGAGGAAACCCATGGTGTTTTTACGGCTGCCAAGTTTGTCGGAAATCAAACCTCCGGCCGGACGGGCCACCAGGTTTACAAATGCAAAGCAGGACGCAAGGATTCCGGCCGTTGCTTTCGGCAAATCAAATGTGGTTTCGAAGAACGTTGGCAGCATGGAAACCACGGCCAGCTCTGAACCAAAGTTAACGATGTAGGTCAGCTCAAGGATGGCGACCTGTTTGAACTCATAACGATCCTCTTTGGGGTACACCTTGGTCCCCATAATCAGATCTCTGTTGGTGCGAATGATTCCCCAGGTTTGAAAGACAAACCAAACCAAAACAGCGAGGAGGGCGAGGGGATAGGTGGATGCATTGAGGAAACCCACCTTCTGAAGTCTCCAGCACAACACGCAGAGAATGGCCGCGAAAGGCACGTTCATGCCCAGAAGTCCCCAGAAATCACGCATGCTTGTGACTTCAAGGCCAGCCGTTCTCTCAGGGCGTTGATATACTTTCCCTGGAGGGGTATCGCTTACATTGAAGTAATAGATCACACCATAAACGGCTGAAATAATCCCTGTCAGGGCGATGGCGCCGCGCCAATTCAGCACATCGCCAGTTGGCAATGTGAAGCCGCCGGAGAAGGAGAGCCAACCGGCAAGACCAACCAGGGTAAGAGCAGAGAATGCGGATCCGAAGTTTCCCCAACCTCCGTAAATGCCTTCAGCCAGGCCAATTTCTTTTGGGGGAAACCATTCAGCAACCATACGGATGCCGATCACAAATCCTGCGCCAACGATCGACAGCAGCAGGCGAGCAACCACCAGCTGATTGAAGTCCTGAGCAGATGCAAACATCAGGCAAGGGATCACCGAAAACACCAGAAGGGTGGAATAAGTGAGCCTGGGACCAAATTTGTCGAGCAGCATGCCGATCAGCACACGTGCAGGAATGGTGAGTGCCACATTGCAGATGGCTACGGTTCTAATCTGACCAACCGTGAGTCCGAGGTCGGCTTTCACGGTGGTGGCTAGTGGAGCCAGATTGAACCAGACAACAAAAGTAAGAAAGAAGGCAAACCAGGTGAGATGCAGTGTTCTGTATCTCCCCTGAAATGACCAAAGTTCGCCAAGCATGGGGTTTGGTTGGGATGAAGAGTCAAACCCCGGCTTCGAAAAGAATGCGCTCAGGATTCAAAAAGCGGCGCTCATGCAGACCGCTGACTTATTGCACCATTCGCAAGGCCGGCTCTGGGTTGCAATCGCTACCAAATCCAGGGTCACGCAGTCGCTCGCCAGAATCACAGGCGGGTCCTCTTGGTCAAGGAGTAGCCGTTGTTACAGAAGTAGTTAGGCCGAGGATTGATAGGTAATGAATCAATGGTTTGTCGATGTCTCGTTTACTTCGCGCTGTGCTCTTCGCAGGAGGTGCCAGTCAGAGAATGGGATCCGATAAAGCCCTGCTTCGCCACGCCAATGGCGATCCCTGGTTGGTCGCATCAGTCAAGCTTCTGCGTTCCGTGGGCCTTGAGGTGTGGGTGCTCAGTGGCCATGCCAGCCATCGGGACTGTCTTGCCGGCCAATCTGGTGTGACCGTTCAGGCAGAGCCTTGGGCACCGGCAGGACCTTTGCAGGCGTTCAGTTGTGTGTTGTCTGAACGGGAGGATGAAGCCTGGCTCACGCTTCCGGTGGACATGCCTGGTTTACGCCGCAGCACGCTGCAGTCGCTTCTGCGCCATTGGCGCCAGGCCGAAAGTCAGGCCCTGGTCGCAGAGGGTGGTGACGATCGCTTGCAGCCGTTGTTTGGCGTGTATCCCTGTGGAGCGCACAACAGATGTGCGCTCGACCAGGAGCTGGCACAGGGACGTGGCCGATGGTTCGGTTGGTTGGAGCGGATTCCGTACAGCACGTTTCTCTGCCCTGACCGGGATCTGATCAATGTGAACAGGCCAGACGATCTGGCAGCGTTGATGCGATGAGCCCTGCGCCACCTCCAGTTGATCAATGGTTCCGCCCCTTCGGGGTTCTGCGGTTGTCGCTGACGGCCCGCTGCAATCTGGCCTGCCCTTATTGCTGCCCGGATTCGGAGGAGCTGCCAGGACTGATGCGTCTGGATCAGCAGGTTCGCTTGGTCAGGGTTGCCTGCGGTTTAGGGGTCCATACCCTGAGGCTGACGGGAGGTGAACCGCTTCTCAGTGATCGCTTGTTGCCGCTGCTTGAAGCGTTGGCGGCTGGCCGTTCGAATGCTGCCGATCCCCTCGCTCGGTTGCAGGAGGTGGCGTTGACGACCAATGGGGTGCTGCTGACGCCGGAGAAGGCCCTGGCATTGCGGGCCGCCGGTTTGGATCGCATCACTGTGAGCCTGGATGCTTTGGAAGGGGGCGTTGTGGCCACGATGGCGGGCCTGCGTGGAGGCCAACGCGCCGGCGAGCGCTTGGTTGAGCAGGTTCTTGGAGGCCTCAGCGCCGCGCGCCGCGCTGGCTTCGAGCCTGCAAGCGGAGGGCTCAAGCTCAATGCCGTGATGCGACGAGGACTGAATGACTCTCAATTGCTGCCACTGGCGACGTTGGCGCGCGAACGAGGTGTGGAGCTGCGTTTGATCGAATATATGGATGTGGGGAATCGCAATGGCTGGGCGCCGGATCAGGTGATCTCAGCGGCGGAGATGGTCCAGCGCATCGACGCGCGCTGGCCGTTGCGGCCATTGCCGCGGGAATCGGGAGCAACGTCTCGACGCTGGAGCTACGCGGATGGACGTGGCCGGATCGGCACGATCGCTTCGATCACGGAGCCCTTCTGCGGGGATTGCAATCGTCTGCGTGTCACGGCCGATGGTCAGGCCTTCACCTGCCTGTTTGCCTCTGAGGGCACGGATCTGCGTCCCTTCCTGCACAGCGAGGAGACCTTGGAGGCTGTTGTGCGCGGGCTCTGGCAGCAACGCCGGGATCGCTACAGCGAGGAGCGTCAGGGGTTCACCGCTTCAGCGCCACATGCGGAGATGGCGTATCTGGGTGGCTGAAGCGTTGTCGATGCCACCGTTTTCCTGAACAGGAGTCTCTACAAAAGCGTTGTTGTTTTGGTCGTTGAAAGACTCATCCAGGATGTTTGAACTGCTGTCTTATGAACGCTTCCGTGATACTCCGGCTGTGCGTTTCTTTGATGTGACGGTGGCCACATCCAATGCCCGTGATCTGGTGATTCATAGCGGGCCAGCGATCAGTCCACCCGATGCTCCAGGCAGCGGTGCCTGGCAGTTTTATTTGCATCCTCACCAGGAAGACAATCTTTTAGCGGCCAGTGGTGGCCGTACCTTTTATCTGGTGAATCTGGCTTGGACGCAGCCGTTTCACGTCGTGCGTCTGCAGAGCGGTGGCGACATCCTGCGCATTCCCCCCGGCACCTTCCATCGCTCGGTGTCGGATCCTGATGGCTCCGTAGTGCTCAACCAGGCGGTCCGGGAGCCAGGGGCATCGTTGCTTCAGGAGTTCCGCGTGTACAACAGTGCACGCATTCCGGCTTTGATGGCTGTGATCGGTCAAGCCACTTTCACGGACGTTGTTTCAGCGTTAAGTGCATAGTCGCTCACATCTGCGCGCACCTCAAGCATCTGCCCTTGCGATGACATCTTCCAGATTTCAAGTCTGCTGTTTGATGGGGCTTCAAACCAGAACAGCTCGTGCGCCATCACTACTTTCTCTCGATAGAAATGCCTTTCGCCAATGCACTTCAGAATGACCATTTTGTCGCTGTTGTTGCTGTACAGACACTCAATCATGTGTTCTGAAAATCAGACTTTGAATCTCTAGGTTTTGAGCCAAAAAAAGTGTTGGTTTGGCCACCGAATGCCAGCTGCTTTTGCTTTTCTTAATCTTCTGTGGTTCCAGTCAGGCAGCAGCGCTTGAGGTTGAGCGGCCTCTTGCAGGGGATGGCACGGTGGAACAGTTGGGGCGACGCGGCCGCCGTGCTCGAGTCCTGTGCAAGCTGGCGCTTCGGTCGGCGCGGCCGGCCAGGGCAAGTTCGGAGGCAAACGAAGGATTGCAGCTGTGCAGCCTCGACCAGCTCGGCAGTTGATGGGCGATCGGCGATGCCATCAGCGCTGTAAGGCCAGGCCTCAGGAGTTTGGAGAAGCGATGCACCGCCAGCTCTTCGCCATGCCGGTCGTAGGGCAAGCGATTGATTGCAGAGTCGAGACCGAACTGGCGTACCCGATCTTCGCCAACCCGCCGGTACAGCACCTCCAGGGTTGGCAATTGATCCATGGACACCACGGATCCCTCGTGCTCCATCAGGCTGCGCAACACCGTGCAGAAAATTTCACTGGCCATCCGCTGCAGTCCCTCATTCGGCTGTTGGCCCAGGCTCTTGTGCTTGTGATCAAACAAACCAAGGTCCACCTGGGCGATGCGGCTGGGTGCAACGTGCCGATACACCTCCGAGAGCAGGCCCATTTCCAGGCCCCAATCCGATGGGATGCGCAGATTCATCGCCAGATCCCTTGTGAAGGCGAATTCCCCTGCCAATGGGTAGCGAAACGTCTGCAGGTAGCGCAGGTAGGGCAGGGGGCCAAAGATCTGCTCAAGGCTTGTGAGCAAGGGGCCGACAAACAAACGGGTGGCGCGCCCCTGAAGAGCTTGGGTTTCCAGCGAGAGCCTGCTGTAGAAAGCTTTCACGTAGGCCATCCCGTGGGAAGGGTCGAGCAGGGGCCTGAGCATCCGTTCCGGATAGCCGGATCCAAAGGTGCGGATGTCGGCGTCGAACAGGCCGATGACCTCGGCGTGTTGGCAGGCAACGCCCAGGCCCTGCCACACCGCCCAGCCCTTGCCGGGAGGACCGGTGAGATCGAGTCCGTGCTGCTCCATCGACGTGAGGATGTCCTTCACGGCCGGACCGTTGGTCCAGTGCACATGCACGGGGAAGGGCATTTCAGCAAAGAATGCCTCCGCAGCGTTGACATCGTCTGCACTGTCCGCTGATAGGGCGATCACCAGACTGGACAGTTCCGTGAGCGAGGACAGCGTGTCGCGGATCAGGCGCAGAGCGGGTCTGCTGAATTCCTCCATCAGGCAGGGGATGAGCAGAGCGGTTGGCCTCTGCTTGAGCTCCTGGTTGAAGGCGATGGCGTTGAGATTGCCCAGGCTGTAGTCGTGAACCGTGGCGATCAGGCTCTGCTGAAAATCCATGCGGTGTGCGATGCAACAACGAAAAGAAGGCGGTTGCTCCATACCTGAGAGGGATTCAGGTGAAGCAGAGTGCAGTTTCAGAGCGAGCGAACGCTGGGGAATCTGCTGAGATGCCTTTACGAGTGCCATCCTTCCGGGGATCTCGAGAGCTTGTCGTCGCAATTGCTGCAGATTCTCGGCTCTGCATCGGCGAATGGCGAAATCCGCACCCAAGGCAATCCCTGGTGTGTCGACGATGTGGTGCTGATTACCTACGCCGACACAGTCGTTGAGGACGATCAGCCGGCCTTGGTGAGTCTTCGCACCTTTTTGAATTGCCATCTCTCAGAGTTCGCCGCCGTTCTCCACGTGTTGCCGTTCCTGGAGGCCTCAAGCGATGGCGGATTCGCGGTGGCCAGTCACGAACGTCTGGAGGAACGCCATGGTGATTGGAGCGACCTGGCGGAGCTTGCGCAGGGGCGCAGGTTGATGGCTGATCTGGTCTTGAACCATGTGTCGGCCTCCCATCCCTGGGTGCGCCAGTTCTTGCGCGATCAGGAGCCGGGTCGGTTCTGCGTGTTGGAAGCGGGTCCTGATCCCTGTTGGGACAACGTGGTGCGTCCCCGCAGTTCCGCCCTGTTCACCAAGCTCCAGGGTCCGATCAGCATGCGTGAGGTTTGGACCACATTTGGGCCCGATCAGGTGGATGTGGACTGGCGCCATCCCGAGGTGCTGCTTGGATTCACCCGTCTGCTCGCTCGCATGGTGACCCATGGGGTGGGCTGGATCCGTCTGGATGCGGTGGGCTTCGTCTGGAAAGAGCCCAACACCACCTGCATCCACCTGCCGCAAGCCCACCAGCTGGTGGAACTCCTGCGTCAGTTGCTCACGATCGCTTGCGCAAACGGGGTGGTGGTCACGGAAACGAATGTTCCAGAGCAGGAGAATCTCTCGTATCTGCGCACGGGGCGAGAGGCCCATCTGGCCTATAACTTTCCCCTGCCACCGTTGCTGCTTGAGGCGGCTGTCAGTGGCTCCGCTGATTTGCTCAATCGTTGGCTGTCGCGCTGGCCGTCGCTGCCGGAGTCGACGGCGTTGCTCAATTTCACCGCCTGTCATGACGGCGTGGGGCTGAGACCGCTGGAGGGATTGATGCCGCCGTCACGGCTCAGGGAGCTGCTGATCGCCTGCGAGCAGCGCGGGGGTCTGGTGAGCCATCGCCGCTTGGCCGATGGTTCTGAGGTGCCTTACGAGATCAACATCAGTTGGTGGAGCGCCATGGCCGATGGCGGCCTCGACCCCAGCTACCGGCAGAGGGAACGCTTTCTGCTCACCCAGTTGATGGTGCTTGCTCTGCCTGGGGTGCCGGCCATCTACCTGCCGGCTCTGCTCGCCACCGCCAATGACCTCGGTCGCTTCAGGCGCACGGGGCACCGGCGCGATCTCAACCGACCCCAGTTCACACGCCGGTCCGTGGAGCGTCGTCTGCAGGATCCAGACAGCGACGCCGCAGCCGTTGTCACGGTGCTGAAGCAGGCACTCGCGGTGCGGGCAAGGCAGCCGGCGCTGCATCCGGATGGTCAGCTGGAGGTGCTGAGCCCAGACCGGGAGGATCGTGTTGTGCTGCATCGATCCCATGCAGGCCATCACCTCTTGGCGGTGCATAACGTCACATCGACCCGTCTCAGCCTGGATCCCTCCGGACTGCTCGACCAGGAGGAGGCCTCCCCGTGGGTCGATTGCCTCAGTGGCCGCACCCTGGAGCCCCGCAAACGCCATCTGTTGAACCCTTATGAAGTGCTCTGGCTGGTGAGGTCATGACGACAACCCTGAGGCGTCAGTGGTGGGTGGTCACTGACCTTGATGGCACCTTGATGGACCATCGCTACGACTGGACACCAGCCCTGGGCACGATTCGGCTGCTGCAGCGACGGGGGATTCCCCTCATTCCCTGTACGAGCAAAACAGCGGAAGAAGTCCGTCGTTTCCGCGAACAGACCGGACTGCGGGATCCGTTCATCGTCGAGAACGGGGGAGCCATCCATGGTGAGAACGCCGATGGGAGCCCCTGGCAGCAGAGGCTCGGTCCGTCATGGCAGGAGCTGCGCCCCCAGCTCGACGGTTTGGCGCGTGACCTGGGGCAACCGCTGCAGGCGCTGGATGATCTCAGTGATCAGGAGGCCGATCGCTTGCTGGGCCTGGGTGGGGAAGCCCTGCAACAGGCTCAGCGCCGGGCCTGCAGTGTGCCGTTTGTGTCTCCGCCGGATGGTGAGTCCCGCAGGCGCCTGCAACAGCTGGCGCAGGCCCGTGAGCTTGCGGTGGTGCAGGGCAATCGCCTGGGGCATCTGCTGGGAGCCGACGTCAGCAAAGGCCGGGCACTCGCGGTGCTGAAGCAGCGCCAGGGGGCCTCTGACGTGGCTGTTCTGGCTTTGGGAGATTCGCCTAATGACCTTCCTTTGCTGCATGCCGGCGACCGCTCGATCGTGGTGCCAGGGGTGGACGGACCGCATCCCGCCCTCCAGGCCGGCCTGGCGGAGGGTCGTTTCCAGTTGGCACCAGCTCCCCATGCCCATGGGTGGTCTGCAGCCGTTGAGCATTGGCTCCCCAGACTTCTCGATGACCTGGATCAGGTGGATTGAGGGCTGCCTGTCGGTTCCGTCAGCGGCGTGAGCGCATGGGGTGAGGCATCCTTCAGCGCACTGTTCACCGCCAGAGGCATCACCGCTATAGCCAGCCCAGCCAGCACGGCGAGGTGCCAGCCCATGGGTAATTCCAGGGGCTGGCCCGTGCTGAACAGCTCCATATCGAGAATCAACAGGCCGAGATACAGCGCCCACCACAGACCGCTTGTCAGCTCAATCGGCTGGCCTTTCCAGGCGTTGCTGAGGGCGTAGATCAGGCTGGGAACCGCAATCACCAGCACGGCTCCCTCCAAAGCCTCCCGCCCGCTCCAGCTCGTCGCCCAGGTAGCCATCACGAAAGCCATGCCGCTGAGCAGCCAGGGGCAGGGAATCTGAAAGCGTCTTGGGGCGTTGGGCAGTTGGCGGCGCAGGGCGAGCAGGCTCACCGGGCCCATGGCCAGGGCAATGATCAAGGTGGAGGTGAGGAAGCTGACCACCTCCTGCCAGCTCGGCGCCACCCAGAGAAGGATGGTGCTGATCACCAGGCTGCTGATCAGCGACCAGTGGGGGACCCCCCGACGGTTCAACCGCCCGAGCGCATTTGGGAGCAGTCGGCACTCTCCCATCATCCAGCTCACCCGTGCGGAAATTCCCAGGTAGGCCATGCCAGTGGCACCGGGGGAGGCCACGGCATCGATGAGCAGGAGGGTGGCCACCCAGCCCAGGCCCAGACCCGTGGCCAGCGCCACGAGCGGCCCACCATGGGCACTGAGGTTTAGACGGCTCCAACCCTGCTGCAAGGCCTCCGGTGGGACGCTGACGAGAAAGCCGAGCTGCAGGACGAGATAAATCAGCAAGCACAGGCCCAGGCCCACTCCCATGGCCAGGGGCACATTGCGCTGGGGATTGCGCACTTCCCCGGCGAGGTCCATCGCCGTGCGGAAACCCAGCAGGCTGAACAACACGCCGCCGCTGCCGATGGCATCCACCAGCGTGTTTTGTTGCTCTGGGACCGGGAGTTGCAGATTGCCCCAGTGGCCTGCAATCAGCATCAGGCTGATGGAGACCAGCAGGGGAACCACCAGCTTCCAGAGGGTGAGGCCATCGATCCAGCGCGCCAGTTGGCTGATGCCTGCAAGGTTGATCCAGGTGAACAGCACCAGCAGGGCTACCGCCACAAGCTGGCCGACACCTGTGAGGGCTTGGGAGCTGCCCACATCGCGGGTGAGCCAGGGCAGCACGCTTGAGAGGTACTGGAGCAGGGCCAGCACTTCAATCGAGGGCAGCGACACGTAGGAGATCCAAGCGCTCCAACCGCCAATGAATCCCGACAGGCGCCCGTGGCTGAGCAGGGGCAGCTGGGCGAGGGCTCCGGAGCTGTTCACCAGAGCGCCCAGCTCCGCGAACACCAGCGCCAGGAGAAAGGCCATCACTCCACCGATCACCCAGGCCAGCAGGCTTGCCGGGCCGGCGATGCGGGCACAGAAGTAGGGAGCGAACAGCCAGCCTGAGCCGATGGTGCCGGTCACCACCGTGAGGATCAGAGAGTTGACGCCCAGGTCGCGTTTGAGAGTGGCTGCCAAGGGTGATGTGTCGCGGGAGTCTGCGTTGGCAAAAGGTTGGCAGAGGCCACGGCGCGGCGCACACATGGGGCCAAAGCACGTTCTCGTGTGAATTGCGTCACGTACCTAACGCGATTACGTACCGTCTAGCCCTTCAAGAGCGCGCCCCACAGCTCTTCGGCCTGCGTTGTGGTTGTTAATGCATGGCGATCCACAGCGCTCACCACGCGGCAATCGAGGCTGTTGATCAGCAGCCAGCAGTCACCAGGTTCCGGTTGGGCATGGATCGAGGCTTCCTGGGCAAGTTCGTGTTTGAGCAGTTGTGCACGCATCACCCCTGGTAAGCAACCACTGCTTAGGGGTGGTGTGAGCCATTGGCCTTGGCGCTGCACCAGCAGATTGGCGGTGCTCCCGCAGCACAGTTCGCCTGTGGTGCTAAGCAACAGGCCTTCATCGGCGCCGTGCTCGATTGCTTCACGGCGGGCCTGAATCGCTTGGCCGTAGGCGAAGGTTTTGCAATGGCTCAGGCGGCTGGTGGCGTTGCGCCGTTCATGGCGACTGATCCAGGTGCGCACGGCCGCGAAGCTGGGCTGATGCGCACTGAGGGTGAACCAGAAGCGATGCAGGGCAGGATCCGGTTCACCCGCGGGCACCTGAATGCCTCGGGCCGCAGCACCATCGCGGCTCCAGTTCAAGCGCAGGGCTCCATGGCGCTCGATTGTGTTGCGACTGCGGGCGGTTGCGCTGTGATCATTGAGCCCACCGAGCTGAATCGCTTCGCGTAGCAGAGGGCCGAGCACCTCCAGGCTCGGTGGTGGTGCCATGCCCAGGGTTGTCGCACCATCCCGCCAGCGGGCATGGTGCGCCTGCAGCAGTTGGGGTTCACCTCCGCGAATCAACACCGTTTCGAACACGCCGTCAGCCAGCTGCAAGCCGCGGTCGCTCAAGGGCAGCTTGAGCTCTGAGGGATCTCCCCATGTGCCATTGATCCAGGCCAGCGTGCTGCTCATGCCAGCGCCTCCAGCAGGGGCAGCAGTTTCCAGTCGAGTTCCTCGGCTTCCGCCTCAGGATCGGAGTCGGCCACGATGCCGCAGCCGGCATGCAAGCGCAGGTCAGCGTTTTTGCGCAGCAGGGTGCGGATCAGGATGTTGCTGTCGAAGCGGCCATCCCAGTCGATGTGCAGGATCGAGCCGCAGTAGGGGCCACGGCCCAGAGGCTCCAACTCCTGCAGGCGCTGGCAGGCGCGCAGCTTGGGAGCGCCTGTGATCGAGCCCCCCGGCCAGCTGGCTTCCAGCAGATCCACCCAGGTGCTGCCAGCGCGCAACTGCCCGGTCACCACTGAGGTGAGGTGATGCACCCGTGCATAACTCTCCAGGCGCACCAGATCGGGCACTTGCACGGATCCCGGCACGCACACCCGGCCGAGATCGTTGCGCAGCAGATCCACGATCATCACGTTCTCAGCGCGGTCTTTGGCGCTGCACACCAGCTCGGCCGCCAGGTCATCGTCGATGTGTGGATCGGGATGGCGTGGACGGGTGCCCTTGATCGGTCGGGTTTGCACGGCTCCATCCGGCATCACTTCCAGAAACCGCTCCGGTGAGGTGGACAGCACGGCCTCGCCGGCGGCGGCGCCACTGCCGATCAGCACACCGCTGAACGGGGCGGGGCATCGATCGCGCAAGCGTTGGTAGAGCGCCAGGTTGCCCATGGGTTCCGGGAGCGTTGCACTCGCACAGGCGGTGAGGTTGGCCTGGAAGAGATCCCCGCTGGCGATCAGCTCACGGATGCGCAGAACCCCGGCCTTGAAGGCGTCGCGGTCGCTGTGGCGGTGCCAGCGGCAACCCAGGGGCTGCTTCGCACTGGCGTCGGATGGTGTGGTCTTGATGGGCTGGGTTTCCAGCAGGTGCGCCATCGCCGCATGGCGGGAGGGGTCGATGCCTTCCAGGTGCAGCGCTCTGGCCTGCAGGTCGAAGCGCAGAACGGGATCGTGGCGGGCGATCCAGAGGCTGGCCATCGGGTCCCGGCTCCAGGGGTTGCCAGGCTCGGTCCAGGCGGCGGCGTCGTAACTCAGCCAGCCCGTCCAGTGCCCTGGGCTCAGCTCCCGCAGGGCAGAAAAGGGGTTGGTGGCCTCAGGATCCCCAGGCAGGCCGCGGCAGCAGTGCTGCTCCAGTGGATCCGCCGCCAGGGTGATGCGCCCGCCAAGTTCGCCGCCATCGCCGTCCAGCCAGATCAGGCCCTCCTCGCCGTAGAGGCAGGCCAGAACAGCGGCGACGTCAGCCGGTTCACGCCAGGGCAAGCGCTTGCGCAGCAGTGTCATCGGCTGGCGCTGCTGCAGAGATCAGGGCGACCGGCAGCCTGCAGCGCGGCATCGCGGATCCGGCAGCTGTCGCACACGCCGCAGGGGTGATCACCGCCGCTGTAACAGCTCCAGCTGCGTTCGATCGGGACCCCCAGGCGTAGTGCTTCCTCCACAATTTTTTGCTTGCTCCACTCCACCAGTGGTGCCCACAGCCGTGGGCCCCGTCCTTCGCGGCCCACCTTGCTGCTCAGATCCGCCAAGGTCTGAAAGGCATCCAGGTAGTCCGGCCGGCAGTCGGGGTACCCCGAGTAGTCCACGGCATTGACGCCCAGCACCAGGCGATCGGCGCCGCGGGCTTCGGCCAGGCTCAGCCCGATGCTGATGAACACCGTGTTGCGGCCGGGCACATAGGTGCTGGGAATCACCCCGTCCTGCACGCCATCAACCGGAAGGGCTTGGGCGCTGTCGGTGAGCGAGGACCCTCCCCAGCTCGCCAGGTTCACGCTGATCGTGTGGTGCTCCGCCAGGTTGAGGGCTTCAGCAATGGCTGCTGCCGCCTGCAGTTCGCGGCGGTGGCGCTGGCCGTAATCGAACGACAGGCCGATCACGCGACAGCCGGCTTCCTGCGCTAGCGCAGCGGCAGTGGCGGAGTCGAGCCCTCCGGAGAGCAGGGCAATCGCGGTTGAATCGGTCATGCTGGGCATTCTGTTGCCGTTCTGGTGTCGACGATGGCGTTCTCACAGTCTCTGACGACGATCTCCGGGGCTTGTGCCGGTGCCTCCGTGATCCTGATGAGTGCTCTGACGCCTGTGGCAGCCATCCCGCGCTTGGATCTGAGCGGCTATCCCGCACCGGCACCGGGCCTGCAGCGCTGGGTGATCCAGCCATCCGGACTGCTGCCCAAGACCAGCGATCCGTTGGTTTCAGCCCATCCCCTCGACTGGCGCATTCAGTTGATCGTGGGCGAGGAGGTGACCTTGGATTGCAACCTTCAGCGCTTGTCCGGTCCTGGGATGACCATGCGCATGCTGCCCCAGGCATCGGGCAAGGCCCTGTTTGAAGTGAAGGGACCGTTGCGCCTGATCAGCACCAAAAAAGCCTGCCCACCGGGTGCGCCCGAGAAACGCTCGTTCCTCTCCCTCGGCCTGCAGCCCTATCTGGTGCCCTACAACCCCTCATGGCCGATCGTGGTGGATCTGCCAAAGGGTGCCGAATTGCGTTGGCGCCTTTGGAAGGCGGAAACCCGCCAGCAGAAGGCTGTGCAACGTTGAAGGCTCCCTTTGGACTCAGTGAATGAAGGGCTTAGAGCTGCCTCAGAGAATCGGTCTTGCTTTGGAATGTATTCAGCAGAAGCTGCAGATAGCTGACGCTGCGCAACTTGATATTGGCCGTTAACGACATGCCCACTTGCAGGGGCAATTCCTTGCCGTCGTTGAGTTTGAGTTGCTGGCTATCAAGTTTGATCACTGCTGGGTAGGTGTATTCCTGACGCATCTGCTGGGGGTCAGGGGCCAAGGCATCCGAGCCAACCGATTGCACGGTTCCAGCCAGTACGCCGAAGTCTGTGGCCGGGAAAGAATCGATGCTGATATCGGCCGGTTGGCCAGGGCGTACGAAACCGATCTTGTTGCTGGGGATCTCCACATCGGCTTCCAAGGTGTTGAAGGGAACCACCTTCAAGGCCACTTCTGAAGACATGGCCTGGGAGACAAACCCAGGGTTGTTGAGTTTGAGATCAAACACGATTCCATCCACCGGTGCGCGCAGGGTCTGGTTTTTGTTGGTGACCCGCACATCGGTGAGGTTTGCGTTCAGTTGGGCCCGCTCACTGCGCAGACCCGC
Source organism: Synechococcus sp. CS-197 (assembly GCF_025128215.1). Taxonomy (NCBI): domain Bacteria; kingdom Bacillati; phylum Cyanobacteriota; class Cyanophyceae; order Synechococcales; family Synechococcaceae; genus Synechococcus; species Synechococcus sp. CS-197. Next base: position 117,175 of record NZ_JAHLZC010000016.1, on the reverse strand, counting down.
CAGCTCAGCATTGAGTTGTTCAACCTGCTGATCGATCTGGTTGATCTGGCGGCGTCCATCCAGTTTCCGCTTGGTGAGCTCACCCTTGAGCTCCTGCACCTTGTTGCGCTGCTGCAGGTATTGAATGTCTTGGATGCCGCCCTCCTTGGCCAGGCTTTCCAGGCGCGAGAGGATCTCCTGCTCCAATGCAAGATTCGCTTGGGTTGTGGCGATCTGCTCCCGGTTCAGCTCTTCGGTGCGAACACGCTCCAGTTTCTTGAGCTGCAACTGCTGCTCCTTCTGACCGATTTGGGTGGTTTTTTCCTCCAGTCCTTGGGTGAGTGATTTCAGCTGTTCAGCGGTACTTTCCTGATCGAGGCGGATCAAGGCCTGGCCTTTGCTCACCCGCTGGCCACTCTTCACCAGGATCTCTTCCACCACGCCACCGGGAGGAATGCGCACGTCTTTCACGTTGCCCACCGGTTCCAGTTTGCCTGTGGCCACCACCACTTCCTCAGTGCGGGCAACGGCGAGCCAGCCAATGCCCAGTGCGGTGGTGCCAATCAGGGTCCAGGTCACCGTCTTCATCCAGAAGCGGCTTTGCTGCAGCACGTTTTCCTGGTCGGAAATTGTGGTGATGCGGCTTTCAAGGGCTGAGCGGGCCTGCTTCACCAGCTTCCCGGCGGGGCTGGACTGCTCCTGATCGTCCGGTCCGTTGTTCGGATTCATGGTCATCTCAGCTGGCCTCCTGCTGGCGATAAAGGGCGTAGTAACGACCGCGACGGTCCATCAATTCATCGTGAGTTCCCTGTTCCACCACGGCTCCTTGGTGCATCACCACAATCAGGTCGGCCCGGCGCACGGTGGACAGACGGTGGGTGATGAAGAAAACGGTGCAATCGTGCAGGGCCTGGATCAGGTTGTCGCACACCTTGCGTTCGGTTTCGTAGTCGAGGGCGCTGGTGGCTTCGTCCATCACCAGCAGCTTGGGATTGGCCAGCAGGGTTCGGGCGATGGCAATCCGCTGGCGTTGGCCACCGCTGAGGGAGGCGCCCCGCTCGCCCACCGGTGTGCTGTAACCGGCAGGCAGTTCCATGATGAAATCGTGGGCACAGGCCACTTTTGCGGCCAGCACGATCTCTTCACTGGAGGCATCCGGTTGGGTCAGGGCGATGTTCTCGTTCACGTTGCCTGAGAACAACAGGGGATCCTGGGGAACGATGCCGATCTGACGACGCAGCGAATACAGCTCCACTTTGTCGATGTCATAGCCGTCGATCAGGATGCGGCCCTGGTCCGGTGAATACAGCCGCGGAAGCAACTTCATCAGGGTGCTTTTGCCGCTGCCGCTCTGTCCCACGATCCCCACGAAGGTGCCGGCTTTGATCTGCAAGGAAACGTCGTGGAGCACCGGTGGTGTGCCGGGACTGAAGCCGAACGAGAGGTTGTCGAAGCTCACGGCGCCCTCGATCGGCGGCAGGGGCACCTTGGCTTTGTCCTGATCGTCTGATTCCTGAGGGGTGTCGATCACATCCGCCAGGCGCTCAAAACTCACCCGCAGTTCCTGGATCGTTTGCCAGATCGAGGACAGGCGCAGCAGTGGTTGGGTGACGTAGCCGGAGATGATGCGGAAGGCGATCAGCTGACCAAGGGTGAGATCGCCAGACAGCACCAGGGTGGCGCCCACCCACAGCACAAGCAGCTGGGAGATCTTCTGGAGCACCTGGGAGGTCTGGCTCAGGGCCGTGCCGGTAATGGTCTTTTCGAAACTGCGGCTGATGTACTTGCCGTAGCGCTCCTGCCAGGTCCAGCGGCTGATCATTTCCACGTTCTGACTTTTCACCGTTTGGATTCCGGTGAGCACCTCAACCAAATGGCTTTGGGTGGAGGCGTTGGCCTCGGCGGCCTTGCGGTACTGGCGCCGGAACAGTGGGGCTCCCAGCAAGGTGAGTCCCACCTGGATGGGCAGAACCGCCAGGGCGATCAGGGTGAGAAGCCAGCTGTAAATCAGCATCACCACGATGTAGATCAGCGAGAACGCTGCATCCAGAACGGTGGTGAGGGCCTGGCCGGTGAGGAAGTTGCGGATCTTCTCCAGCTCACTGATCCGCGACCCGAGCTCACCCACCGGGCGCCGGTCGAAATAGCCGAGGGGAAGGCGTAACAGGTGGTCGATCACCTCCGCACCCAGTCGCTGGTCGATGCGATTGGTGGTTTCTGAGAACAGATAGGTTTTCAAACTGCCGAGAACCCCCTCCAGCAGGGTGACGGCCACCAGGGCAAAGCCCAGCACCTGCAGGGTGTCCAGGCTGCGTTGAGAGATCACCTTGTCGATGATCACCTGAATCAGCAGTGGGTTGGCCAGGGTGAACAGCTGCACCACGAAGCTGGCGGTCAACACCTGGATCAGCACTCCGCGGTAGCGCTTCAGGGCTGGCCAGAACCAGGACGGGCCGAAGGTCTGCTCCGGTGTGGTGCTGGTGCGATCCAGCAGCAGCAAATCGATGCCTTCGGGGAATGCGGTGTCGAGTTGCTCGGCATCCAGTTCCACGAATCCCTGGCTGGGGGAAGCGAGCACCAGTCCGCGTTGATCGCTGCGAACAGCGAGGGCAAACGCGTCACCCCAGGGCACCAGGGTGGGAGTTTGCAGGCGCAGTCCCATCCGAGCGGCCACCTTGGCGCCAGAGACATGCAGCCCCAGCCCTGCAGCGATCTGTCCGCAAAGCCTGAGGGTGGGGGTTTGTCCCCGGCGCAGCTGATCGCGCAGCACCCGCTCGATGGCATCACGCCGGAACGGAAGCTTCATCAGCTTCGTGAGCATCTGGAAACAGGCCAGGGTCTCCTCCACCACCCCCTCGCCCGCCACGAAGAAATCGCGGTTGTCCGTGCCTGGTTGATTGAAGCGGCTGACCGGCGGGCGCAGGGGAGCCTGGGGGATGTCGCTTCGGCTCAGGGCGCTGCCTGGGGATGGACTGACCACCTCCGCTTCGAGCACATCGTCAGCTGCAGCATCGGCCTCAAGGTCCTGCAACGCTGTTGCTGGAAGGGCAATCAGGCGCAGGGGCCAGCCGTGGCGGTCCGCTGGAAGGGCTGCGATCGCGTCAGCGTCCCGCAGTTCATCGCCGCTGGCAGCGAGATCTGGATTCTCTGGGCTGCTGGAGAGGAACAGGCGCTTCTGCGCGCTCAGTGCTGATTGCACCGCTGCGCGATCGGAGGCCTCGAGGATGTGGGCCAATGGCAGCAGTTCACGCAGCCAGCTGCTGAGGGGGCGGGATTGCTTGGGGGACTGGTTCAGCAAGCTCTGCAGCAGAGCAGCGAGCTCCGCTTCCCAGAGGTGATGACGGCAGCTGGCGGCAACGGCAGCGTCGCCTTGCATCAGCTCGAGAATCTGGTCATCGCTCAGGCTGCGTGCAATCAGCTCCGACGCGGCGCGGACGTCTTCACAGCCGGCACCGCGCAGCAGCGAGGCCACACCGATCACACTGCCGGCTTCCAGTTTCGCCAGAGTGCTGAGGCGACCGCCCTGCTCACCGAGCAGCCTGGCATTGCCGCTTTCGATCAGGAGAACCTGACCGGGGATGAAGCGGCTTTCGCAGAGCGGTTGGCCGAGCTCGTAGCGCTGTGCTTCCCCCAGCTCCAGAAATTTGGCGCGCAGGGCACCGAGTCCGTTTGACGTTGCGGGTTCCAGGGTGAAGAGGTTGCAGCGCTTTTATTCTTGCGGAATTAAGAGCGTTGTCATGACTGACTTCGTCTCAATCTGCAACCAGTTCTGAAGCAGCTCCGCCGCCATGCGCTGACGCATGGTTTCGTCGAAGCTGGCTTCGTGGCGCTCCTCCAGGCGGGTGACCACCCACCACTGTTCAATCAGCATGGGCTCCAGCACCACGCCGGGTGTGGCTGTGCGCAAAACCGTGCGCAGTAGGGGATGGGCCCGCATCAGGCTGGCAGGCCCGACCCGACCACTGCTGCTTTTTTCAGGCCCCTCACTGTGATCCTTGGCCAGGCTTTCAAAACTGGCTTCCCCAGCTTCCAGCTGCAGATACAGCTCATGGGCCATGCCGGAGTCTTTCACGCGCAGCAGGCTGTAGGTCGCCTGATCCAAGGCTTCTTTGCGCTGCAGAAAACGCGCCTCGGCCTGAAGCCCGAACCAGTCGAGAGACAGCTTGGATAATTTCAGGGGCAGGCTGAGTTGATGGAGCAATTCCTCCCTGCTCAGGTGGCGCTCCTCGAGCCAGTTGTTCAGGGCGGCTTCGTCTTGGAGTTGCTCCTGCCGGCAATGGTTGATCAGCGCCTTCTTCACCAGCTCATCCGGTGGGGTGAGCTCTGCGGTTGCCTGTTCCATCAACTGGCGGCGTACCAGCGAGTGCAGGAGGTCGCTGCGGCGAAGCAGATCGAGGGTGTCCGCACCGAGGGCGGCGAGGGAGGCCTGAACGGCTGGCTGGAGATCATCCATGGGCAGAACCTAGCGGGGCAGAAGCGGGGCAAGATCCAGGGCGTAGGCCTGCCGTCCCTGCAGGCGTCGCAGTTCCACGTGCAGATGGTCGGTGCTGGCTGATCCGCTGCGGCCAACGTGGCCGATGCGTTCGCCGGCCCGCACGAGCTGACCGGGTTGCACACTTGCTGTTTGCAGGTGGGCGTACACCGTCTGCCAGCCCCGGCCGTGCTCGATCAGAATCGTGAGGCCATAGCCACTGATCGTCTGGGCCAGATGCACCCGGCCGGAGAGCATGGCGAGCACGGGTGTGGCAGCCGGAGCGATCAGATCGTGCCCAACGTGCATGCGCCAACGCTGGCGCTGCTCTGAATAACGCCAGCCATAGGGCTGCCCTTCGTCAGCGCGCTGCGCGAGGGGGTATCGGAGCTGCAGCGACTCCCCCGGCCGGAAGGGTCTGTGGGAAGGAGGCAGTTGCCGGGGCCGCGCGGAACGCAGTAGCGCCAGGTTGGAGACCCCTGTGCGCTTCGGCACCCGTTGCGGGGGCTGCGGTTGTGCGTGCCCGAGCTGCCCCTGGCCGCTGGCCAGCATCAGGGCCATGAGCAGGGCCACGCGCATCGGGGCATCTGGAGTTGATGACCTGCCGGTTGTATCGGCTCAACGCACCCCCAGCCACTTGTGACTTTGCAGGCTGAGCCGCCAACGGCCATCGCGGCGTGCTGCATCAAGCGCCAGCTGTTGTCCTTCAACGCTCTCCCATCCGGGTTGCAGCAGCCAGGCGGCTTGCGGCGCCTGCGCGGACAGCACCTCAGCGAACAGCAGGTCGGCAGGTTCATGCACCACCACTTTCAGTTCATGGCAGCGGCTGAGCAGCTCGGCCCGGGGAGGTGCGTGCCGTTTTGGCGAAAGGGTGATCCAGTCGGGATTGCCACTGAGCGGGTCGACCCCGCTGGTTTCCAGATGCAAAGGCAGCCCGCAGATTTTGCGCAGGGTTTGCGCGAGGGCGTCGAGGTTGTGGTGCAGCGGTTCGCCGCCGGTGATCACCACAAAGGCTGCGCCGTCGCTGGCTGCTGCTGCTGCCTCAGTGGCGATGCTGTGCAGGGTGCGCGCTGGATGGGACTCAGCGGGCCAGGAGTGTTTGGTGTCGCACCAGCTGCAGCCCACGCTGCACCCCGCCAGGCGGATGAAGAAGGCACTGCGGCCAGCATGAAGACCCTCTCCTTGAAGGGAGTGGAAGGTCTCCACCACTGGGAGAGAGGCGGAGGCCGGCGGGTCCTGACTCACGCCGTGGCCTTGATTTCGCTGGGACTGTTGGGCAGTCGTTGTTGGGCGGCTTCGATCAGGCCGCGAAACAGAGGATGGGGCTGGCCTGGCCGCGAGAGGAATTCCGGGTGGTACTGGCAAGCCGTGAAGAACGGATGCTCCGGCAGTTCGATCAGTTCCACCAGGCGACCGTCGGGGGAGCTGCCGCTGATCCGATAGCCCGACTCAAGAAAGAGATTGCGGTAGGCGTTGTTGAACTCGTAGCGATGGCGGTGGCGTTCGTACACCACCTCATCGCCATAGAGCCGATCGGCCATCGAGCCTTCGGCGATGCGGCAGGGGTACACCCCGAGGCGCATGGTGCCGCCCAGGTCCACCACGTCCTGCTGTTCCGGCAGGAGGTGAATCACCGGATGGCTGGTGCCCGGCTCCAGTTCAGCGCTGGTGGCATCGGTTAAGCCAGCCAGGTTGCGGGCCCATTCGATTACCGCGCATTGCATGCCCAGGCACAACCCCAGGAAGGGAATGCGTTGTTCCCTGGCCCAGCGGATTGCCGCCACCTTGCCATCCACGCCACGGTTGCCGAAGCCGCCTGGCACCACCACAGCATCCATGCCATGCAGCAGGGCATCAGCGCCGCGGTTTTCGATCTCTTCGGCGCACACCCAGTGCAGATCGAGGGATGCATCCTGGGCGAGGCAAGCGTGGCGCAGGGCTTCCACCACCGAGAGATAGGCGTCATTGAGCTGCACGTATTTGCCCACCAGGGCCACCTTCACCGCCGGGCCAGGGTTGCGCATCTTGTGCACCAGCTGCTGCCAGGCACGCATGTCACTGTCGTGGTCGGTGAGATTGAGCACATCCAGCACTTCCCGGCACAGCCCCTGTTCTTCGAGGGTCTGGGGGACGGCGTAAATGCTGTCGGCATCAAGAGAGGGGATCACCGCCCGTTCGTGCACACCACAGAATCCGCCGATTTTGCGTTTGAGTTCTGCGTTGATCTCTCGGTCGCTGCGGCACACCAGCACATCCGGCTGGATGCCGATCGAGCGCAGCTCTTTCACCGAGTGCTGGGTGGGTTTGGTCTTCAGTTCGCCTGAGGTGCCGATGTAGGGCAGCAAGGTCACATGGATGTAGGCCAGATCGTGGCGACCCACATCGCCCCTGAATTCGCGAATGGCCTCGAGGAAGGGCAGAGATTCAATGTCACCCACGGTGCCGCCGATTTCTGTGATCACCACATCGGCGTTGCTGTTGGAGGCCACGCGGTGAATGCGTTCGCGGATCTCGCCTGTGATGTGCGGGATCACCTGCACGGTGCCGCCGTTGTAATCGCCCCGGCGCTCCTTGTTGATCACCGACTGATAGATCGAGCCTGTGGTCACGCTGTTCAGGCGTGACATCGCCGTGTCGGTGAAGCGTTCGTAGTGGCCGAGATCGAGATCGGTTTCAGCGCCATCCTCGGTGACAAACACCTCACCGTGCTGATACGGGCTCATGGTGCCCGGATCCACATTCAGGTAAGGATCCAGCTTCAGGATCGACACGCTGTAGCCGCGTGATTTCAGCAAGCGCCCCAGGCTGGCCGCCACGATGCCCTTGCCGATGCTGGACACCACTCCACCGGTGACGAAGACGAACTTGGCCATGACCCCCCGGGTGACTCTTCAATGTACCGAGCACCCCAAGGGCTGAGGACCCCCCTCCGGCTCAACCCTCCAGCAGGCTGCGCAACATCCAGGCGGTTTTCTCGTGGATCTGCAGGCGCTGGGTGAGCAAATCGGCTGTGGGTTCATCACTGGCAGCTTCCACCAGCGGGAACACGCTGCGGGCTGTGCGGGCCACGGCTTCGTGGCCGGCCACTAACTCGCTCACCATGTCGAGCGCTGCCGGTTTCTGTTCGGCTTCCTTGATCGAAGCCAGGCCGGCCAGGGTGGAGCCGCCGTGGGGTGCGACCACGCCCAGCGCCCGGATGCGCTCGGCGATCACATCGAGAGCATTCCAGAGTTCGGTGTACTGCTCCATGAACATCAGGTGCAGGGTGTTGAACATGGGGCCGGTCACGTTCCAGTGGAAACCGTGGGTTTTGCCGTAGAGCACGTAGGTATCGGCAAGCAAACGGCTGAGCCCTTCGGCGATCTCGTTGCGTTGGGCTTCGGAGATCCCGATGTTGATGGAAGGCGTGCTGGCCATGGTGATAACAGCGATAGGGCGTTTCTAGCTCAGGAATCCAGCCCCTGGATGTAGTCGCGCACCTTGGAGCGGCGCTGGGGTTGCCTCAGTTTGAGCAGAGCGCGCGTTTCGATCTGACGCACGCGTTCGCGGGAGAGAGCCATGGCCTCGCCGATTTCGGCCAGGGTGCGCGGTGTGTCGTCTTCCAGTCCGAAGCGACTGCGGATCACCTCGGCTTCCCGCGGGTTCAACTCATCCAGCAGATGTTCGAGGTCATCGTGGAGCGCGTCTCGGGTGAGGGTCTGCTCTGGTGTCGCATGCCCATCTTCGAGCAAGTCTCCGAGCTGGGTGTCCTGGTCTTTGCCCACGCGGGTCTCCAGCGACACCGAACGGGGCACTCTGGCCAGGGTCTGGCGCACCGTGTCTTCACTGACCCCAAGCTCTTTGGCCAGGTCGCTCACGGAGGCGAGACGCCCCTGCTCACTGGCGATCTCCTGCTGGACACGCTTGATCCGGTTGAGCTTTTCGGTGATGTGTACCGGCAGCCGGATCGTGCGGCTTTGGGTGGCGATGGCCCGGGTGGTGCCCTGGCGAATCCACCAGTAGGCATAGGTGCTGAAGCGAAAGCCGCGGGTGGGATCAAACTTCTCCACGGCTCTCTCCAGTCCGAGGGTGCCCTCCTGCACCAGATCCAGGAGTTCCATTCCGCGCTGTTGGTATTTCTTGGCAACGGCCACCACCAGGCGCAGATTGGCCTGGATCATCCGGTCTCGGGCCCGGCGACCTTCGCGCAGGCGGCGTTGCAGTTCCTTCGCCTCCAGACCACTCTCCTCCGCCCAGAGGGTGTACCCCTCGTTCAGCACTCGGTTGAGTTCAACCAGGGGCATCTCGGCCGCCCGGGCCCATTCCTGCCGGGTTGGCCAGTGGCTGATGTGATTGGCTTCGCGTTGTTGCAGTTCCTCGAGATCCAGCAGCACCCGGATTGCGGCGATGCGGGTGCTGAGATCACGCTCCTGCACGAGTAGACGCTCGCGCTGCTGAACCTGGCGGGAGAGGGTCACTTCCTCTTCGCTGGTGAGCAGATCGACGCGGCCGATGTCCTGGAGGTAAAGACGCAGCAAGTCGTTGCCGCCGCTCCAGCGGATCGGGGCTTTCCCCGTCGTTCGAGCCTTCTCAGACAATGAACCGGTACTGACGGTATGCAGTCAGGTTCAGTTGTTTTGCTGGCAAGTGCCCCGAACCGCCGGTTTCTGTTCGGGTTCTAGTTGGAGTCTTCTTCGGTTGGATCCACCCAAGTGCTGGCCACATGCAGCTCCTCCAGCTGCTTGTCCGCGACCCCGCCTGGGGCATTGGTCATCAGGCAGCGAGCCTGCTGGGTCTTGGGGAAGGCGATGGTGTCGCGGATCGATTCCTCACCCGCGAGCAGCATCACCATCCGGTCCACACCAAAGGCCAGACCGCCGTGGGGAGGCGCACCCACATCGAGGGCATCCATCAGGAAGCCGAACTGCTCCTGGGCCTCCTCGAGCGGCAAGCCAACGGTCTGAAGCACCTGACGTTGCAATGCGGAGTCGTGGATGCGCAGGGAGCCGCCGCCGAGCTCCAGGCCATTGAGCACCAGGTCGTAGGCCTGGGCCCGGGCACCCGGCAGGGTGTCGGCCCACTGGGAGGCATCACTGCCGAGATCCTCGGCATTGGGGGCGCAGAAGGGGTGGTGCAGCGCTTCGTAGCGGTTCTCATCGCTGTTGAATTCGAACATCGGGAAATCCACCACCCAGAGGAAGTTCCACTGGTCGTTGTCGCGGTCGGCCTTGACCATGCCTAGCTCCTTGGCCAGGTACTGGCGCACCCGGTCGAGGGCCTTGTTCACTGTGGCGGTGTCGCCGGCGCCGAACAGCAGCAGGGTGCCGGGTTCCGCGCCGGTGCGGCTGAGCAGCTCTTGCTTCTGTTCGTCACTGAGGTTGTCCTTGATCGCGCCGATGGTGTCGATTTCGCCGCCGTCGCGCACGCGGATGAAGGCCAGGCCGCCGGCGCCGGCTTTCTGGGCTTCACTGAACACATCGCCGCCCGGCTTGATTCGCACATTGGAAAGGGCCTCGTTGCCCCCGGGAACGGCGATGCACTTCACTGCGCCGCCGTTCTTCACGGCGCCGCTGAACACCTTGAAGCCCATGTCCTTGACGATGTCGCTCACGTTGGTGAGCTCCATGCCGTAGCGGGTGTCGGGCCGGTCGGTGCCATAGCGCTCCATGGCGTCATGCCAGGTCATGCGCGGGAAGGGCCTGGGCAGGTCGATGCCTTTCACCGCTTTCCAGATCGAACAAATCAGGGATTCATTCAGCTGCAGGATCTCCTCTTGATCCATGAAGCTCATCTCGATGTCCAGCTGGGTGAATTCCGGCTGGCGGTCGGCGCGCAGGTCTTCGTCGCGGAAACAACGGGCCACCTGGTAGTAACGCTCAATGCCGCCCACCATCAGCAGTTGCTTGAACAGCTGCGGCGACTGGGGCAGGGCAAACCATTCACCGCCGCAGACGCGGCTGGGCAGCACATAGTCGCGGGCGCCTTCGGGGGTGGAGCGGGTGAGAACCGGAGTCTCCACCTCGATGAAGCCTTCGTCTTCAAGGAAGCGACGGGCGGCCTGAATCGTCTGGGCCCGCAGGCGCAGGTTGTCGTTCATGCGCTTGCGGCGCAGATCCAGATAGCGATGGCGCAGCCGCAGCTCCTCGCGGGTGTTTTCCTCGTCGTGCACTGACACGGGGAAGGGCAGGTTGCCCTTCACGCTGTTGAGCACGGTGATGCCGCTGGCCAGCACCTCCACCGCGCCCGTGGCCAATTTCTCGTTGAGTGATTCAGCGGGGCGAGCCCGCACCTTGCCGCTGATCTGCAGCACGGTTTCGCTGCGCAGGTGTTCGGCGACGGCGAAAGCCTCAGCTCCCAGATCGGGATCCACCGTGATCTGCACGGTGCCGGTGCGATCGCGCAGGTCGATGAAGATCACCCCGCCATGGTCACGGCGCCGGTCCACCCAGCCGCACAGTTGCACGCTGTTGTCGATGTGCTCTTTGCGCAGGTCGCCGCAACCGTTGCTGCGCATGGGATCTCTCAACTCGTGACAGGAGATTTTCCCACAGCCCAGGCTTCTTCAGGGATGGCGGTAAAACGGGCGCCTCACGACCGTGGCGGCCTGAACCTGCCCGCGGATCTCAACGCCGAGCTCTTGCCCCACCTTGGCGAGGGCGGTGGGTACATAGGCGAGGGCAATCGCTTCCTGGAGGGTGGGCGACCAGCTGCCGCTGGTGATCGCCCCCGCCTGTTCACCGTTATGGATCACCGGATAACCATGGCGAGCAATGGCCCGTCCTTTCAGCTTCAGACCGACCAGTCGCCGGGATGGACCGCTGTCTGCAGCGCGCTCGAGTGCCGCACGGCCGGTAAAGGTTGATGGCATTTCCAGGTGCACGAGCCAGCCCAGGCCGGCCTCAAATGGCGTGGTGTCAGCGTCCATGTCTTGGCCGTAGAGATGCATGGCGGCCTCGAGGCGAAGGGTGTCCCGTGCACCGAGGCCGCAGGGGGTCACCCCGTCAGCCACCAGTCGGTTCCAGAGGTTGCGTCCGTCCTCACGTGCGAGCAGCAGCTCCACGCCGTCCTCCCCGGTGTATCCGGTTCGTGCACAGAACACAGGACGGGACAACCCTGTGAGATCCAGCATGCGATGGGCGAAGCGGGGCAGCGCGTGCAGGTCGACACCGCTCAGCTGCTCCATCCGTGCCAAGGCTTCAGGGCCTTGGAGGGCCAGCAAAATGCCATCGCCCTTCTCATCGGTGACCTTTAGGCCCTGAGGCGTGAGCTGTTCGCTGATCCAGGCGGTATCGGCTGCCGCGCAAGCGGCATTGATCACCACGATCAAACTGGCTTCTCCCTGGTCGCTGTTCGTTTGCCCCAGGTCGTAAACGATCAGGTCGTCGCGGATCCCTCCGGACTCGTTGAGCAGCACGGAATAACAGGCCTGCCCCGGGCCGATGCGGTGCAGGTCTGTCGGTACGAGGGTTTGGAGGGCGTCCTTGGGGTTGCTGCCCTCAATGCGCAGCACGCCCATGTGGGAGATGTCGAAGAGTCCCACCCTCTGCCGCACGGCTGTGTGCTCAGCGACCAGTCCCGAAAATTGCACGGGCATCTCCCAGCCGGCGAAGGGCACCATGCGCCCGCCAGTGGTCACGCAGAGGTCATGGAGCGGTGTGCGATGCAGATCCATGCCGGTTGAGCCTCTGGGGAAAGGTTGGGCCGAATCCTATGGAGGCCTACGGAATTGCGTCGGAAGTGGAAGCAAAGCCGCAGATTGTCCTTGTTTGCTGGACCGCTTTCACAAGCGTCCGTATCTTTAGCTCTCCTTTCAGGTGGTGTGATCCTGAAATCACAGTCCTGCCAGTCTTGCGCGCACTGCGCTTCAGCGATGGCGCATCAAGGGGGGTGGTGCCGCTTGCGCCATCTGCCTGTGCATGCTGAGCTGGCACGCCTGGTTTGGTGCCATCACTGGACGGCGCAACAGCCATCGCTGCCTGAGTTGAAGCCAGGAGACGCCCATCGTCCCAGGGGTGATCGCCAGCTTGACCTTGGCACGTCCGTTGAGGGAGAAGCCTTTTCGTTGAATTCTTCGGGCTTGCTTTAAAAAAAGAATAATTGTCTCGCCAGAGACATTCTTCGTGGATCGCTCACCACACAATGGATGATGATCTGTTGTGATTTCTGTTGCCAGCAACGACGTCCATGCCGACTGCTGTGCAGCTGATTGCTGAGCATCGCAATCACGATGAACTGATCCTGCCAACGGGAAGTTGGCTCTTCAGTCGCGGTACCTTCGCCAGCTCGATCTACGCGATTGAGCGCGGTCTCGTCGAACTCACGAGCGGCGGGCGCGATCGTTTGCGCTACGGCGATGGTGAGGTGTTTTTCTTTGAGGATCTCCTCGCTGAGAGGCAGCGTCACAGCCGAACAGCGACGGCGATCACGCCGGTTCATGCCTTCTCGCTTGATCGCAACAGCTTCATGGAGCTGATCCATCAACACCCAACCCTGGTGCTCACCCTGTTGGGCCGGCAGCACGCCAGGCTCAGGGAGCAGCGCCTGGATGCAGCTCACTTTTATTGAGTCATTAAGAGCAGCAAACTCCGGGTGACCTTGGCTGCCAGCACACTGCTGATCCCGCTGGGATCGAGCTGAGGCGCGAGTTCAACAACGTCTGCGGCCATAAGATTGTGGTGTTGCAGCGCATCGACCAGCGCAGCGAAGTCAGGCCAGGTGAACCCCCCGGGTTCAGGTGTCCCCGTGCCTGGCATCACGGCAGGGTCGAACCAGTCGAGATCCACAGTGAGATAGATCGGCCGTCCGCGCAGAGCGCTGAGCCTCTGATGCAGCTGATGCAGAGGAACCAAGCGGCTGCTGCGATGCAGTTCTGAAAATTCATCCGCCGTTCCGCTGCGGATGGCGATTTGCAGCAGGTCTTCACTGGGCAGCACCTCCAGGCAGCGGCGCATGGCGCAGGCATGGCTGTGGCTTGCGCCCAGCCAGGTCTGCCTGAGATCGGCATGGGCATCCAGTTGCACCAGCACCAAATCAGGATGCTCCCTGGCCACAGCCGCGACGGCGCCGGAGGTGATGGAGTGTTCCCCACCGAGCATCAGCGGTTTAAGGCCCAGGGCAAGAATCCTGGCCGTTGCCTGTTCAACGGCCTGCACGACGGGCTCGGGTGCTCCATAGGCGATGTTGAGCGCGCCGAGATCGGCGTAGGCCAGGGTGTCGAGGTCTCGATCGAGCTGCGGGCAGTACGTCTCCAGGCCGGAACTGACCTCTCGGATCGCGGCAGGGCCGAACCGGGTTCCAGGGCGGAATGATGTGGTGCCGTCGTAGGGCACGCCGAACACACCGACCTGACAGTCGGATGGATCGCGGCGAGCGCCCATGAAGATCGCTCCGTCTTGGTCAAACATCTCCTCAGCCCCAACGCTGTCCAATCCGTTGGTTGTCATGCGCTGAGCTCCCTTTCGATGCTGGCGGGGATGGCTTCAAAGGCTCCCGCCTGCCAGCGTGGACTCCAGATGTCGCAGCCTGGGCCGATCGCTGCGGCGCGTTCGGGATCGGGGCTGCGGTAGCGAGGACCGTCGCTAGCCGCGAAGGTCCAGCTCCACCAGCCGCTGGGGTACATGGGGACCCAGCCATAGAGAGGGTCGGCATGACCGAACACCTCACGCAGCATGCGCACGGTGTCGATGTGAACCGCGCGGAACGCTTCGGGTGATTCGCTTTGGGTTGCGAACACTCCGCCGGGTTTGAGAATGCGGCGGCAGTGCTGGAAGAAGCTGCGGTTGAACAGCCCCTCCGCCGGCCCCGCCGGATCGGAACCATCCACCAGCACCACGTCGTAGCTGGCGTCTGAAGCCTCACCCACCCAGGCGATTCCATCTCCCACGGTGAGCTGAAAACGCGGGTCGCTCCAGCATCCCCCGCCGATGGCCGCCAGGTGTTTCTGGCTGAGCTCCACAACGCGACCATCAATTTCAACAAGATCGACGTGCTTCACCGCGTGATGACGCAGGCATTCACGGGCCGTTCCGCCATCGCCACCGCCAATGACGAGGACCCGATCAATGGAGCGGGCCGCACAGAGGGCGGGATGGACCAGGGGCTCGTGATAGTGGCGCTCCTGATGTTCGGCTGTCATCCAGCAGCCATCGAGCAGGAGGCCGTTCCCGTAGCGATGGCTATGGATCACCGTGATGCGCTGAATGGCGCTTTGTTCGTCAGCAATCACGTCGCCTTGGAGTCCGTAGCGCACCCCGTTGTGGTGTTCGTCGATCCAGCCGCTTGCTGTTGAGGGGGCTTCGCTCATGATCTGGCGCCCAGGGTTTCCTGCTTCCAGCTAAGGGCACGACGGGTTTGCCATGCCTAAGCCGCGGCTGCAGACTGATGGCCATGTCTTGGGCCGTGTTGTGGGTGTTGTCCAGCGGTTTTTATCGATTTTCAAGGACACCCGGGCGTGTCTGGACCCACTTCGCTTTGACGATCCAGTGGCGTTGCGCACGAACTGGACGCCTGTTGTGCATGGCGGAAACAACTTTTGCACCCATCGCTTGCAGTTCAAAAGCGGGCTAACGAGTTCCTCTGTCACCTTTCGGACCACCCCCGCCATGGTGGCGTTCTGCCTGGTGTTTCTCGTTGGCGGAGTGGGTGTTGCGGTAGCAATCTTGATGACGAGCTTTGGCATTGGCATGCCTGTCTCACCGGGGATCTTGGTGGCGCTGGCGGTTGCTGGTGGTGGTGGCCTGATGCTCAAACGAGCGCGGGCTCACGAGGCCAGTTTTGATCGGACGTCGGGCCAGTGCAGGGTGCGAGCGAAGAACTACTCGATCCGCGAGGTGCACGCGTTGCAGTTGCTGCGGGAAACGGTGCGGGGCAACGATTCCAACTATCACAGTTATGAGTTGAATCTCGTGTTTCGGGATGGCAGTCGCAGCAATGTGACCGATCACGGTGCCCTCTCAGCGATTCGCAGGGATGCCAGTGCGCTTGCGGACTATCTGCAAATCCCCGTCTGGGATGCCATTGATTTCAGGCTTCCCGAGCATCTGCGCAACGGCGGTGCTGATCCCAAGCTCGATCTGCTTAGAAACAATCTGGGCCTGTAAGGGGAGGTCAGTTGCTTTGGTTCAGGAGCTGCGGATCAATGAGCGCCTGGTGATTCCTGCTGCCGAACTGCAGTGGCGCTTCTCCCGCGCATCGGGGCCTGGAGGGCAGGGGGTGAACACCACCGACTCCAGGGTTGAGTTGCTGTTTGATGTGGACGGCTCCCGGGTGCTGGGTCCGTTTCGTCGGGCGCGTTTGAGGGAGCAGCTGGCGTCTCGTTTGCAGGATGGTTGCCTCAGGGTTGTGGTGGCGGAGGAGCGATCGCAGTGGCAAAACCGTCAGCGGGCGATGGCGCGTCTGGCGGATTGGTTGCGCGAGGGCCTGAAGCCTCCCCCGCCCCAACGCCGTGCCACGCGCCCTGGGCGTGCAGCTGTGAAACGCCGGCTCGATGCCAAGGGCCGGCGCAGCGAGCTCAAGCGCCGCCGACAAGCGCGTCCATCGGCGGACGACTGAGTGAATCCACGGATGGATTGCTGGTTATGGCCAGGTTAAGGTTTCGGTAGGAGTGATTGAGTTATGCCGAGTACTGGCAACAAGCGACCGTTGGCTGATCTTCTTGCTCTGCTTGAAATCGAGGAGAGGGCGAGGTGCTGCTCCACGCGGGCCCATGCCCAGTTGCTGATCAGGGAGGCCGATGAGGTCAAGCGTTCGCTCTGGGGTTCCCAAGCAAGATCTGCCAACACGCATTTCTGATGCCATCCAGCATCAACCCTGCCTACGGTCCAGTCACTGGCCAGCCGCAGTGTGCAGATCCGTCGCGACACCATCGGACTGACCGTGGATGGGAGCTTGATGCGCCTTTATGTCGCCCAGCCCCAGCCCGAGGGGTGTTGGCCTGGCTTGCTTTTTTATTCCGATATTTACCAGCTCGGTGATCCGATCACGCGCTTGGCGGATCGCCTCGCGGGGTATGGCTACGTGGTGGCCGCTCCTGAGATCTTCCATCGCCGTGAACCGATCGGTGCGGTGATCAAGCCCGATGCCACCGGTCGGCTGCGGGGGAATGACAACGCCAGAAACACGCCCACTGCTGCGTTTGATGCGGATGCCGCTGCTGTTCTCGATTGGCTGACGGATCAGGCCGCTGTGGATGCTGCCCGCCTGGGAGCTGTGGGCTTCTGCATCGGTGGACACCTGGCCTTTCGAGCCGCCCTGCGGCCTCAAGTGCGGGCGACGGCCTGCATCTATCCCACGGGGCTCCAGGATGGGGTGCTGGGCTCAGACCGAGCCGACTCCCTCCAGCGTGCTGCCGAGATCCAGGGGGCCTTGCTCACGATCTTCGGCAGCCTTGACCCCCATGTGCCGGAGCCGGCCCGCGAGGCGATCCTCGCTGCGTTCGCTGCAGTGCCTGGCCTGCGGCAGACAACCCGTCTCTATGAGGCGAATCACACCTTCATGCGTGATGACGGTGAACGTTGGGATCCCCAGTGTTCAGACCATGCCTGGGGGGACGTGATCGCCTTTCTCCAGACGGAGCTGGGTTGAAGGTGATCAAGACGACTGGGTGTTTTCAGCGCGGATCGCAGCCTTCGCTTGCTGCCACAGAGCCTCGAGCTCCTGGATGCTCCGTCCTTGCAGATCTCCATTCAGGGCGCTCTCAACCCGGGAGAAACGATCCAGGAAGCGCTGATTGGTTGCGGCCAGCCCCTCCTCAGGATCAAGGCCGCACCAGCGGGCCACATTCACAAGGGTGAACAGCACATCGCCGAGCTCATCTTGAGCATGGCGGCGGTCCCCCGAGGCGATGGCCTCCTTGAGCTCATCGAGCTCCTCCTGCACCTTCCCCCACACGCCGTCGATGGCATCCCACTCGAAACCGGCCTTGGCGGCCTTGCGCGAGATGGTCATGGCAGCGGCCAGGGCCGGTTGCCCTCGCACCTTGCCGGCCAGTTGATCGCTCAGCGGGCTGGAGGATTGCTCCCCTCCCGATTGTTCCGCCCGTTCGGCGGCCTTGATGGCCTCCCAGCTCAAGCGCACGGCCTCAGTGTTTTCCGCTCGGGCCTCGCCGAACACGTGGGGATGGCGGCGGATCAGTTTGTCGCTGATGGTCGTGGCGATGGCATCGAGATCAAAGCGGTTGTTTTCTGCGCCGATGCGGGCGTGCAGCACCACCTGCAGCAGCAGATCGCCAAGTTCTTCTTTCAGATGCCGGTCGTCGCCATGGCGGATGGCGTCAGCCACCTCATGGGCTTCCTCCAGGACGTAGGGCACCAGGGAGGCATGGGTCTGCTCCAGGTCCCAGGGGCACCCGTTCACTGGATCCCGCAGGCGTGCCACCACGCTTTCGAGGTAGCGCAGGGGATCCTGATCACCAGGAACCGTGGCGTGCTGGGCCATGGAGTCTGTCGGCGTCTGGCGCCACCCTCTCACCGGCGCCGTCTGTGCCGCCAGCGTCGGGGCCATTCAGCGGGCAGAGGATCCCCGTCGAGGATCAGATGCAGCCAAACACTCGTTTCCAGCCCCAGCAGAACGGCCAGCAGGGGGTCGGGATGCTTCTGCAGCCATGCAAGAACCAGCGGAAGTGCTTCGCTGGGTGTGGGGTAAGACCAGCCGGGGAGGGCGCTGAGTGTGAACCAAGCCACCATCACAACGGTTTGCATCCAGGCCAGCCGTAGCCCTGTGCCGATCAACGGGCCATGGGAGAACAGTGATCGATGGGGGATCAGCGTCCGGTAAGGACGCCAGATCCAGCCCAGGGGGCCCCACCGCTTCAGGGCCCTGGAGCGAGTGTCGAGATCGGGAGAGAGCCAGAGCCCTCCCCAGGCGAAGGCCGCGGCGGTGAGCACGCCCAGACTCCAGCCCAACCAGAACCCCGCGAGCAGGCCCGCGGGGACACAGCCGATCAGCGTGGCGCGGTCATGGTCCCGGCCCAAAGCCATCGCAGTGTTTCATCCGTGACCCAGCCTGCCGCGATCAGGCAGAATCTCAACTCCGGGCGATTAGCTCAGCGGTAGAGCACCTCCCTTACAAGGAGATTGTCGCTGGTTCGATCCCAGCATCGCCCACTTGAATGCAGCGTTTTGCAGGTTTTTCAGCGCCGGTCTCGGCAGCTGTGACAGAGCCCGAAAAATTCCAAGGTGTGGAAGATCACATCGAAATCGTCCGCTTCCGGAGCCTTCACATCCAGGCCATGGATCGGGCAGTGCTCAAGACGTTCGGTCTTGCCGCAGTCCACACAGGTGAGGTGATGGTGATCTCGCTCCACCGGGGCGTAGAGGGCCTCACCTGTGGGCAGATGACGACAGCGCACTTTTCCTTGGCGCTGCAGCTGGCGCAGATTTCTGTACACCGTGGCCAGTCCCATGGCCCCAGGTTTGTCCTGGAGGCAGCGATGAAGCTGCTGGCCGGTCATTTCCTGTGCCGACCGTTGCAGTTCCTCCAGCAATCTCAGCTGGCGATCACGGCCAGCGGTTCCCCGTTCCATCGTCCTTTCTCTCACACGGCAGCGCTGTGATGCTCTGTCAGTGATTCACTCACAGTCCAGAGACGTTGCCGCAGGTTTTGATCCTTGGCGGCACGGGCCACCGGCTGTTGTTTGGGAGCACCGCGCAGCCCGCCCAGCTGGCTGGGGCCATAGTGCTCACCGCCCTGGGCCTCACTTGCTGTGGCGGCATAGAGCTGGGGCAAAGCTCCTTGGGCAGCGCTCTGGAAGAGAGGATCCATCAGTCGATAGGCCAGGGCTTCCTGCCAGGCACCCGTGGCGGCCACCGACACCGGTTGCAAATTGGTGCGTGCCAGTCCGGGGTGGGCCGCGAGGGATCGCACCGCACTTCCGGAAGCCTGTAAGCGCTGATTCAGTTCCAAGGCGAACATCACATTGGCGAGCTTGCTTTGGGAATAGGCCTTCCAGCGGTCGTAGCGCTGCTCTCCCTGGAGGTCGTCCCAGGCCATCACCCCGAAGTACTGGGCCCCGGAGGTCACGGTGACAACCCGCGCTTGCGGACGGTCGTCCATCAAGGGCAGCA
Organism: Synechococcus sp. CS-197; assembly: GCF_025128215.1. Classification (NCBI taxonomy): domain Bacteria; kingdom Bacillati; phylum Cyanobacteriota; class Cyanophyceae; order Synechococcales; family Synechococcaceae; genus Synechococcus; species Synechococcus sp. CS-197. The sequence continues at coordinate 97,684 of NZ_JAHLZC010000016.1, read as the reverse complement.
GAGCCTTGGTTAAGGCGAAGTGACCCAGGTGATTCACTGCGAACTGCAGCTCATAGCCCTGGCGGCTGAGCATGCGTGGAGGCGCCATCAGCCCGGCGTTGTTGATCAGAAGATCCAGCCGTCCGTAGCGCTCCGCCACTTCCCGCGCACAGCGCGCCACGCTGGTTAGATCCGAGAGGTCCAGCTCAAGAAGATCCAGCCCGGCAGCACCGGATCCCAGCAGTTGGCTCCGGGCTGCTTCGCCCTTGCGTGCGCTGCGGCAGGCCATCAAGACGGTGCAGCCACGGCTGATCAGTGCCCGTGTGGTTTCCAGCCCAAGGCCGCTGTTCGCCCCGGTGACCAGGGCGATCCGACCTTGCTGATCAGGCATGTCTTCGGTGGTCCAACCCATGGTGCGGGAGTGTCAGCACGGGGCCAGTCTCGCTGGTCGGATCAGTCCTCGGGGAACAGCAGCCCGGCCAGTTCGTCGGCATCCACGTCGTAAACCCTGGCCAGAGAGGTTTCGATGGCACTGGTCACTTCACCGGGAAGAAAGCGCATGGCATTCAGGGCGTCTTCGGTGATCTCGTCCGTGAGCAGAGTGTCCTCGCTATCGAGTTTCTCGTCGTTGATCACCGCCATCACCCAGCTTTGATAGGCGTACACCAAATCCGAGAATTCGAGTTCGGGGTCGTTGAGATCCAGGGTCATCGTCAGGCTCAGCGCGCTGCACCAGTCTGACCTCCGAGGAGGAGGATGTCTTCAGCTGAGCATCAGGATGGGTTTACCGGATTCCGAACAGCTCCAGGGCACCCTGGTGGATTTCGCCCTGGGGGAGTTGATCCGACAGAACCGCGACAGTTTTCAACCGCTCTGGACGGTGGACAGCTGGGCCAAACTGATGATCTGGCTGGCCTTGAATTGCGGTCTCTCGGGAGACACCGAAAGCCTGGAGCATTTCGCCGCTGCTCTGGGTGAACGGATCACATCGCGGTTGCGGCGCACGTTTTTTGAACGGGAGCTGGCTGATCTTGAACTTCAGGTTCTGGCCGATCCGGCTGAGCAGCAGGTGTTGCTCCTGTCCCAGGATCCAGGAAATCCCGCGGTCTTGGCTCCTGACCGGCTCATGCGGGCCCTTGAGAGGGTGTCTCTGACTCCCAGGGTGGTGCAGGACCAGGGGCGTTGGCAGCGGCTCGAGGCGGTGGTGGCGATTCCCTGGGAGGTTTGCCGTGATTGAGCAGGTCTCCTTGATTGCGTCATACCGCAATGGTGGTTATGAGGCCGTTGCCGATGGTGTGATGGCGTTCTTTGATCGCCGCCCCGACTTGCAACGGCCTGGCGTGGCCTTTGGGCCTGGCGGTAGCGACGAGCCAGCCAAGGTGTCCACCGACATCAGCCTGGTGGCGATTGATCGCAGCGATCCCGATGCCTATGCCCTCTCCGAGGTGATCGTGCGCGGTGTGACGGCAGCTTTGGAGCAATACCTCAAGGAGCGCCCCTTGTTTCGTGCGGTGTGCCCGGATCAAGAGCTGTTTGTGATGCCGATCTTCAACCTGCAGCGCTACGCCCCGGGGGAGGGGTTTAAGCAGTGGCACTGCGACTGGACGATCAGTGACGAAGCAACGGAGCCGGTGCATCGGGTGCTCGCCTGGATCCTCTACTGCAACGACGTGGATGAAGCCGGCACCGAGTTCCACTGGCAGGGGCACCACGAAGCAGCGAAGCGGGGCAAACTCGTGATTTTCCCTGCTGGGCCATCCCACATTCACCGGGGACGGGTGAACACCACCGCCAGCAAAACCATCGCCACGGGCTGGATCAACGCCGGGTCTTATCAGGCTTTTCTGGCGCGTCTCTCCCGCTCATAAGCGAGGGTTGGTCTCGAATCGTGTTCACCTGCTGCGGGAAGGGAATTTCGATTCCTTCGCGTTTGAAGGCCGTCCAGATCGCTTGATTCACTTCGCTCACGATGCCGATGTTGCTCATGGGATCGGCGATCCAGTAACGCAAGGAGTACTCGATGGCTGAGTCTCCATACTTCACCTGCAGGGCTCTGGGGGCGGGAGTCTTCAACACCCGGGGAACGTTGAGGGCGGTCTCCTCGAGCAGCTGCAACACCTGGCGTGGATCGTGCCGGTAGGCGGCACCGATGCGGATCTCGCTGCGGCGCAGGCGGTCAGTGGCGGTGTAACTGGTGGCCTGAGCCGTGAAGAACATCTGATTGGGAATCAGCAGCTCCGCGTTGTCGCGATCGCGCCAAAGCAGGGTGGCTCTGAGGCCAAGCTTGCGCACCTCGCAGGGGTCGTTGTCGACCATCAGCACTTCGCCCGGACGGACGGATCCTTCAAACAGGAGCCAGATGCCGCTGATGAAGTTGGAAAAGACCTCCTTGATCCCAAAGCCCAGGCCGACGGAGAGTCCACCGGCGATGGCCACCAGAGCGGTGCCATTCAGGCCGATGTGAAAGCCCACGGCCGTGACTCCGATGCCGACGACCAAATAACGGATGATCAGCTCCACAGCCTTCCTGCTTCCCTCGGAATAGCCGAGCAGTTTTTGCAGCAACCAGGACACGCCAGCGGCCGGGGGGCCTGTACCCACGAGCAGCAAATAGCTCACCACGAGCGAGGTGAACAATTTGCCCAAGGTGAGTGAAATGCCGAACACTTGGCCGAGTTCGATCACCGACAAATCGTTGACGTTGTCGAGCCGATTGATGAACATCAGCACCACCGTGGTCAGGTAGATGGGCTTGATGAGTCGACTCTGCAGTTCATGCACGCGTGCTGCAGGCATGAGTTCCTGCAGCAGACCATCCAGCAAGCCCAGAAAGCTCCAGCCCAGCCAACTCAGGCTCAGGTAGGTCAGTAACCCTGCATCCCAACCCAGGCTCTTGGCGAAGGCACTGATTACACCCAGTCCAGCTGGGGCGATCAGGAGGTGTAGGGGCTTGGGGACTTTCGCCAGCCTGGGGTGTTTCCGCAGCCAGCGCCAGACCATCACCAGAACAATGATCAGCAGCAGCTGAAACACGATCGAGGCGCGCTGGAGGTAGCCCAACCAGCCAATGATTTCCCAGAACAGTTGATTCATGACCCCTGGTTCAGGATTTGAATCAGTTCATCCGTGTTCGTGTTGGGTTGGCTAACACCAAAAACGAGCGGAATGAGCAGGTTGGTCATCCGCCTGGAGAGTGGTCCGTCTTGATCAATCACACTCAGATTATCGATTTGCACTTGCGATGATTCGAGTGCTTGTTCCAACGCTGCCAACGTTTTTGAACTTTTCGTAGGAATCATCACGTCTGGATTCACGGGCACGAACGACATCGATAACAGCGAAAGATTTCTCTGCACCAGCGGATTGGTGACGAAATCACTCAGCGCAATCGCCATTGAGCGTTGGCTGCTGCTGGAGTCCCGGCCCAGAGCCAGAACACGCAGCAGGTGCACGGGTGCGGCCGGTGCTTCAGGCCCGTTGGGCAAGGGTGCAATTCCGAAGTCGTCGCCGAGTTGGTCTCGCAAACGAAAGAGCATGTCTGAGGTGCAGCTGATCCAATCCAGTTCTCGTTTGCCAAGCAGTGTGGTCAGCTGTCCTTGGTTTTCGAAAAAGGTGATGTTGCGTTGATTGCTCGCTTGCTGAAGCCAGGTCAGCCAACCCGTGATGCGATCGCGGTCTTCCGCCGACAAGTCCTGGTTACGGGAGGCTGCAGCCAGTGCTGGCAAAGCGTTGAGGCTTCCTGCCGTCCACAACACCTCGTCCATGTTTGCGGGAAGGCCCACGCGGGCCCCGGCAGCACCGACTTCCAGCAGTTCGTTCAAGGTTTTCGGTGGCTTCTGGATTACCTGGGTGTTGAAGCAGGCGATCTGAGGAAACATCACCAAGGGCTGCCCGGCGAGGCGCCCATCGTTGAGGCGCACCTGTTTCAAGAGGCCGGGATCGGTCTGCACCCTGTTGCGTTCGGTCTGGGGCAAAGGGTCCGTGAGTCCTTCGCGAAGCAGGTCTTTCGCCTGCTGGGCATCGGTGAGCACCAGGTCGGGTCCAAGGTCAGCGGCGTTGCGCCTGCGCAGTTCGGAGATCAACTGGGAGCGCTGGTAGAGAGCCAGTTGCACCTGAACATTGGGATACAGCTTTTGAAAGCTCGACACAATCAGATCAACCCGTTGTCTTGCGTCTTTTTGGGTGTCGCTGCTGATGCGGTCGTCTTTGCCAATCACCATGGCCAGGTACAGCATCACCGGCGTGTTGTTGGACAACGCGCTGCAACCACTCAGAACCAGGGCTACAAGCAGCAGCCCAACTGAAAACCGCAGTTTCACGATGGAGAGTGCAGATGCTGGCGCCATTCTGAGTGGGTCCGCTCTCCGCTTTGCGAGCATGGCGCACGCATTGCACTGCTTCCGTGCCCGAACTGGCCAAGACCTACGACCCGGTTGGTACGGAAGCGCGCTGGCAACAGGCCTGGGAGGACCAGGGAGCGTTTCATCCCGACCCGAAGGCCCCCGGTGAACCCTTCTCGGTGGTGATCCCGCCGCCGAACGTGACCGGCAGCCTGCACATGGGCCATGCCTTCAACACGGCCCTGATCGACACGATCGTGCGCTACCAGCGCCTGGCGGGAAAGAACGTTCTTTGCTTGCCCGGCACCGATCACGCCTCGATCGCGGTGCAGACGATCCTCGAGAAGCAGCTCAAGGAAGAGGGCAAGACCCGTCACGACCTCGGCCGTGAGGCCTTTTTAGAGCGGGCTTGGCAATGGAAGGCCGAAAGCGGTGGCCGCATCGTGGGCCAGCTGCGGCGCTTGGGCTATTCCGTCGATTGGCAGCGCCAGCGCTTCACCCTGGATGAGGGCCTGAGTGAGGCGGTGAAGGAGGCCTTCGTGCGCCTGCATGAGCAGGGGCTGATTGTCCGCGGTGAATACCTGGTGAACTGGTGCCCCGCTTCAGGGTCGGCGGTGAGCGATCTGGAGGTGGAGATGAAGGAGGTGGACGGCCACCTCTGGCATTTTCGCTATCCGCTCAGTAGCGGGGAGGGTCATCTGGAGGTGGCCACCACCCGCCCTGAAACGATGCTGGGCGACACGGCGGTGGCGGTGAATCCCACCGATGAGCGCTACGCCCACCTGGTGGGCCAGACCCTGACGCTGCCGTTCGTGGGGCGGGAAATCCCGATCGTGGCCGACGATCATGTGGAGAAGGAGTTCGGCACCGGCTGCGTCAAGGTGACGCCGGCCCACGACCCCAACGATTTCGCCATCGGCCAGCGCCACGGTCTGCCCCAGATCACGGTGATGCGCAAGAACGGCACGATGAACAAGGAGGCCGGCCAGTTTGAGGGGCTGGATCGCTTCGAGGCCCGCAAGGCCGTGGTGGCTGGCTTGGAGGAGTTGGGTTTGCTGGTGAAGGTGGAGGACTACCGCCACAGCGTTCCCTATTCCGATCGCGGCAAGGTGCCGGTGGAGCCCCTGCTCTCCACCCAGTGGTTTGTCAAAACCGAGCCCCTGGCAGCGCGCTGCCGCGAAGCCCTCGAGAAGCAGGACCCCCGCTTCATCCCGGAGCGCTGGGAGAAGGTGTATCGCGACTGGCTCACCGACATCCGCGACTGGTGCATCAGCCGCCAGCTCTGGTGGGGCCACCGCATCCCCGCTTGGTTCGTGATCAGCGAAACCGGGGGCAATTACACCGACACCACCCCCTACGTGGTGGCCCGCAACGAAGCCGAAGCCCTGGAGAAGGCCAAGGCGGAGTACGGCGCCGCGGCGGAGATCGAGCAGGACGAAGACGTGCTCGACACCTGGTTCTCCAGTGGCCTCTGGCCCTTCTCCACCCTGGGTTGGCCCGATGCCGACAGCGCTGACCTGCAGCGCTGGTACCCCACCAACACCCTGGTGACGGGCTTCGACATCATCTTTTTCTGGGTGGCGCGGATGACGATGATGGCCGGCGCCTTCACCGGCGAGATGCCCTTCCAGGACGTGTACATCCACGGCCTGGTGAGGGATGAGCAGAACCGCAAGATGAGCAAAAGCGCCGGCAACGGCATCGATCCGCTGCTGCTGATCGACCGCTACGGCACCGATGCCCTGCGTTTCGCCCTGGTGCGGGAGGTGGCCGGTGCGGGGCAGGACATCCGCCTGGACTACGACCGCAAGACCGATACCTCCGCCACGGTGGAGGCTTCGCGCAACTTTGCCAACAAGCTCTGGAACGCCACCCGCTTCGCCTTGATGAATCTGGGCGGCGAAACGCCGGCCCAACTCGGTGACCCCGATCCCGCGGCCCTGCAGCTGGCGGATCGCTGGATCCTCTCCCGCCTGGCCCGGGTGAACCGGGAGACGGCCGAGCGCTACAGCAGCTACGGCCTGGGTGAAGCGGCCAAGGGGCTCTATGAGTTCGCCTGGAACGACGTTTGCGACTGGTATTTGGAGCTGAGCAAGCGCCGGCTCAACCCCGGTGAGAACCCCTCAGCCGAGGCCTTGGCTGATCAGCGGGTGGCCAAGCAGGTGCTGGCCAAGGTGATCAGCCAGATGCACCTGATGCTGCATCCGCTGATGCCCCACCTCACCGAGGAGCTCTGGCACAGCGTGACGGGCGAGCCGGAAACCACCTTCCTGGCCCTGCAGCCCTGGCCGGTGCTGGATGAGAGCGCTCTGGATGATGACTTGGAAGCTTCCTTCGCTGAGCTGATCGCTGCCATCCGTGTGGTGCGCAACCTGCGGGCGGTGGCGGGGCTTAAGCCCTCGCAATCGGTGCCGGTGCGCTTCGTCACCGGCCGCGGCGAGCTGGCGGCTGTGCTGAGCAAGGGCACGGCCGACATCACGGCCCTGACGCGGGCGGAGTCGGTGGCGGTGATGGCGCCGGCGGAGGCGGATGCAGCTCCGGTGGCCAAGGCCCTGGCGGGGGTGAGCGGTGAGCTGCAGGTGCTGCTGCCGATCGAAGGCCTCGTCGATCTCGATGCGCTCAAGGGCCGCCTGGAGAAAGACATCGCCAAGGCCGAGAAGGAGATCAAGGGCCTGGCGGGCCGGCTTGGCAATCCCAACTTCGCCGATAAGGCGCCGCCGGAGGTGGTGGCGGAATGCCAGGCCAACCTCGATGAGAAACAGGCCCAGGCCGATCTGGCCCGCAAGCGCCTGGCCGACCTGAGCTGATGACGTGATTCAAGTTGAGGGGCTGAGCAAGACCTACCGGGTTGCCGAGAAGCAGCCCGGCTTGGCTGGAACCCTGCGCCATTTCGTCCACCGCCGCACCCGGGACGTGACGGCGGTGCAAAACGTGTCCTTCCGGATCGAGCCCGGCGAGATGGTGGGCTTTCTTGGCGCCAACGGCGCTGGCAAAACCACCACCTTGAAGATGCTCTGCGGCTTGATCCACCCCAGCACTGGGGAGGTGCAGGTGGCGGGCTTCAGTCCGCAGCGCCGTCAGGCGGAGTTCCTGCGCCGGATCACTCTGGTGATGGGCCAGAAGCAGCAGCTGCTCTGGGACCTGCCGCCGATGGATTCGTTGCGGGTGAATGCGGCGGTGTACGGCATCCCCGATGGCGTGGCCCGGCGGCGGATCAGCGAGCTGGCTGATCTGCTCGAGCTGGGGGAGGAGCTCACTCGCCCGGTGCGCAAGCTCTCCCTCGGTCAGCGGATGAAGGCCGAACTCCTGGCGGCGCTCCTGCACGAGCCGGAGGTGCTGTTTCTCGATGAACCCACGCTGGGCCTGGATGTGAATGCCCAGGCCAGGGTGCGCACATTCCTGGCGGACTACAACCGCCGCACGGGGGCCACTGTGCTGCTCACCAGCCATTACATGGCCGACATCACGGCCCTATGCCCCCGGGTGCTGCTGATCCACCAGGGACGCCTGTTTCACGATGGGCCGCTGGCCTCCCTTGCTGAGCAGCTGGCGCCGGAACGGGAGGTGCGGCTGGAGTTGGAATCTCCTGTTGATCCCGCGGTGTTCGCGGGTTTGGGGCGGCTGGAGCTGATCGATGGCTGTGATGTGCGGCTGCTGGTTGCAAGGGATGAGCTCACCGCAGTGGTGGCCCAGCTGCTCGAGCGCTTTGCGGTGCGCGATTTGGATGTCACCGATCCACCGATTGAGGAGCTCATCGGTGGGTTGTTCCGGCAGGGGCGCGTCTGATGCGGATCTTCGGGCTGAATCGGCGGATCATCCGCGTGCTGCTGGGTTGCCAATACGCCCACATGCTCGAGTACCGCGCCGAGATCGCCCTCTGGGCGCTCTCCGGAGTCTTGCCATTCATCATGCTCAGCGTCTGGAGCGGTAGCGACGCGCGTTCAGGGCTGGGTCTCGATGGCGTGGCCCTCGATCGCTATTTCCTCAGTGCCTTTCTGGTGCGCCAGTTTTCGGTGGTTTGGGTGGTGTACGACTTTGAGGAGGATGCTCTGAGCGGTCGGCTTTCGCCCTACCTGTTGCAACCGCTGCACCCGCTCTGGCGCTATGTGGCGGCGCACCTCGGGGAACAGCTCACCCGTTTGCCTTTTGCCGCTCTGATCGCTGCCGTGTTCTTTGCAGTGCAGCCGCAAGCCTTCTGGTTGCCGTCGTTGGGGGGCTTCCTGCTGGCCTGGCTGGCTATCTGGATGGCTTTTGCGATCGCCTTTCTGTTCCAGAGCCTGATTGCAGCTCTGTGCTTCTGGAGTGAGAAGGCCAGTGCCCTGGAGCGGCTGCAGTTCATCCCCTTTCTGTTTCTTTCGGGCTTGTTGGCGCCGCTCACGGCCTTCCCGCCGGCGGTGCGGGCCTGGGCCCAGTGGACCCCGTTCCCCTATTTGATCGATTTCCCGGCGCGGGTGTTGGCGGGTCAGCCGGTGGATCTGCTGGCGGGTTTTGGGGCGCAACTGGCCTGGATCGCGTTGTTGTTACCGGTGGTGCTGCTGCTCTGGCGGGCCGGGGTGCGCCATTACAGCGCCATGGGGGCCTGATGGGGCGCTACTGGCGAACCCTGCGTCGCTTCTGGGGGACGGCCCTGGCCACGCAGCTGGAATACCAGGCCAACGTGCTGATCGAGCTGCTGGCGGTGGCGATGAGCCTCAGCGGCAGCTTGTTTCTGCTCTCGCTCTTCTATGGCCCGGATCAGACCCTGGGGGGCTGGAGCTGGGCCCAGGCCTTGATGGTGCAGGGGCTCTACACGGTGTTCGACGGCATGGCCACCACCTGGTTGCGCCCGAACCTGGGAGCGATCGTCACCCATGTGCGCGAGGGCACCCTCGATTTTGTGCTGCTCAAGCCGATCGACAGTCAGTTCTGGCTGTCGCTGCGCACGCTGTCGCCGGCGGGGCTGCCGGAGATTGGTCTGGGGCTCGGGCTTTTGGCCTGGGGCAGCCATCAGGCCGGTGTGGTGCTCACGCCGGCCTCCTTGCTCATCGTGGTTGTGATGCTGCTGGCCGGTGGCTTGATTCTTTATTCGCTTTGGTTTCTGATCGCGGCCACCAGCATCTGGTTTGTCAAAACCTGGAATGCCACTGAGGTGTTGCGGGCCCTGCTGGTTTCTGGGCGCTACCCCCTCAATGCCTATCCGCCGGCCCTGCGCCTGCTGTTCACCCTGGTGCTGCCGGTGGCGTTTCTCACCACAGTTCCCGCCCAGGTGCTGCTCGGTGAAGCTGCCGCACCGATGCTCGTCGCTGGCATGGTGCTGGCGCTGCTGTTCTTTGCCGCGGCGAGGGCTTTCTGGTTGTTTGCTCTGCGCTTTTACACCTCAGCGTCGAGTTGACCCCCCGGCCTGATTCACGAGGCATCTGGCGACAACAATTGAGTCACTTGGTTTGGATTGCTGGACGATGCTGGATAGAGAGTCATGCAATTGAAGGCGAAATCAGCGCCGCTTCCCTGCACGATGCCAGCGATATCAAGGAAGATCGCCTGTTGAATGTTGAGCCATTCCGCCCAGACTGTTGTTTTGGTAAAGCAATACACCATCATGTTGATGGATGAAGCATCCCACTGGTTGAAATTCACGAGAATGATCTGTTTCTGATCGATGTGGGGGTGTTGCTTCAGATGCTCCCTGACTTTGTCAGTGATTCCAGCGATTTTGCTGATATCTTCATAGCGTAGGGAGATGTTGGCCAGAATGCGCCGGTTGTACATCTGGCCGGGGTTTTCAATTGGTTTCGTGGCAAAAATCGAGTTGGGGATATTGAGGGGCCTGCGATCAAATGTGCGAATTCTTGTGTAATACCAGCCAATCGATTCCACGGTTCCTTGCAGCTCGTCGACGTTGATCCAATCCCCTTCTTTGAACGGGCGATTGAAGAAGAGCATGAAGCCGGAGAGAAAATTCTGGCTGATTTGCTGCGTGGCAAAGGTGAAGCCAATCCCAGCACCTCCCAGCAAGGTGGCGATGGCGGCTGAGGGGATACCGAGGTTCACCATCATCGCTGCTGTGGTGATCAGCAACGTGAGAATCGTGAAGAGGCGCCCCAGCAGATTGATGAGCATGGCTTCGTCTTGCTCGTCATCCATCTGGATCCAGCGCCGCATCGACCCCGATTGGAGAATGGCGTGTCCCACATTGAGGGTCGCCCAGCTGATGGTGATGATCAGCAGCGTGGCGGAGAGGCGCTTCAGTGTGAGCTGATCCACCACATCGATGCGCTTATCGATCCAATGGGTGATCCAAGTGCTATAGAGCGACACGCCAAGACCGATGAGTAGCGGTCGCCTCAGGCTGCGTGTGATCAGACTGCCGATGTTGCGCCCGTGTCGGCCTAGGACATTCAGCAGAAACCAGGCCGCGATCAACGTCAGGGTTCCAACGACAAGGCCAGTGTTGGTTTGCAGAAACCCCACGCGATTGACGGCGGTTGTCGTGAGCTCCCTGAAGTTTTGAAAATCCTGGATGGGTCTAGTGCGTCAAGGCCCGAGATTTTAGCTGGCGTTCCTTGGCTCCTGGCCTGGTGTTGGCTGATCAGGAGTGGGTTGGCTGTTGTGGCTCTGTTGCAGGCTCGGTGGCCATTGCATGGGATACACCTGGCGTTGGGGGAAGGGGATGGTGATTCCTTCTTTCTCGAAACGTTTCCAGATCTCCCTGCGCAGATCACTGCCCACAGCGAAGGCATCAAGGGGGTTGGCCACCCAGAAGAGCACTTTGTAGTTGATCGACGAATCGGCAAAGTCCGTCACGAAAGCCGACGCTGGCGGGTAGGGCTTCACTTTGGGGTGGTCTTCTGCAATCGCGAGCAGCAGCGCAATCACCTGATCAGGATCGTGGTCATAGGCAGCGCCGACGACCACGCTGTCGCGACGTGCCGTTTCAGCCGCGGTATAAGACGCTGCTTCCTGCGTGAAGAAGGTCTGATTCGGGATCAGCAGTTCGGCGCCGTCACGGCCACGCCTCAGCTGTGTTGCCCTGAGGCCGAGCTTGCGCACGGTGCAGGGATCTCCATTGATCATCAGGATTTCACCTGGGCGCACGGAGCCTTCAAACAGCAACCAGATGCTGCTGATGAAATTGGAGATGATTTCCTTGATTCCGAAACCGATCCCCACCGATAAACCACCGGCGATGGCGATGAATGCATTGCCGTTGATGCCGATGTAGTACGCCACACTCACGATGCCGATGGCGATCACGCTGTAGCGGAACAGCAATTCCAGGCCACGCCTGTTTTGTTGACGCACCCCGAAGATCGTGCCGCTGGCCCAGGCCATCACTGCGGCAGGTCGCGATGCAATCGTAACGACCAGATAAATCGCCACGATCGCTGTGTATACCTTGCCCAAGGTGATCTCAACGCCAAAAAGGTTGGCGATGCCAACCCGTGCGAGATTTTCGCGGCTACCGAGCAGACTGAGCATCGAAACGGTGGCTGTAATCACATAGATCGGTTTGAACAATGTGCTTTCAAGCTCTTCGATCGGGAACTGTGGCTTGACACGTTGAACCAGTAATTTCAAGGGCGTAAACAGATTCCAGCCCAGCCAGAGCAGCCCGAAATAGCGCAAGAGTCCGAAGGGTGCCTGGCATGCGGCAAAGACAGCCGCAAGGATCAAGACCAGTGCAGGACCGAGCAGAACACGGATCGCTTCTGGCACCTGTTGATGCAGGCGGTAGCGATTGAGTTGGAGTTGGAGGCTGCGTGTGCGTGCCACAAGCACGATCACGGCCAGCACAAGCAGTTGGGACAGCACCGACCAGCGCTGCAGAAAGGCCAGCCAGCTCAGCATCTCCACGAGGATGTCGCGGGGGGACACCGTTAGAAGCAGTGGGGTGATGCTCATGACGACGGTCCCAGTTTGGTGTTCAGTGTTGCGGCGGCTTGGCTTGGGGTTTCAGTGCCAAAAATCACATGATTCAGTGTGGATTGCATTGCTTGCTCAAGTTTCGGATCTTGATTGAGTGCGGCTTGAATTTCATCGCCAATGCGCACATCCTCCTGATCGGTGCTCAGATAAAGGTCTTGGGTTCCAGGGATTTCGCGATTGATGATCTGTGCCGCGGCTGGATTCACCGGGTAGGAGGTGCGGTAACGCAGGGCCCATGTTTTCTGGGCCCAGGGAAGAACGATGAATTGCATCAGTTCTTCGCTTTTGAGCCGTTGTTGATGGCTGGAATTGCGTCCGAGTCCCCACACCTGCAGTCGGCTCACCGGTGTGGCTTTTCCTGCTGGCCCTGCTGGTAGGAGCCCAACGCCGAGATTGTCTTTCAAGGCCTCGCGCAGTTGGGGCAGCTGGGTGCTCCAACAGCTGATCCAGTGCAGATTGCCTTTGATTAGTTGTTGCCTGAGTGTGGCCTGGTCGTTCATGAATAGAACGTTCTGCTGAAAGCTGGCTGCTCGCAGCCAGGTGAGCCATTGCACCAGCTGGTTCACATCCTGTGTTGTCGGTGTCTCCCCACGCAGGGAACTGATCAATGCCTTTCCCGCGCCGTAGCTGCCCACACTCCAATAGAGATTCTCGAAGTTTTGGGTGAGGCCGAAAATGTTGCCCTCACTGCTTTGCTGGGCGAGTTCGCGCAGTGTTTTCGGTGCGCTTTTGAGTTTGCGTTTGTCGTAACAGGCCAGTTGGATGTACTGGGACACCGGTAAACCCGTGATGGTTCCGTTGCTTGTGCTGACGCGGGTGAGCAGCTCCGCTGGAATGGCTTGGCGTTGTTCCGGCGTGAGCGCCACGGGATCGAGTAGGCGTGCAGCGAACAGGGCCTGGATGGTTTGGGCGTCGCTGATCACCAGATCGGGTCCCAGTCCACTGTTGGTTTGGCGTTGCAGTTCCGCCTGGACGCTGGTGGCCGAATAAAGGGAGGGTTGGATGCGCAGTCCGGGGATCACAGCGCGCAGGTTGGTTTGAAAATCGCGCAGCAGTTTGCGATCGCGTGCGCTTTCCTCCCCCGTCACCACCTCGTTGGCGGGCAACGTGCGCACGACTCTGAGCAAGGTGGAGCGGGATTCGTCACTGCCGCTGCAGGCGCTGAGCAGGCCCAGCGCTGCGAAGAGGGTGAGTGATCGCTTCATGCCTGTTCGCTTGTGTCATCAGGACGTTGAAACCGCTGTGTGTCGTCGCTGTAGTGAGCGATTCCCGTGAAGCGAAGCCAGCTCACCAGGGTTCGGAACGTTTGATCCACTTGGGGGGTGGTGAGGTGTTCATCCATGAGGTCCAAAATGATGGCGCCACTCACGCCACTGCGCCGGTTGCGGGTTAGCAGACGCTCCACGGTTTGCACCAGGGGGATTCGTTCGCGCAGTTGTTTGGCCAATAACTGCCGCTCTCCGTTGGAATCGGCCTTACGCAGTTGGCGGCCCAGGCCGGTGAGTTCCACCTGACTCCCCTTGGTATCAAGCAATCCAAGGATGACGCCAGCTTCTGCCAATGGCAGCAGGCTGTCGTCGCTCAGTCCCAGATCAGAGGCGAGTTCGGCAAGCTTGCGGCTTCGGTGCTTGGGGAGCAGTGTGACCAGATCACTGAGTGAGGGCAACCGGCAGGCCGGAAGTGCGGTGATCTGCTCCTTGATCGGAGGCGCAGGTTTCTGGCGATCGCCTTCGGATGCAATCACCTCATCAGGATGGGTCATGTAGCCATAAACCTCTTCCACCAAGTCGCTGAAACTCTTGCCATCTCGCTCCCTCGGCCTGGGCAGGGGATTGTTGATCACACCGCGGATCGTTCCCGGATTGGCTCCCAGCAGCACGATGCGGTCGCTCAGCATCACAGCCTCTTCAATGCTGTGCGTGACCACCACCATCGACTGGGCTGGAAAGTGGCCAGTTGCCCACAGCTGATCAATGTCTTGGCGAAGGTTTTCGGCTGTGAGCACATCGAGGGCACTGAAGGGCTCATCCAGAACGAGGAGTTCCGGGTTGAGCACAAAGGCACGGGCAAAACCAACGCGCTGACGCATCCCTCCACTGAGTTCCCGGGGATAGGCCTCGGCGAATCCCTCCAGACCCACCCTCTTTAGGGCTTCCAAACAACGGTCGCGGATCTCTTCGGGCTTCAGGCCTCGGGCTTCAAGCCCGACCCCGGTGTTGGCCAGAACCGTGAGCCAGGGCAGCAAGGCAAAACTCTGAAACACGATCGCCACGTCGGGATTGACGCCACGCAACGGGGTGTCGTGATGCAGAACCTGACCCCTGCTCGGTGCGGTGAGTCCGGCCATGAGCCGCAGCAAGGTGCTCTTGCCGCTGCCGCTGCGTCCGAGAAGAGCCACCACTTCTCCTCGAGCGATGCTCAGATCGATGTTGTCGAGCACCGTGATCGATCCACTGCGATCGGCGGCAGGGAATGTTTTGTAGACGTTCTGAAGCGAAAGCAGGGTGGTCATAGGGCGAAGCGTCGTTCCGCGATTCGGTACAGAGGGCGCCAGAGCAGGCGGTTGAACCCCACCACAAACAGGCTCATCACCATCAAGCCCAGCAGGATGCGGGGCCCGTCGCCGCTGCGGGTGGCTTCGGCGATGTAAGCCCCGAGCCCTGTGGTTTGCAGCGTTGTTGAGCCCCAGGTGACCACCTCCGCCACGATCGAGGCATTCCACGCGGCTCCGCTGGCCGTGATCGCTCCGGTGACCCAGGAGCTGAACACCGCAGGCAGCAGATAGCGGCTCCAACGCTGTTTCCCGCGCAGACCAAACACCTGCTCCATTTCGCGCAGATCGTTGGGAATGGCGCTGGCGCCAGCTGTGGTGTTGAACAACACGTACCACTGGGAACCGAGGGCCATCAGGATCACGCTGCCGATCCACATCGGCAGCCCGCTGAAGAGAAACAGCAGGGTGAAGAAGGGGAACAGCAGATTGGCAGGAATGCTGGCCAGCATCAGGATCAGAGGCTGGAGGAGCGTGGACAACCGTGGGCGCAGGCCGATCATCACGGCGAGGGGGAGAAACACCAGAGAACTCAGCGCCACTACAGCGAGCACCCGCCCGAGGGTGAGCAGCCCAAAGCCCAACACCTCCAGGGTTTCGGCTGGTCCGACTTCATGCAGGATCACGTCCAGTCCCCACACCACCGCGGCCCCGGCGAGAAGCAGCAACAGCGGATCGAGCCAGGCGGGAACAGCCCCCGACTCGCGCGTGTTGGATGGTTGCTCTGGCGCTTGGGTGAGTCGTCGCAAGGTCCTTGTTAGCGGTTGCAAGGTGATGGCCCCTGCCGCTTTGAGCCAACGCAGTCCGCCCGATCGATTCAGCAGATCGAGGAACCAGGAACGCGCCGGTTCACCGGCGGCGCCGCTGTCGAGACGAAAACGCTCACTCCAGGCCACGAGCGGTCTCCAGAACAGCTGATCACTGATCACCACCACCAGCACCATGGTGATCAAAGCCCAGAGAATGCAATCCAGCCGTTGGGCTGCAATCGCAGCGGCGACGTAGGACCCCAACCCCGGCAGGGTGTAGTCAGCGTTGTTGACGCTGATCGCCTCACTTTGTGTGGCGAAGAACCAGCCGCCAGCGAAGCTCATCATTCCGTTCCAGACCAGATTGATGCTTCCGGCCGGGAGATCCAGCTGGGTGAAGCGCTGCCAACCACTGAAGCGATAGAGCGTCGCTGCTTCGCTCAGATCGCTCGGCACCGTGCGCAGTGATTGGTAGTAAGAGAAGATCAGATTCCACAACTGGCCGGTCACGATCGCGAAGATCGACGCCGCCTCAAGCCCCAGCAGGCTGCCGCGGAACAGATTGATGAAAAAGGCCACGGTGATGGCCAGAAAGCCCAGAACCGGCACCGATTGCAGGATGTCGACCAGGGGGAGGATCACCCGTTCGGCGATGGCATTGCGGGCTGCCAGGGTGCCCACCACCAGACAGATCCCCAGGGAGATGCCCAGGCCGATGAACATGCGCAGGCTGGAGCGTGCGGCATAGGCGGGCAGGTGGATTGGATTGAGATCAATGCCGGAGAGGGTGGAGGCCTCCGGATGAAAACTCACGGCCATCTGGCTGCTGAGGCTTGCGATTCCGGCGACGAGCGCCAGGCCGAGCACGAGCAGGGCCAGGTCAAGAATCGGCGTTCCCCCGAGGCGAACACTGACCGTTCCATGGCGTGGTGGCGCAGGGTTGGCAGTTGCGCTGAACAGCTTCTCCATGGAACGGTTGTAAGGCGCAAGGGTTAAGGAATGGCGAGCGATCTGCTGAGCACGGAGGCCGTTCTGCACTGGTTGCAGTCTCCGTTAGGAGCTCTGGTGTTTATTCCCCTGTATGCGGTTTGGGTCACGGTGCTCTTGCCTGGCATCTGGGCTTCGATGCTGGCGGGTGCTCTCTACGGCACCTGGTGGGGCAGTGTGATCGTGTTCGCTGGAGCCACGCTCGGGGCGGAAGCTGCGTTTCTGCTGGGGCGCCACCGCTTGCGCGGTTGGGCACAACGTCGCCTCAAGCGCTTCCCGAAACTGCTGGCGATCGAGAAGGCGGTAAGCCGTGAAGGGTTCCGGTTGGTGTTGCTCACCCGCCTGTCTCCAGCCTTTCCGTTCTCTTTGCTGAACCTCGCCTACGGACTCAGTGACGTGAGCCTGCGCGACTACAACCTGGGCCTGATCGGCATCATTCCTGGCACGATTCTGTTTTGCGCGCTGGGTGCCCTGGCTGGAAGCGCTGCCCGATTCGGGGAGGTGTTGGCCGGGGAGACGTCTCCTCAGGCCTGGGTGTTGCGGGTTGTCGGTGTGCTGGCCACCGTTGCGGTTGTGTGGCTGGTGGGCCGTGCTGCGCGCAAGGCCCTGCAGGAGGGATCAGAGCTGGATCAAGATCCGGCGGGTTGATCGGGATCCGCGAGGCGCCAGTCGCGGATTGCAGCGATCAGCACGAACCAGATCAGCCGGCCTTTGGCCCGCAATCCCTGGCGTGCGCTGAGGTCGGCATATTTGGCGCGGCCGCAGTCGGTTTTGATCCAACGAAACACAGGGGGCCGTTGTTGATCCTGTTGATTCATGAGGATGGCTGCGACGTTTCGCTGTATTTAAAGATCTGATTGGGGATCACGCTGATGGTGGTCTTGATGTCGTCCAGGCCCAGGTCATTCTTGGCGCGGTCGGCGAGGCCCTCGTACACCTCCTGCGCCAGTCCGTCTGTGACCAGACCTTCAGGAGCGCTGAGCACGAGATCAACGGTGGCTTTGTTATCGACAACTCGGATGTTGCTGTAGAGCATGCGCACCTTTTGCCAGAGGTAGGGATTCTTACGGGTGAGTTCGAACTGCCGCACCCGACCGGCTTTGAAGCTGGCGAACTGACCATCCAGCTGCTGTTTGATGCTGAAGTCGCGCAGCGATGAGGACAGGGGGATCGAGAGCAGACCGAGAAGACCGAGCCAAACCAGCAGATTGCGCCAGCTCTGCCCCACCGACCCATAGCGCTGGATCAAGAAGATGAACAGGCTGGCCACGGTGATGCCGATCAGGTTGGCCAGAAACAACAGGAATGAGCCCTCGGAGATCTGATTGGTGATCCCTGCCACTGTTCCCCGTCCGAACACCGCCACCACTTCCTGACCCAGGCTCAAGCCAATGCCGCAGACGCAGAGGGGAGGGACGAGGGCCACAGCGATGGCCACACCGGCAATCGAGTTCGATAACCCAGCGCGCGTCATGCTGAAGGATCCGGCAATGGCGGCGGCAACGGCGATGCCGAGATCGATCAGGTTGGGAGCGGTGCGGGCGGTCATCTCCCGATTCACCTCGCTTACGTCGAGCAGCATCGACAAGAACGCCGCTGTGCCAACGACGGTGAGCACACCCAGCAGGATGGTGAGCAGGGAACGCTTCGCCAAGGTGTTGTTGCTGATGGCCAGAGCGAAGGCCAGGCTCAGGATCGGATCCATCAGCGGTGCCACGATCATGGCGCCGATCACCACAGCGGTGCTGTTGGAGATCAGCCCGAGAGTGGCAATCACTGCTGAACACAGCAGAAGCACAAAGAAACCCAAGGACGGTTTCGAGGACTCGATGCGGGCCTTGTAAAGCTCTTTGCGTGGGACGCGCTGCTCGAGGTTGATCTGCCACTCCCCTGTGAGTGCTTCGAATGCGCCTGTGATCAGCGTGGGCATGGGATGGGCCTCGATCGTCTAAAGCAGATGGATGGTGTCGGCGCTGTTTTGGATCAAGAGCATCAGCGCTGCTTCATCGAGCACGCTGACGCCGAGGGTGTTGGCCTTGTCTAGTTTGCTTCCGGCTTCGTCGCCAGCCACCACGAAACTGGTTTTCTTGCTCACCGATCCACTCACCTTGCCCCCTGCTCCTTCGATCAAGGCCTGGGCCTGAGACCGGGAGAGCGAGGGCAAGGTGCCGGTGAGCACGAAGGTCTGGCCGTTGAGGTGCCCCTTGCCGTTGTTGCGATCTGCCAGGGCCTGACGCTCCTGATCCGAGGCCGCCAGCGTGAGGCCCACCGCGCGCAGCTGCTGAAGTAGATCCTGGTTGGCTGAGGTGTTGAACCACTGCTGCAGGCTCTGGGCGATCTCCGGACCGATGCCGTGCAAATCGGTGATCGCCTCCGGCCGTTGCACGGCTGCGTCAGCAAGGCTGTGGGCGTCGGCAAAGGCCGAGGCCAGGGCTTTGGCATTCACCTCGCCAACGTGATGGATCCCCAGGCCGTAGAGCTGGCGCGACCAGGGCTGCGTTCGGGATTGGGCCAAAGCGGCCACCAAATTGCCGGCACTTTTTTCACCCATGCGCTCCAGGCTTGTGAGCAGGGCGGTGTCGAGGCGATAGAGGTCGGCGATCGAGCGCACAAGGCCTCGCTCAACCAGTTGTTCAATCAGCTTGCTGCCGAGGCCATCCACATCCAGCGCACCCTTGCTCACCCAGTGGCGCAGGGCCCCGCTCAGGATGGCGGGACAACTGCTGTTCACACAGCGTGTGGCGGCTTCACCGCTTTCGCGCACCAGATCCGAGCCGCAGGAGGGGCACTGCTGCGGCAGCTCCAGGGGCAGGGCACCCTCCGGACGCAGTTCGGGGAGAACCCGCAGCACTTCAGGGATGATCTCCCCTGCCTTGCGCACAATGATCGTGTCGCCGCTGTGCAGATCAAGCTCCTGCAGACGATCGGCGTTGTGCAGGGTGGCGCGACTGACGCTCGTGCCCGCCAGAGAGACCGGTTCGAATTCGGCGACGGGTGTGACCACGCCGGTGCGGCCCACCTGACAGGTGAGTTTGAGCAGGCGGCTGGGCGCTTCCTCGGCGGGGTATTTGAGAGCGATGGCCCAGCGCGGTGCTTTCTGGGTGAAGCCAGCAGCGTCCTGCAGGCGCAGGTCGTTGAGCTTCACCACCACCCCATCGGTGGCGTAATTGAGATCGTGGCGCCGGCTGTCCCAGTCGCCGAAAAACTGCTCAACCGAGTCAACATCGGGGAGCAGCGCGGCGTTGGGGTTCACGCGGAAACCTGCATCCTCCAACCAGCGCAGGCTCTCCCATTGGCTGGTGGGGCGTTCCCCCGACCAGTCCTCGGGGAGGTGAAGGGTGTAGGCAAAGAAGTCGAGGCGCCTGGCGGCCACCACCTTCGGGTCCAGCTGTCGCAGGGTTCCGGCGCAGGCATTGCGGGGATTGGCGAACAGGGGCTCGTCGCGTGCAGCCCGCTCACTATTAATGGCGGCAAAGGTGTTGTCGGGAATCAGGGCTTCGCCGCGCACCTCCACCCAGGCGGGTGGGGGGTCGAGGTGCAGGCGCAGAGGAATGGAGGCAATGGTGCGCACGTTGGCGGTGATGTCTTCCCCTTGATCGCCATCACCCCGGGTTGCCGCACGCACCAACACGCCGTTGTCGTAGCTCAGCGCCAGGGCATTGCCATCAATTTTCAGTTCTCCCACCATCGCCAGGGCCGGCAGGGGGGATCCCGAGGGGGGCTCACGGTCGAGCACCTTGAGCAGCCGGGTGTACCAGCCCCTCAGCTCTTCAGCGCTGAAGGCATTGTCGAGGCTGAACAGGGGGATGCGGTGGGTGACACTGCGGAAGCCTTCGGCCGGAGAGCCACCGACCCGTTGGGTGGGACTGTCGGCTTCAACCAGCTCTGGATGCGCTGCTTCGAGGTCGAGCAGTTCTCGGTACAGCCTGTCGTAAACAGAATCCTCAAGGTCGGGAGCATCGAGCACGTAGTAGGCGTGAGCGGCTCTGTTGAGGAGCTGCCTCAGTTCGGCAGCGCGCTCCTGCAAACCCTGCGGGATGGACATGGACACGAGGAGGCCGTCAGCTCTTGGCGTTGGCGTTGAGGGTGGCGATGCGTTCGATCTTCCAGTTGTCGTCCACTTTGGTGAACGTGAAATCGAGGGGCATTTCTTCTTTGTCTTCGGCGATCAGCTTCACCGTGAGAATCATGTTGCCTTCCTGAAGCCGGGGACGACCTGATTTGAGGTTGCGGAAACGATTGAGTTTCAGGCCTGCCAGGTAGCGGATGAACTGCTGGCGATTCACATGCTGGCGATAGGTCTTGGTGGTGAGGAGATAGGCCGCATCCACCCGTCCAGCGGCCACCTGGGTGAAGAATTGCTTGATCAGGGGATTGATGCCGCGGGCGCTGAGCACCAGTTTCACCGCGGTGATTGTCCAGTAGAGGAGCAGGGCACCACCACCGGCGAGCAGTGCCTTGCTTCCGATTTCCCGCACCAGACCCAGATCCATCAGCCCATGCCATTTGGACAGTGAGTCTGACTGACGATCCGCTGGATGGAGGCAGACTGGACCGACCTCCCGCATCCGGCACCTGCCGACCATGCCGCTCGAGCCGTTGTTGCCGCTGTTTCATCGGCTGAATCGTGAACACTTCGAGGGCTCGCTCACCCAGGGGCACCAACCCCTGGTTGCCGTTCGTTGGAGCGATGGCCGGCTTCGCCGCACCGCCGGCCTTTACCGGCGTGGTGTGTCCGTGGCCCCCCCCCTCGGCAGGGAGATCGTGTTGTCGCGGCCTCTGTTGGGGTCACTGCCGCGCGAAGCCACGGAGAGCACCCTCTGCCACGAGATGATTCACGCCTGGGTGGATCTCGTGCTGAAAAGCAACGAAAGCCATGGCCCCAACTTTCTGGCGCGCATGCAGGCCATCAACGCGGTTCAGGATCGCTTTGAGGTGAGCGTGCGGCACCGTTTTCCAGTGCCGCAGCAACCACCGCGTTGGATTGCTGTGTGCCCACGCTGCGGACGGCGCACGCCCTACCGGCGGCGCGTGAAACAGGCCGCTTGCCGCCAATGCTGCAATCAGCATCATGGGGGTCGCTGGCATGCCAGTTGTCTGCTTGTGTACGAGCCGGCCCCAGAGGAGCGCTGACGTTCATGGATCTGTTTCTCTGGGTCTTGGAGATCGGTGGGGTGTCCATCGCTCTCATCGGCATGCAACGGGAACGTTGGTTGGAGCAGCGGCGTCGGTAACGTTGAACCATGGATGCACGTCGACAACGCCGCCAGCGTGGTGCTGAGCCATTGGATTCGCGGTTTGATCAATGGATTGAAACGGGGCGGCAACTGGTGGATGGCGTCTCCGGTACCCGTCCCGGACGGCGTGGCGGCGGGCGGCCGCAGGTCGGATCCCGCCTTGATGCCGTTGGCCGTTGGGTTGGTGATCGCGTGGATTGGCTTCTGGATGAAGACGACGACTGGAGTGATCGTGTGCCGACCCCTGAGTCCTCCGCAGGGACGAGGCCCCGGCCCTCGGGCAAGCGTCCCCTCGAGGCGATGTCGCGGCGGCAACCGCTGTTGATGCCTCCGACTGAAACCCGTCCTCAGCCGCGCGTAGAACCCGTTCAGGAGGATTGGCCAGACGACGCAGACTTCCGCGTCGAACGTTGGCAACGCTCAGAGCGTCCACCCACTTCTGCGCCGGAGCCGTCCCCGTCAGCATCCATGCCAGAGCCGCGAACGTCGGTTCGTCGCTCCTTTCCCCGTTCCAGTCGGCGGCGCGACGGAGCCTGAGGCTCAAAAGCCCCTAGGCTCCGCGCAACTGAATCAACCGAGATGAGCAACCTGGTGGTTGTGGGCTTCCCGAAGGTCGCTGAAGCTGAGGATGTTCGGCGTGAGCTGGTCACCATCCAGCAAGAGCATCTGATCACCTTGGAGGATGCGGTGGTGCTCGAGCACGGAGACGATGGTCATGTGCATCTGCGCCAGGCGATCAACATGACCGCAGCTGGTGCCATGGGCGGCACGTTCTGGGGTTTGCTCATCGGTTTGATCTTTGCCAACCCCCTGCTGGGGGCTGCGGTGGGGGCTGGCGCCGGTGCCGCGTCCGGGGCCCTCAACGACATCGGAATCAACGACAAGTTTCTCGCGGAACTGGCGGAGACCTTGCCCCAGGGCAGTGCCGCGCTGGCGCTGTTGGTGCGCGACTCCACGCCGGATCGGGTGATCGAGCGCCTGCGCCGCCACGCTCCCCATGCCCGGCTGATCCACACCAACCTCAGCCACACCGATGAAGAGGCGCTCAAGGCGCAGTTGGAGACAGCGCGCAAGCAGGCTGAAGCTCTCAGGCTGTCTTGATCGGCCGCTGCACCTGGTAGCGGCAACCGCGCCGGTTCAGTTGCTGGTTCACCGCGTCGACCAGATCGGCAGGGAGTTCCTCGGCCATCTGATCAACGCTGGTCGTGATCGAGGCTGATCCAGCCGCCATGGCTTCAAGCAGGTCCGTCCATTGGTTCACGTGCTGGTCTTGGCTGAGGGGGTGATGTCCCTGACGTTCGAGAACGACAGAGCAGAGTTCAGCGTTCCAAAGCGCGGAGCGGCCCTTGCGGTGGGGAGCACGTTGTTCGGCTGCACCCATCTCCAGAGCTGCGGGGGTGGGGCAGCCATGGCGGTCCCGCCAGCCTTCCCGCTCCAGCACGCGTCCGCAATGGCGGGCGGAGATGCCGAACGTGCGGCCGAGATCGTGGAGGTTCACCCAGGTGGAGGTCGCCATGGAATCGTTGCCGATAGGCGCATGATTGCTGCAGCACAACAGCAAGCAAGTTGTCAAGTTCAAATCCCCATCAAACGCTGGATTTCTTCATGACGCTGCATGAAGCGGCCGGCGTGGAGCTTCTCCAAGCCAGCGTTCCAGAGCTGGGCTGAACACTTCCCGGATCACGGTGAGTTCCTTCCCCTGGCGGAAGAAGCGGTAATGGCGGCTCCAGAAGGGTCCCGGCTCACCAAAGCCCTGTTCGAGCCAGGGGGCAGTCACCAGGGCCAGACCATCCACTTCCCGGAACAGCTCTGAGCGTCCCTGGGTGAGGCTGATCCAGATCGGCAGGTTGCGGTCTTGGAGGTGTTGCTCCGCTTCGGTTTGGTTCCACCAGCTTTCCGCCCAGGCCAGAGTGATGTCGCCGCACTCCAGCCACACCTGTCGTCGCAGCAGGGGATAGCTGAGTTCACGCACTTCCCGCGGCGCGCCGTGCAGTGCCGTATCCGCTTCCATGGCACTGACGCGAACGGCGACCGGATGGCTTGTCAGCAAGCGCAGGTGCCGTGTGGGGCTGCCATCTCCAAGCAGCATCAAGCGCCAGGGGCCAGGCAGCCAGCCGGGTTCTTCGCCTGCCAGAACGGCGGCGGTGGGAGCCTCCCAGAGCACA
Organism: Synechococcus sp. CS-197; assembly: GCF_025128215.1. Classification (NCBI taxonomy): domain Bacteria; kingdom Bacillati; phylum Cyanobacteriota; class Cyanophyceae; order Synechococcales; family Synechococcaceae; genus Synechococcus; species Synechococcus sp. CS-197. Next base: position 73,771 of record NZ_JAHLZC010000016.1, on the reverse strand, counting down.
GTTGGCGAGGGGGTCAGGGCGTCGATGGGGTTCAGAAGGCACCTCCCACGGAGAGTGAACGGCTGGCGCCGCCCCGTTCGATCACTGCCCCGTTCGCCGTCACGCTGCGTAGGGACCAGCCACTGTTGCCGATGCTTTCCCCGGGTGCTGCCGCTAAGGACTGGTTACCGAGTTGAAAGATGGCCGATCCCTGGCCTCCGCCGCTGTGGACCACACCCACCAGCAGTGGCTCCGGGGTTATGGGCACCGCTGCTGCAGCCGATTCCACCTCTGCGGGTGTTGGCAATGGCTCTTCCGGTCTGGGTAGGGAGCGGATGGGAATGGTCACCGGCTCCAGTTGCTGAACCACTGGCGGGGCTGGAATCGGCTCCTGGGGGTTTTCAATCGCCGTGGATGCCTCTGAGGGCTTGGTGGTTGCTGTGCGCTGACGCAGCTTTTCAATCAGGGCCAGGTTGCGTTCCCGCTGCAGGGCCTGTTGGGCGCTCCACCACTGGAGACCCAAGCTGAAGGAGCCCAGCACTCCCATCAGGGTCAGCACCAGCAGGCTGATGGGGACGCGCTGCCTTGGCTCGGGGGCCTTCGAGCTGGCCGTTGACGTTGAGGCGGGGGCTGGTGGTGGCGTTTTGACGTCACGCACTTGCACCTGAACGGCCTCCAGGGTGCGTTCCCCGTCGCTGAACACCCGATCCATCACCTGCTCAGCGCGCAGGTTCCAGTAGGCCTGGGATGTGGGGAGGCGAGGAGACACCGCAGGTTGTTGTCTCCATCAACGCTATCGAGCCTGGCCAGTGGGGGCGAGGTGTGAAGCGCTGGGTTGACTGCGCCGTTGCTGCAGTTCGAGCCACATCAACAAAGAGGTGAGATCGGCTTGGCTCACCCCAGGGATCTGGCTGGCCTGGCCCAGGGTGAGTGGGCGCACTGCTGTGAGCTTTTCACGCGCTTCCCGCGACAAGGTGCTGATGCTGGCGTAGTCGATGGTTTCAGGAAGCTTGCGCCGGCCTTGGCGTTTCACCTGGTCGATCTGCTGCTGTTGGCGAGCCAGGTAACCGCTGTATTTGATGTCGATTTCGGCGCCTTCGCGCACGGGCAGGGGGAGGCCTGCATCGGCCAGGCCGTGGCGCACCAGGTCGGCGGCATGCATGCCCGGCCGGCGCAAGAGGTCGGCCAGGGTGATCGAGCCTTTGATAGGCGCACCGGTTTCTTGCTCCACAGCTGGGGCTGCAGGGTCACTCACCTTGAGGCGCTGCTGTTCCAGCCGCTGCTTTTCGGCCTCCATCGCCTGGAGTTTGTCTTCAAACAAGCGCCAACGACGGTCATCGATCAAACCGAGCTCACGGCCCAGGGGGGTGAGGCGGCGGTCGGCGTTGTCGCCGCGCAGCACGAGCCTGTATTCACTGCGACTGGTGAGCACCCGGTAAGGCTCGCGCAGATCCTTGCTCACCAGGTCGTCGATCATGGTGCCGATGTAGCTGCCTTCTCGAGGGAAGTGCACCGCCTCTTCAGCGCGGATGCGCCGTGCGGCATTCAGTCCAGCCACCAGCCCCTGGGCTGCGGCTTCCTCGTAGCCCGTGGTGCCGTTCAGTTGGCCGGCGCTGAAGAGTCCCTGCACGCGTTTGGTCTCCAGCGACGGCAGCAGTTGCGTGGCAGGCAGATAGTCGTAATCAACGGAGTAGGCCGGCCGCAGCATCACGGCTTGTTCCAGGCCAGGCAGGCTGCGCAGCAGTTGCAACTGGATCGGTTCAGGCAGGCCGGTGGAGAAGCCCTGCACGTAGATCTCCGGCGTGTCGCGCCCTTCGGGCTCCAGGAAGATCTGGTGGCTGTCTTTGTCGGCAAAGCGAACGATCTTGTCTTCGATCGAGGGGCAGTAGCGCGGTCCCTTGCTGTCGATCACGCCGCCGTAGATCGCGGTGAGATGAAGGTTGTCTTTGATCAATTGATGGGTTGCTGCCGTGGTGCGGGTGATATGGCAGCTCATCTGTTCGCCGCTGCTCCAGGCGGCGGGGTCAAAGGAGAAGAAGCGGTCGGCCGCATCGCTGGGTTGCTCCTCGAGTTGATCGAGGGCGATGCTGCGCCGGTCCACCCGAGCCGGGGTGCCGGTTTTGAGCCGATCGGTGTGGAAGCCCAGTTGCTGGAGTGCTTCGGTGAGGCCTTCGGCGGCCTGCTCGCCGGCCCGTCCTGCGGCCATCGACTGGTGGCCCACCCAGATGCGTCCGCCGAGGAAGGTGCCGGCGGTGAGCACGACGGCTTTGGCTCCGTAAAGGCTGCCGAAATAGGTGCGTACACCGGTGATGCGTGCGGCTGGACCTTGGCTGGGATCCCAGTGTTCACCGCCACCTGCGGGATCGCCGTCGATCTCCAGCCCCGTCACCATCGCTTCGCGCAGGGCCAGGTTGGGGGTGTGCTGCAGCAGCTGCAACATCTGGCGGGAGTACTGACGTTTGTCGGTCTGCGCACGCAGAGCCCACACCGCAGGGCCGCGGCTGGCGTTGAGGATGCGTTTCTGGATGGCGGTGGCGTCGGCGAGGCGGCCGATCACTCCCCCGAGGGCATCCACTTCATGGACGAGCTGGCTTTTGGCGGGGCCACCCACGGCCGGATTGCAGGGCTGCCAGGCGATGCGATCCAGATTGAGGGTGAACAGGGCGGTGTTCAGCCCGAGGCGAGCACTGGTGATGGCGGCTTCACAGCCGGCATGACCGCCCCCCACGACGATCACGTCGAAAATTTCTGTGGGAGAGAAGCTGTTGGCCATCGCTCCAGTATCGGCAATCGGCTTACGCCGCCAGGTTGCGGAAGCGCGTGAACTGGGGCTCAAACAGCAGCTTCACGGTGCCCACCGGTCCGTTGCGGTGCTTGGTCACGATCACTTCGGTGATGCCCCGGTCGGGGGTTTCCGGGTTGTAGTACTCGTCGCGGTAGATCATCAGCACCAGGTCGGCGTCCTGCTCGATCGAGCCGGATTCGCGCAAGTCGCTCAGCATCGGTCGTTTGTTGGTGCGCGACTCCACACCTCGGCTGAGCTGGGAGAGGGCGATCACTGGCACGTTCAGCTCCCGGGCCATCTGTTTGAGGGCCCGGGTGATGCGCGAAATTTCCTGCACGCGGTTGTCAGGGCTTGATCCCTCCATCAGCTGCAGGTAGTCGATCACCACCAGGCCCAGCTCCTTGCCCTGCTCCGCCATCAGCCTGCGGCAGAGGGAACGCATCTCCAGCACACCGGAGTTGGGTTTGTCGTCGATGAAGATCGGCAGCTGCCCCAGGGTGTTGATGCCCTGGCCCAGCAGCGGCCACTCCTCCTGTTGAAGCCTGCCTGTGCGCAGGCGCCCTGCTTCGATGCCCACTTCCATCGACAGCAGCCGGTAGGTGAGCTGCTCTTTGCTCATCTCCAGGGAGAACACGCACACCGGCAGGTCGTGGAGCTGGGCCACGTTTTTGGCCAGGTTGAGCACGATCGAGGTTTTGCCCATCGCTGGGCGTCCGGCCACGATGATCAGATCACTGCGTTGCAGGCCCTGGGTCATGGCATCCAGGTCGTAGAAATTCACCGGGATGCCCGCCACCGAGGTGCCAAGCGAGCGGCTTTCGATCTCGTTGAAGGTGCTGGTGAGAATTTCGGCGGTGGGGGTGAGGCCCTTCGAGGGCTTCTCCTGACTGATGGCGAAGATCGTCTGTTCGGCTTTATCGAGCACCTGCTCCATCGGCAGGCTCTGGTCAAAGCCCAGCTGGATCACCTCGTTTCCGGAGCGGATCAGCTGCCGGCGCAGGAACTTGTCCATCACCAGGCGTGCCACCTGCTCGATCGAAGCGGTGGAGGCCACTCGCTCCACCAGCTCCACGAGCCGACTGCTGCCGCCCACTTTCTCGAGCGCTCCCGTGTCGGCCAGCCAGGCCGTCATCGCCGTGAGGTCGGTGGGTTTGCCTTGGCTGTGCAGCATCACCGCCGTGCGGAAGATCTCCCGATGCGCACCGAGATAAAACGCTTCCGGCTGCAACACATCCGCCACCCGGCCGATGGCGTCGGGGTCCAGCAGGATGCCGCCCAGCACCGCTTCCTCGGCCTCCAGGTTCTGGGGCGGCAAGGAATCGGGCAGGGCTTCGAAGTTGGGTTCATCCCTGCGACGCCCCTTGCCGAAACCGCGGCGATCCCCATCGGTGGACTCGCCACCGGCATCCGTCAGGGGAACGCTCACCATGGGCCTGATCTTTCAACGCCGATGCCCACTCTGGCGTACTTGGGAGCACGCAACAGAGTGGGTTGTGACGGCCTCACCCGTCCATCGGCGACAGGGTTCAGTAGCTGACCACTTCCAGGTTGATCTCAGCAGTGACCTCACTGTGCAGCTTGACGCTGACCTTGTAGTTGCCGGTGCGGTGGATGTCGGGAACGGTGATGTCGCGGCGGTCCACCTCTTTCTTGGTGGCCTCCTCGATCACTTCAGCCACATCACCGTTGGTGACGGTGCCGAACAGCACGTCGTCATCGCCCGTTTGCTTCTTCACGGTGAAGCGACCGATCGTGTCGAGGGCGGTGCGGAAGGCCAGGGCTTCCTGCTTGAGCGCGGCTTGGCGCTCAGCCTCCTTGGCCCGGCGGTGCTCCACCTGCTTCATCACCGCGGGGGTGACGGGGACGGCTTTGCCGTAAGGCAAAAGGAAGTTGCGGGCATACCCGGGGGCAACTTCCACCATGTCGCCGTCCCGGCCGAGGCTGAGAACGTCCTCATTCAGAACGACTTGTACGCGCTTGGCCATGGCGATGATTTCGGACGACGACGAATGAGCGATCGATAACTTTACGACGCCACGGGCAGGCGAATTTTTGTGGCCAATCCCAGGGCGCGCATCAGTCGGATGTGTTCCCAGGTGAGGTCGATCTGCCCCGGCTGCAGTCCGTGGCGGGCGGAGTGGGGATAGGCGTGGTGGTTGTTGTGCCAGCCTTCGCCGAAGGTGAGAGCGGCCACCCACTTGTTGTTGCGGGAAGCGTCGCCGCTGTCGTAAGCCACGGTTCCCCAGCAGTGGGTGGCGGAGTTCACCAGCCAGGTGACGTGATACACGAGCACGAGGCGCAGGGGGATGCCCCACAGCACCAGGGCCCATCCTCCCGCTCCGGTGGCGGTGCCGATCCAGAACAGCAGTGCGGCCAACGGCAACTGCAGCAGCAGGAAATTGTTGTTCAGCCAGCGGTAGTACGGATCCTGGGCCAGATCGCCGGTCATGCGCGGCACGGCCTGCATGGCTGGGACGGGTTCGAACATCCAACCCATGTGGCTCCACCAGAAGCCGCGATGGCTGTTGTGGTGATCCGCATCCGTATCAGAAAACTTGTGGTGATGGCGGTGCAATCCCACCCAATCAATCGGACCGTGCTGGCAGCTGAGGGCGCCGCAGGTGGCGAAGAAGCGTTCCAGCCAGTGGGGGAGCTGGAAGGATCGGTGCGACAGCAGGCGGTGATAGCCGATGGTCACGCCCAGGCAGGCGGTGACCCAATAGAGCACCAGCAGGCTGGTGACGGCCTGCCAACTCCAGAACATCGGCAGCAAGGCCAACAGGGCCAAGCTGTGAATCACGATCATGAAACCGATCGTCATCCATTGCAGCCCTTGTTTGGGTTCCACGGAGATTTTGCCCCGTCGAGGCTGGTGCAACAGAGTTGCAAGTGCCTGGGCCCGGTGCGAAGCTGCCGGTCGACTGGGGGGTGATGGCGCAGTGATAACGCTGGAGACCATGGCCTGACCTGGTTGATATCCGCAGACTATACGCAATACGGATCCGTATCAAGCAATGAGCAACACCAATGATGCTGATCATGTGACCAGGGGTTACCGCGATCAGCTGGCCGAGGGTCGCCAGGCGATGGCCCACCTCATTCATGTCTGGCATGAGCGCAATGGTTGGTCGCACAAGGTGTTGCCTGCGTTGGCTGATGCGCTGGATCTGGGCCGTGTGCACAACTCCCAGATCTCCAACTTGCGCAACGGCAAGCTCGCGTCTCCAGGGCCTGAGGTGTTTCTTGCTCTCGGTCAGGCCAATGCCGTGCTTCACGCTGGTCTGGCCCCGATCCAGGAGCACCTGGCTGAGGTGCATCCCGATCTGCTCAAGGTGTTGAAAGACGGATCGGTGCCCTTGCTCGATGCCCGGTCCAACCCTCTGGGTGCGGGGGCTTTGTTCGAGATCTTTGTGGGCTTGGCGTCCTTGCCCCCTGGCTTCGATTGGCGGATTGCGCCCCAGGAGTCGGCGCTTCTGAGTGCTGCCATCGCCGACAGGCTCTGCCGCGGTCAGTCGTGGCGTCAGTGCCGCGATCTGGTGATGGAGGCTTACCCGGTGAGCAAAACCCAGCGCCGCGAACGTTTCGCCGAAGTGATGGCGGGGATGCGTGACTACAGCGCCGAGGAACTCGATGGTGAGTTCCTCGATCTTTATGCCACGCACCTCAAGCTGGAAGGGCGACAGGGTCTCAGCGCTGAAGCCTTCCTGGCCGAGCTGCGTGCGAGCACTCAGCCGGGGTAACGGGCCTGGCGCACCCTGCGGGTCAGCCCCAGTTTCTGCAGCAGTCGGATGTGCAGCCAGGTGATGTCCACCTCGAACCAGCGCAGGCCATGACGGGCACTGGCCGGATGGGCGTGGTGGTTGTTGTGCCAACCCTCGCCGAAGGACAGCACCGCCACCCACCAGCAGTTGCGGGAGAGGTCCGGGCAGTTGAAATTGCGGTAACCGAACGCATGGGTGGCGGAATTCACCAGCCAGGTGACGTGGTACACGACCACGAGACGCAGGGGAATGGCCCAGAGCACGAGTCCGAGCCCGCCGCCGTGCACGCCGGCCGCATTGCCATACCAGTACAGCGCTAAACCCAGAGGGATCTGCAGCAGCAGGAACCAACGGTCAAGCCACACGTAGAAAGGACTGCTGAGCAGATCACCGGCGTAACGCTCCTTGTGCTCCAAAGCCGGGATTTCGTGAAGCATCCATTCGCTATGGCTCCACCAGAGACCGCGACCGGCGTCGTGGTGGTCATTGGGCTGGTCGGAGAAGCGATGGTGATGGCGGTGCAGTGCAATCCACTCGATCGGCCCGCTCTGGCAGGCCAGGGTGCCCATCACCACCAAGATTTTCTCCAGCCATGAGGGCACCTCGAAGCTCCGGTGCGCCACCAGCCGGTGCAGTCCCAGGGTCACTCCGAGCACCGTCATCCAATACAGAACGGCGAAGGCGGCGAGACCTTGCCAGCTCCAAAACCGGGGCAGCAGAGCCACGGTGGCCAGCACGTGCATCACCACCATGAAGCTGGTGGTTCCTCCTTTCAAACGCCGCTGCCGCCGCGGCAACGGTGCTCTGGGCGCCATCACGGCTGCGCGCATGCGCAGCTCCCGTTGACTGCCGGTGTCGGCTGGGCTGGTGGTAACCAAGAAGAATCTCCATGATCCGATCCAGCTGCGGTCCGAACGGATACAGAAGGAAAGGAAACAGACGGTAGGAAGTGTGAATGTAAGAGAACGCAGCAGGTTCACCGCGAGTTTTCGATGGCAATGGCTTCAGAACGGTCGGGAGCACATCCCTCCAAACCTCCCCTGGAACCCCAAGAGGCACACGCTTTAGCCCGAGCACGGGTTGCAGCCGTTCGCGAGCGTTTGGAACCTGTCGCCCGGCAGCGAACCGCTGCGGTGGCGTCCCGGTTGCGACGGGTTCTGGACGCCTTTGCGGCGGAACGGGTCGGTCCTCAGCATTTCGCCTCAGTCAGTGGTTACGGCCATGGCGATCAGGGGCGTGAGGTGATCGATCGCGTGTTCGCCAGGGTGCTGGGTGCCGAAGCCGCAGCGGTCCGGCTGCAATTCGTCAGCGGTACTCACGCCATTGCTGCAGCTCTGTTCGGAGTGCTGCGTCCGGGAGATCGCATGGTGTCGGCGACTGGACGCCCCTACGACACCCTGGAGGAAGTGATCGGTCTGCGCGGTGAGGGGCAGGGTTCCCTTCGGGACTTCGGCGTTGCCTACGACGAGTGTCTTCTGCGTCCCGACGGTTCAGTGGATGAGGAAGGACTCGATCAGCTGCTCGATCAGCCCTGCCAATTGGTGTTGATTCAGCGCAGTTGTGGCTACAGCTGGCGCCCCTCTCTCAGCGTGCAGAGCATCGGCAGGCTTTGTGAGCGCATTCACCGGCGCCAGCCCGACTGCATCTGTTTTGTTGATAACTGCTACGGCGAGCTCGTGGAAGACCAGGAGCCGCCGGCCGTGGGAGCGGATCTGGTGGCCGGTTCGCTGATCAAGAACCTCGGAGGCACCATTGCTCCTGCTGGTGGTTACGTCGCCGGCCGCAGCGATTTGGTGGAGCAGGCCTGTTGCCGTCTCACAGCTCCAGGGATTGGCCGTGAGGGCGGCACGGGCTTCGATCTGCATCGGTTGCTGCTCCAGGGGCTGTTCCTGGCTCCGCAGATGGTGGCGGAATCCCTGATCGGTGCTGATCTGGTGGCCGGAGTGTTCGCCGATCTTGGCTATCGCGTGCAGCCAGCCGCCGGGGCGTCGCGCAGCGATCTGATTCAAGCGGTGCAGTTGGGGGATGCCGAGGCGTTGAAGGTGGTGTGCCGTGCCTTTCAGGCCTGTTCACCGGTGGGCTCCTATCTCGATCCCGTGCCAGCGGCGATGCCTGGTTATGCCAGTGACCTCGTGATGGCTGGAGGCACCTTCATCGACGGCAGCACCAGTGAATTTTCCGCTGACGCCCCCTTGAGGGAACCGTTCAATCTCTATGTGCAGGGCGGCACACACCGCGCCCATGTGGAGTTGGCGTTGATCGATGCCCTGCAGGCACTGGCTGCGGCAGGACGGCTGGATCTGACCCACACTGGGTGAACATTGCCCAACTCTGGCCCGATGGCCTTCGATTTCCCTGATTCATACCGTTACGCCGACAGCCACGAATACGCCTGGCAGGACGCCGCCGCGGTTCGGATCGGGCTCAGTGCCTATGCCGTTGATCAGCTTGGTGACATCGTGTTTGTGGATTTGCCGGAGGTGGGCGCTGAACTCAACCGCGGCAGCAGCTTCGGCACCGTGGAGTCGGTCAAGGCCGTCGAAGAGATGTACGCGCCTCTCAGTGGAGTGGTGCTCCAGCGCAACGAGGCCTTGCTGGCCAATCCGGAGGAACTTCAAAACGACCCCCACGGCGAGGGTTGGCTGCTGGTGATTCAACCCGGTGACCCAAGTCAGATGGATCAGCTCATGGATGCGGCCACCTACGCGGCCAAGGTGGCCGCCACCTGACGCCCTGAATCGATTGTCCGGCAGGTTTCTTACAGTTCGGGGGATTGCTTTGGCCCCATGACCCTGCTCGATCAGCGGACGGCGGCCCCCAGCAGCGTTGATCCCATCTCTTCATTCGTTCACCGCCACATCGGACCGGACGCCCAGGCGGTGAAGCGGATGCTGCAAGCCCTTGGCTATGCAGACCTTGACGCCTTTCTCCAAGCGGTTGTTCCAGGCGACATCCTCGACGCTCAGCCCCCCTGCGCGGATCTGCCTGCAGGAGTGGATGAAGCCCCTGCTCTGGCTGAGTTGCGAACGCTGGCCAGCCGCAATCAACTGAGCCGTTCCTTGATTGGCCTGGGTTACTTCGGCACCGCCACGCCGGCGTTGATCCAACGCCAGGTGCTGGAAAATCCGTCTTGGTACACCGCTTACACCCCCTACCAGGCGGAGATCGCCCAGGGGCGTCTGGAAGCACTGCTGAATTTTCAGACCCTGATCAGTGAGCTGACGGGACTGCCGATCGCGAACGCATCCTTGCTCGATGAGGCCACGGCCGCAGCCGAGGCCATGTCGATGAGCTTTGGTGTGTGCAAACGCGAGGGCGCATGCCGTTTCCTGGTGGATGCCGCCGTGCTGCCCCAGACCCTGGCCGTGTTGCGCACCCGCTGTGAGCCCATCGGTGTGCAGCTGGAGGTTGCCGAGCCGACGGACTTCCGTTGGGGTGAGGATGTTTTTGGCGTCTTGCTGCAGCTTCCCGGACGCTGCGGCCGGCTTTGGGACCCGCGCGCCTGTATCGAACGGGCCCATGCGCACGGAGCCCTGGTCACCGTTGCTGTTGATCCGCTGGCGCAGGTGCTGCTCGAGCCCGTGGGAGATCTCGGTGCAGACATCGCTGTGGGCAGTGCCCAGCGCTTTGGGGTTCCCATGGGTGGTGGCGGGCCCCATGCAGCGTTCTTCGCCACCCGTGATGCCTACCGCCGCCAGGTGCCTGGCCGGCTGGTGGGTCAGTCCCGGGACGCCGAGGGGCGTCCAGCCCTGCGCCTGGCCCTGCAAACCCGTGAGCAGCACATCCGCCGGGACAAGGCCACCAGCAACATCTGCACCGCCCAGGTTCTGCTCGCGGTGATGGCGTCGTTTTACGCCATTCATCACGGCCCCGAGGGGTTGGAGGCCATCGCCAACCGGATTGTGATCTTGCGCTCCCGTCTGGAGCAGGGGCTGGCGGCGCTTGGTTTCCCTGTGCCAGGCGGCGCTCGCTTCGACAGCCTTGATGTGCATTGCCCTCAGGCTCCTGCAGTGCATCGCCTGGCGGATCGCGAAGGGTTCAATCTCAGGGTGCTGCCCGACGGTGTGCCAGCGGACGAAGCTCTTGGCTTCGGGATCAGCCTGGATGAGCTCAGCGATGAAGCGGAGATTCAGAGTCTGCTCGCGATCGTCGCGGAGGTGGTCCAAAAGGAGTTACCGCCGTTGTCGCCGCTTGCCAATCCAACGGCGGCGATGGCCGGGGTGCCGTTGCGAGAGCGCCCCTGGCTTCAACAGAGCGTGTTTCAGGGCTATCGCAGCGAAACCGAATTGATGCGCTACATCCAGCGCCTCGTCAGCAAGGATCTCTCCTTGGTGCACGGCATGATCCCGTTGGGAAGCTGCACCATGAAGCTCAATGCGGCAGCTGAGCTGGCTCCTGTGAGTTGGCGTGAGTTCGCGGCGATCCACCCCTTTGCCCCCGTGGCCCAACAGAAGGGATTTCAGGCGCTGATCCGTGATCTGGAGCATTGGCTTGCAGCTCTCACAGGCTTTGCTGCGGTGTCATTGCAGCCCAATGCCGGCTCCCAGGGGGAGTACGCCGGTTTGCTGGTGATCCGGGCGTGGCATCGGTCCCGCGGCGAGGCCCAGCGCGATGTGTGCCTCATTCCCACCAGTGCCCATGGCACCAACCCCGCCAGTGCGGTGATGGCTGGACTGCGCGTGGTGGCTGTGGCCTGTGATGACGACGGCAACGTGGATGTGGAGGACCTGCGATCCAAAGCCAAGCAGCACGCCGATGTGTTGGCGGCCCTGATGGTCACCTATCCCTCCACCCACGGGGTGTTTGAAACCCGGATTCGAGAGATCTGCTCTCTGGTGCATGAGCACGGAGGCCAGGTGTATCTCGATGGCGCCAACCTCAATGCCCAGGTGGGGGTGTGCCGCCCCGGTGCCTTTGGCGCCGATGTCTGCCATCTGAATCTGCACAAGACCTTCTGCATTCCCCACGGTGGTGGCGGCCCTGGGGTTGGTCCGATCGGGGTCGCGGCCCATCTCCAGCCGTTTCTGCCGGGTCATCCGCTGATGCAGTGCGGGGGGGATCAGGGGATTTCGCCAGTGTCAGCAGCGGCCTGGGGCAGTGCCGGAATCCTGCCGATCAGCTGGATGTATCTGCGCATGATGGGTGCTGAAGGATTGCGCACCGCCACGGCGGTGGCCCTGCTGTCGGCCAACTACCTGGCCCATCGCCTGGACGCGCACTATCCCGTGTTGTTTCGGGGTGAGGGAGGTCTGGTGGCCCATGAATGCATCCTTGATCTGCGCGGACTGAAACGCAGCGCAGGGCTGGAAGTGGATGATCTCGCCAAGCGTTTGATGGATTACGGCTTCCATGCCCCCACCGTGAGCTGGCCTGTGGCCGGCACCGTGATGGTGGAGCCCACAGAGAGCGAGAGCCTCGACGAACTCGATCGTTTCTGTGACGCCATGATTGCCATCCGGGCGGAGGTGGCCCGGATTGAGAGCGGCGAGAGCGATCGCGAGAACAATCCCCTCAAACGCTCACCCCACACCCTGGCGGCCGTGACCAACGATCACTGGGAGAGGCCCTACTCGCGGCAAGAAGCTGCTTTCCCACTGCCTGGCCAGCAGCAGACCAAGTTCTGGCCCGCCGTGGCTCGCATCGACAATGCCTTTGGTGATCGCAACCTGATTTGCACCTGCCCGAGCGTGGTGGATGTGGCTGAATCGCTTTCAGTGCGATAAATTTTCACCGAAATCGAAAATTAAACATTCGATTTTTCACTTGGCAGATGGTTTCATCACCACACTGCACAGCATCGCGTCGCATTGAAGGAGATTCATGATCAGCGACACACCCAACGGTTCAGCATCAGCCTCGAAAGATGCTGAGGGCCTCCAGCTTCCTGAAATTCCTGGATGTCTCCAGGACGCACTCGGACGCGGTCATACCCTGCCCATCGAAGGCACCAATGTGTTGCGCGTTCCCTTTGGCGTGCGTCAGGCCCGTCGCCAGCGTCCGGAGCGTCCGGAGCGTTGGGCCACGTTGGTGATTCCCTTCCAGCCCCAGGGTTCACCAACACCACCTCCGCAGGCTGCCTGAGCCCGCTCAGGCAACCGACAGCAGTTTGGCTTCCTGTTGAAGCCGCCAATCCACCAGTGCTTTGACATCCTCCAGCGAGCAGGTGGGTGTGCGAAAAGGGAGCAGGGTCATCGGGCTGCGTTCGGGCCGCACCAGCCAGCTGTGGTTGCGTTGTTGCAGCAAAACAAAGCCGCGGTAACGAACCGCGTATTGGCGCTCTTCTTGAAATCCCATTCTCGAAGGGACGATGTGTGGTGACGATGCCATTTCAGGGCACAACATCTGGGGTGTGTGTCAATTGCTGATTCTCTTTGGGATCAGGTTTAAGTTTGTTTATCGGCGCTCCGTTTGTTCACTCAAAAGCCAGTGAATTTCAATTTTGCTGATTAAGTTCTGGTGAAGACCGCTTTTCTTGTTAGCTGAAACCTTGAGGGCACGTTCTCGATGCAGTCCCTACACCTAGCGTCTTGATCAAGAGCATGCACATCCGCCAATCGGGTGGTGCGAATCCGCCAGGGTCACTTTCTTCTCAAGCGCTTCGTCATGGCTGCTCGACTCAGGCCGGGTTGTTTTGAGGGTGGTGATCGTCACGCCGAGCACGATCACTGCCGCTCCCAGCAGTTGTGCTGCGCTCGGCCGGTCTCCAGTGACCAGGAAGGCTGCCAGCAGTCCGATCAGCGGCCCTGGTGCGGCCCAACGGCCCATGCTGATTGTGCTTAAAGACCGTGATGAGTGATACCAGAGGTATTGCGAAACCACGATCAGAAGCGCCGCATAGAGCAGCATGATCAGCCAGAAGAGTGCATGGCTGAGCGGTTCGAACTGTTGAAAGCCAAGCAGGGATCCAGCAACACCAAAGAACAGCAGGCTGGAGACAACGTTGCGTGCAAACAACAGCAGCTCAACGTCCACAGCATCTTTGACAGCCGCTTTGCCGATGATGGATGAGATGGCAAACACAAAGGTGGAGACCAGGATTAGAAGATCACCCCGGCGGATCACCTCATGATTGCCGATCAAGACGATTCCCATCACCCCCACGATGATGAAGCCGTAGCCGAACCATTCTTGGGCCGACACGCGAGAGCGGAAAAACACGGCGCCGAGTAAGGCATAGAGCACTGGAGCCAGGCGGCCGATGAGGATGGCATTGCTGGCTGAAGTGGATTCCAGCCCCACGAAGATCAGGGCTGAGAGCGAGGAGGCCAGAGCGGCATCCACCAGGATCAACAGCCAGGAGCGCCAGGATGTTTGGCGTGCTTGCTGCAGCATCAGGCGCGGTTGATGCCAGACCAGCAGGAGCGCGGCAGCACAGAGGTTCCCAGCGAGCAGGGCATTCCATGGGTTCCATGGAACGAGCACATGGGCCACACCGGGGCCCAGGGCCATGGCATTGATCACAAACAAGGAGATCACCACCGGTCGCATCGATGCCATGGAGCGCGACACCAGCACTTCGAGCTGAGGCGACATCAGCCCTTTTATCGCCATCACTGCAGTGCGAACAGCAGCACATCGCTGTTGTCGCAATGGCTTTGCAGGATCTTGAGATTGGTCGATGATCCCTTGAACCCCAGCCCGTCACCTTTGCGCAAGCGAATGCTTGTTGCTGATGGTCGCGGCAGCTCAATCTCGCCCTCAATCACCTGGATCCAGCCGCGCTCGATGGATTGGGCAGGCCACGCCAGGGTCTGACCAGCTCTGGGCTGGGCGCGCCAAAGGCTCACTGCACGCTCGATGGCCATCACCGAGGGGGCGTTTGGGGCCAGTAGGGGCGTCCAGGTGTTGGCTTCGATGCTGAGGGTCCGCTGTTCGTAGGCCGGTGAGAGTCCTTCCTCGCTGGGCTCGATCCAGATCTGCAGCAGACGGCAAGCCTCATGGCCTTCATTGATCTCGGAGTGAACGATGCCGGTGCCAGCGCTCATGCGCTGGACATCGCCTGCGTTGATCACGCCGCTGTTGCCCATGGAATCCCGATGGTTCAACTGGCCCTGGATCATCACGGTGATGATTTCCATGTCGCGGTGCGGGTGCATGCCAAAGCCCCGACCTGCCGCAATCGTGTCGTCGTTGATCACGCGCAGGGGGCCATAGCCCATCCAGTCAGGGGAGTAGTGGCCTGCAAACGAGAAGCTGTGCCAAGACTCGAGCCAGTCGTTGCTGCTGTGGAAGCGGTCTTCGGCGCGGCGCAGCAGCACATCGGGGATGGTATCGGCTGGAAGTGAAACCGGTTCACGCATGGGGGAGGGATGGAATCGGTTGCTCAGAGGCTCAGCGGTGTCATCTGCATCAGCCGGTTCAGCAGATCCTGCAGGGAGCTGTCCCGGGGTGGACGGTTCTGGTTGCCTGCCAGGGTGCGGCCCACAACCTGGGCACCGAGATGGGTGAGCTGGGTGCGCAACACCATCAGCAGTTCGATGCCAGGGCCTCCAGAGAAGCTGGCCATGGCCACGGGCCGGCCGTTGAACAGGGCACGGAAATCGTCCCCCTGCACCGACAGCCAGGCGATGGCGCTGGTGAGCACCGGGGGGATCGACCCGTTGTACTCAGGAGCACAGATTACCCAGCGTGGGGCTCCCATCAGTTGCTCATGCAGGGGGCGGACACCGTCGGGGATTCCCTGGTCCTTCACCCGTGGGGTGAACAGCGGCAGATCCAGAGTGGTGAGATCCAACAGATCAGCAGACTTGCCTTGTGCTTTGGCTTCGTCGACGAAACGCTGCGCCAACTTCAGGTTCTCACCATTGCTGGCGGCGATCACCAGAACATCGGGATTGCTGGCGGTGCTCATGACCGGATGATCCGTTGAAGACACTGCATTGTGTCTGGTTTTTTGAGGGCTTGCCCGAATTCATCCAGCCAGGCTCAGTAGTTCGCGCCACTGCGGCGATGGTGCACGGCGGTGTTGGCCTCACTGTCGAACAGGCCGCCATGGAGCACTTCTGCATACACCAGCCAGTGATCACCGCATTCCATCCGCTGCTTCACCTCTGCGTCCATCCAGGCCAGGGCTTCGGGCAGCAGCGGCTGCTCGGAGGGACTCAACTGCAGGTCAAGGCCTTCAAAACGATCGGCGCCGGGCTCGAAGGGTTGGAGGAACTGCTTCATCGGCCCGCTTTCCCGGCCTTCCGCCAGCACATTGAGAGCAAAGCGATCGCCTTTGTGCAGCAAGGCCTCCACAGCCCGGTCTTTGGCCACTGCCACGGTGATCCCCGGTGGCGTGAAGCTGGCCTGGCTCACCCAGCTGGCCACCATGGCGCCACTGAGGGAACCCTTGCGGGTTGTGAGCACGCAAAGGGAGCCCACCACCCGTCCGAGGGCCAGCACGGCCGGGTCACTGCGACTCTCACGCAGACCACCACCACCGCGTCGCTGTTGTTTGCGCTGTTCCTGGCGCAGGGAACGGCCGAAGCGCGTTCCGGTTTCCTCAAGGGTGCGCACGGTGGCGGCATCAGGACTGAATTTGATCCGGATCGGATCGAAGGCGAAACGGAAGCCACCGTCCCTGAGTTTGGTTTCCAGGAGGTCGATCGCTTCGCCGCTCCAGCCGAAGCTGCCGAAGACACCAACGGGCTTGCTGCGGTCTCCCTCAGCCAGCAGGGTGCCGAGGGCCGACACGATTGGCGTGGGGGCATGACCTCCCAGTGTGGGCGAGCCGATCAGTAAGCCATCGGCCATTTGAATCGTGCGCACCAGCTCATCGGCTGGCGTGAATTCGCAGTTCAGGCTTGTGACGCGCACGCCTGTGCGGCTCACTCCCTGGGCGAGGGCATCGGCGATCGCTGCCGTGTTGCCGTAAGCGCTGGCAAACAGAAGGGCGACCGAGAGGGACGCCTGCTGCTGGCTTTCACCCCAGCGCCGGTAGTCGTTGAACAGGCTGCGCCAGCTGGTGTCGATCGCTGGCCCATGGCCGGGGGCCACGGTGCGGATGTCCAGTTCCTCCAGCCGTTCCACCAGGGCATCCACCTGGCTGGCCATCGGTGCCATCAGGCAGTCGTAGAAATGGCGGCGCTCCTCCTCGGTCTCACTGCGGTTCGACTCGGCCCAAGCCGATGTGCAGATGTGGGCGCTGAAGAGCTTGTCGCTCATCAGCAATCCGAGGGTCTCCTCGAACGCCAGCAGTCCACCTGGCCAACGAGGGGTGGGTGCTGGAAGCACCTGCAGCTGATGACCGTGACTCACCGGGAGCGTCTGCTCCTGACGAATCACGTGGATCTCCGGGAGATCGGGCAGTGGCGGCTGGGGGGTGTCATCGCCCGGGGCCGGTGGGCGGCGCAGGCTCCACAACTCCCGCAGCAGTTTTGCTCCTGCATTGGAGGCCACCAGTTCCAGGCCGGAATAAGCGCAAGCCAGATCCCTGAGCAGGGCCACGCGGTTGGGATTCACATGACCCACCACCACCACCAGCTTGGCCGCGGGGTCTGGAAGGGCCTGGTGAAGCACCGGCAAAAAAACAGACGCGTAGGCCGCTCCCGGTGGGTGCACCAAAACAGCGGCTTGCCTGACGCCGGACGGGTCAGGGCCGGCTGCGAAGAGGAAGCTGTTGGCCGTGCTTCCCCGTTCCAGGGCGTATTCCAGTTCGAATCGCGAGCGCTGGGGGCTCAGGCCGCGAAAACAGCACAGGCCCTCGGCAATTGGCAGTGTGATCATCTGCCGTTCCGTGCTGGTCGCTGCAGGAGACACGGACGTCGCCATCAGTAGTGATTCCCCACTTTGCGGTGATGCACCGCTGTGATGGCATCCGCGTCGGCCACATTGCCTTGCTCCACCTCGGCATAGATGATCCAGTGGTCGGGTCCTTCGAGCCGCTGCTCAACTCGGCAGCCCAGATAAGCCAGTGCATCACCGAGCACCGGGCCGCCCTGGGCCTCGTTCTCAAGAACATTCACCCCTGCAAACCGATCGGCCCCGGGCGGGAAGCGCTTGAGGAAATGGCGCATCAGCTGCTGGTGGTTGTCGTCGCGCAGGATGTTGAGAACAAAGCGGTCACCGACCTGCAGGAGCGCTTCGATCGCCCGGTCTTTGGCCACCGCCACGGTGATCCCCGGTGGCGTGAAGCTGGCCTGGCTCACCCAGCTGGCCACCATGGCGCTGCGCCGCAGGCTTTCCCCCTCGCCCTGACTGGCGGTCACCACATACAAACCGCCGCTGAGACGGCCCAGGGCCTTGTCCAGGTCACCGTCGAGGCTTTTCATGGCCGCGATGGTTTTCTCCCGGGTGAGCAGTTGTCCGAGATCGGTTCCTGCTTCTTCGCAGCGTTGGTAATCCGCACCTGAGGGAAGCTGGCGAATGCGCAGGGGGGCAAAGGCCGTTTTTTGGCCTTGAGCCCGCAGCTGATCGGCCACGGCATCGATGGGCTCGTCATTGCCGCCAAAGGCGTCGTACACCCCCACCAGCTGTTTGCTGTGCAGTGCCGCCAGCAGGGTGCCGATGCTGCTCTGCAGCTCCGCATCCGGTTCGGCTGGCCAGGTGGGAACGACCACCGCCTTGGCCTCACCCACCAGTGCCGACAGTTCCTGGGCATCGGTTGCGCGCAGGTCAACGAGCTGAACCTGGGCCTCGGCCTTGCCGATGCCATGGGCGATGGCCTGACTGAGGCGATCACTGAACCCGTATTGGCTCAGATAAAGCACGGCCGCGTAGCTGTCGCCCTTGCTGCGCTGGCTGCTCCATTCCCGGTAGTCATTGAGCCAATGGCTGAGGTGTTGGCGCAGAAGCGGTCCGTGACCCACCGCGATGGTGTTGATCGCCGGCAGCCCATCCATGCGTTTCATGGCTTGAAGCACGCTGCGGGCATTCGGACCCATCAGGCACTCGTAGTAGAAGCGAAAGTCGGGTGCGATGGCCCCGGGGTCGCTGTCGAACAGCTCCTCCGAGCAGTAGTGCAATCCGAAAGCGTCGCAGGTGTAAAGGATGCCGCTGCCGTGATCGAAGGAAAAGATCGTGTCGGGCCAATGCAGGTTGGGAGCGCTGAGAAATTCGAAGCGATGCTCCACTCCGCTCTCGGGGTTTGCTCCGAGATCCAGGCTGTCGCCACTTTTCACGGCGCGGGAGCGGAACGGACGGTGCACCTGATCCTTCAGAAACTGGAGGGCCACCTTTGAGCCCACAATTTCGATCTCGGGATTGAGATCGAGAAGATCAGCGATCAAGCCGGAGTGGTCGGGCTCCGTATGGCTCACGATCAGGTGATCGATGGCCTGCGGGTCGATCTGCTCCTGCAGCAGGGGAATCCAGCTGTCGCGGAATTTGGCGTGACTGGTGTCGATCAGCGCTGTTCGCTCGCCCCGCACCAAAAAGGCGTTGTAGGTGGTGCCGTTGCGGAGGCCGAACTCGATGTCGAAGCGGCTGCGATCCCAGTCAAGGGAACGGATGGCTGTGCTGTCGGATGCGATGGCCTGGCACTGAAGGCTCAAACGTCCGGCGACGGCCTGGGTGGAGGCGGCCATGGCTGCAATCTCGACGGTTCTCGACTGTAAGAACTCCGGGTTGGAAGATGGCACGCAGTGCGATTTGCTGTCATGACCTCCAGCGCCGCTGCCGCGATCTCCGGATTGCGGCGCAGCATCGGTCCCGGGATCCTGCTTGCGGGGGCCTGCATCGGCGGGTCCCACCTGATGTCGTCCACCACGGCAGGGGCCCGTTTCGGCTTCGCTCTTTTGGGCCTGATCCTGCTCACCAACCTGATCAAGTACCCCTTCCTCAGAGTGGGCAGTCGCTTCACTGCCGTGACCGGGCTGTCGCTGCTGGAGGGATTTCAGCAGCGCAACAGGACTTATCTGCCGGTGTATCTGCTGGTGAGTCTGTTCACCGGCACATTCACGATCGCTGCGGTGAGTTTTGTTGCTGGTCTGTTGCTCACCAATGTGCCGGTTCTGGCCCAGTTCGACCCTTTTGCCCTGGCGATTGCCGTGCTGGCGAGCTGTGGGTTGATTCTGTTCATGGGCAAGTACAGGGCTCTCGATCGGCTCTCCAAGTTGCTGGTGGCTCTGCTCACCCTGCTCACGGGAGTGGCGGCGTTGTCGCTGTTGCTGCGAGGGCCTGCAGGAGATGTGGCGTCCAGTTGGCTGGCGGCCGATCCCTCGCCCTGGCAGATGGCCGACCTCGGTTTTCTCATCCCTCTGATGGGCTGGATGCCAGGACCGGTGGAAATGTGCGTGTGGCCGTCGCTCTGGATGTTTTCCCGCGCTCGTGACAGCCAGCACACCGCTTCGCTGCAGGAAGCGGAAACGGATTTCAATCTCGGTTACGGCATCACGGTGCTCACGGCAGTGTTTTTCGTGATCCTGGGTGCTTACACCATGTATGGAAGCGGTGATGGCCTCTTCCAGGGCAGTGGCGTTGCGTTTGCTCAGAACCTCATCCGTCTGTACACCGAGGCGATGGGGTCCTGGGCCGCCTGGATCATCATTCCAGCGGCCTTCGCCGCCATGTTCAGCACCACGCTCACCTGCCTGGATGCCTACCCCCGCAGCATTTCAGCGATTCAGGGGCTCTTGCAGGGCGTGGATCGGGGCGATGCCGCTCCGGGCCCCCAGAGCCGACGGATTGGACTCTGGATTGGTCTGCATCTGCTGGCGGCCCTGGCGGCGCTGCTCTGGGCCTACAGCGGTGGCATCACGGTGAAGGACTTCGTGTTCGGTGCAATGACGGGCAGCTTCCTGGCGGCTCCGGTGTTCGCCTGGATGGCCATGGACACGATGAACTGCGAGCTGGTGGCCAGTGAGCATCGCGATGGCCCCTTGATGCGCGGCCTCAGTTGGTTTGGCCTGGTGTTTCTGATCGGTTTCAGCCTGCTGTTTCTCGGTTGGTCCCTCACGCGCTGAGCTCAAAAAAAACCCCCATCCATGGATGGGGGGTTGGATCTCTCGTTCTCCAGGCATTCACCTCAGGCCCCTGGCTCAGGGGTCCATCGTTCAGGCGTCGACGGCCACCGTCACACTGGTGTGGCTCTGGGCCTTCGCGGCGGTGATCTCCAGCACGCCATCCCGGTAACTGGCCTGAACAGCATCGCGGTTCAACCCCTGGCCGAAACGGAAGCTGCGGCTCCAGGTGCCGTAGCGGAACTCGCTCAGCCGGGCTGTTTCGTCGTTTGCGTTCTCATCTGCAATGTTCGTGCTGGCAGGACGGCGACGTTCGGCACTGACGCTGAGGGTGCGATCGGTGGCTTTGACGTCGATCGAGTCGCGGCTCACGCCAGGCAACTCCAAGCGCACGGTGTAGTGATCGGCCGTTTCGTGGATCTCTGCTGCTGGAACACGTTCAGCCTGCGACAGCTGCTGATCCAGTCGTTCAAAGAGATCGAATGGTGATTGACGAAGGGTGATCATGAGTAACTCCTCAGGAACGTGATGTGGTGGGTGTTTGCATCACCCGCAACGACAATCTGCGTGTTGTTGATCAATCTGATCAGGGTGAGAACCGTCCTTTTTTGTACGGTCTGAACCACTCAGTTCGGTTGTTACAACTTGGATGTCGTGTGAACCGAACAGTGGATGTGCTGATTACAGCCACCACCAACTGGAGAACGCTGCCGCCTGCCCGCAACGCCGTCCTTCCTCATCCCAGAGCGTCCAGATCCGGGCGTTGCGAATCATGAATTGCCGCCCGCAGCGATCCACGCGAATGCCGCTGTAGGTGTTGATCGCGTCGCGCGCGAGGGCCTGCCTGAGAGAGGCCGCCCGTTCCTTCCGTTCCGACTGCGCAGCGGTGAGACGCGATGGCATGCCGACCATCTCGTTCCAGGGCCGCTTCCAAAGCCTGAGGGCGGTGGCGTTGGCGTAAGTCAGGGCTGGGTCGCCTGCGTTGTTGTGGGCCAGCACGGCCATGCTGCTGTTGAACAGCTCCTGCGCAGTCAGGCGTCGGGATGTCCCTGGACGGTCGCTGGCCAGCAGAGGGCAGTCGAAGGCGCGCCGATGGGAGAGCAGAAGAATCGAAACCAGGCCCTGCATCTCCAGGGCCTGCCAGGGGGCGGTTTCAGGCACCTGCTGTCATGGCTTCCACCATGGCCTGTTGCGCAAGCGCTTGCCCCTGTTCCCTGAGATGGGAGAGGAAGCGCGGCCGCGCCTCAGGAAAGCGCGGTTCTTCGGCCAGGGGGAGATCCCCGGCCGCATCCAGGCCGGTGTCGCCCTCCATCGCCGGTGTGATCACCACAAGATCACCGTCCAGGCTCGCGTCGTAGCGCCACCAGAGCGTGGGATCGAGAACAGCCGGGTGGGGAGGCGGCGGTGTGTCGTCCGTTGCCGTGACGGCATCCGTGGTGGCGCCCTCGCTGTCTGGCTCAGCGCTGGTCGCCTTGGCTTCCAGGGCCTTCAAGCGATGGTCAGCCAGGTCTTCCAAAAGCTTGGCTCGCGTGCGTCCCCGCAACTGGAACAGCACGAATGGATCCTCGCTGAACCGCTCTCCCATCAGGAAGTACACCGCACTGATGTGCTTGCAGGGATTGGCTTTGTCGGGGCAACTGCACTCGCTGCGCACCTCCTGAAGCTTGAAGGGGAACAGCCGCCGGCCGCTGGCGGCGAAGGCACGTTCGATATCGGACGGCATGATGCCGGCCAGTAATTGGGCGGACCAGCGCGCCTTCTGTGTCAGAGCCTCCAGCACGTAGCCCCAGTCCTCATCGCTGAGCACGTCGAGCCAGAGCTTCACCTTGTAGGGGTCTTCGCCGGTGCCCTGCACCCTGGCGTGCACCCGTCGTCCCTCGAAGCGAATCGAGGTCACGTGCCCTTCGCGGGCATAGGCCCAGGCGCGCTCCAGGCGCTTTTTAAAGCGGTAGGAGTTGATCAACTCCATCCACTGCTCCACCCACCAAGGCTGCTGACCGAGGCCGTCGTCCCCGAGGGAGGTGTTGATGCCGGTTCCGTTGGGTGTGATCGTCATGGGTTGCGCGTCTCGTTGGTTTCCAGGCTCACCAGCTCCTTGAGTTGGCCCATGTCGAGGCCACCGAGCCACTCCTCGCCCGAACCCACGATGTCTTCCGCCAGTCTGGACTTCTCCCGGATCATCCGGTCGATCTTCTCTTCCACCGAACCACTGGTGATGAATTTGTGCACCATCACCCGGTTGGTCTGGCCGATGCGATAGGCACGGTCCGTGGCCTGGTTCTCGACTGCTGGATTCCACCAGCGGTCGATATGGAACACGTGGCTGGCCCGGGTGAGGTTCAGTCCCACTCCGCCGGCCTTCAGGGACAGCAAGAAGAGCTGGGGGCCACGTGGGTCCTCCTGGAAGCGATCCACCATGGCCTGACGTTCTCCCTTGCTGGTGCTGCCGCTCAGGAACGGCACCTCGCTGCGCCAGCGGCGTTGCAGGTAGCCCTGCAGCAGGTGCCCCCATTCCGCGAACTGGGTGAACAGCAGGGCTCGATCCCCCGCTTCAATCACTTCATCAAGGATTTCTTCGAGCCGCTGCAACTTCACCGATCGCTGCAGGAAGTCGTCGCTTGCCACCTCTTCCTTCAAGGCCAGAGCCGGGTGATTGCAGATCTGTTTGAGGCGCGTCAGCAGTCCCAGCACCTGGCCGTGGCGTTTGCCACGCGGCGCGCGGGCGATGGCATCGAGGGTGTCTTCCACGGTTTTCGCATACAGGGATTTCTGTTCCTTGCTCAGGCCCACCCATTCACTCAACTCCACTTTTTCGGGCAGGTCGGAGATGATCGCCTTGTCGGTTTTCAAACGCCGCAGGATGAACGGCCCCACCCGCGATTTGAGATCGCGCAACGACGACATATCGCCATAACGCTCGATCGGCATGCGGTAGCGCTGCCGGAAAAACTCCTCTTCCCCGAGCACGCTCGGATTGAGGAAATCCATCAGGGCCCAGAGCTCGCTCACCCTGTTCTCAACCGGCGTGCCGGTGAGAGCGATGCGAAATCTTGATCCCTTACGAGTTCTCGCCAGATCACGGGCGGCCTGGCTCTGCTTGGCCGAAGGGTTTTTGATCGCCTGGGCTTCATCGATCACGGTGCCCAGCCAGTCGAAACTCTCCAGAAGCTCGCTGTCCCTCTGCAGCAGCCCGTAGCTGGTGAGCACCAGGTCAACGTCTTTCAGGGCTTTTTTGAGAGCTGCTGGGGTGGAGGGGCGCTTGGGGCCGTAGTGCTCAAGAACCGTGAGCTCGGGGGTGAAGGCCGCGGCTTCCCGCTTCCAATTGGTGAGCACGGAGGTGGGCGCCACCAGCAGCACTGGCCGTTTCAGTTCCTTTTCCATCTTCAGGTGCTGGAGGAAGGCCAGCAGCTGGATTGTTTTGCCCAGGCCCATGTCGTCGGCGAGGCAGGCTCCCTGATCGAAGCGGTGCAGGAAGGCCAGCCAACCCAAACCGCGCTCCTGATAGGGCCGAAGCTGACCGCAGAAGCCCTCGGGTGCAGGCAGCGGATCCGGCGCTTTCTGCTGGTGGTATTGCTCCAAGACCCCTTGCAGGCGTGGGCCTGCGTCGAAGGCATGCACCGGCAGGCGCATCAAGGTGTCCCCTTCACTGGCGGTGAGGCGAAGGGCGTCGTCCAGGCTCAGATCTGGGTTGGCGGCACAGAAGCGTTCGGCGTTCTTGAGATCGTTGGGCCTGAGCTCGATCCAGGCTCCCTTGTGGCGCACGAGGGGACTGCGCTTGCCGGCCAGCCGCTCCAGCTCCCGCAGCGTCAGGGTGACGCCGCCGATCATGAGCTCCCAGCTCCAATCGAGATTTTCCCCGAGCGTGAACCCGCGCGAGCGTTCCGGTAGCTCAGCCTTAATCGCCAGGCCAAGACGGCTGGCCAGGCCTCCCGAGAGGCTGGGGGGGAGGTCCACACCCACGCCCACGTCCCGCAGTTGACGAGCGGCGGTGCGCACCAGCACGAAGGCTTCCGCCGGGGTGAGCTGCATGGCTTCCGGCGTGGCGCTCTCCAGGCCCCGTTCGATCGGGGCGAACACCGTGAGAGCGCGGCCCATGCCCTCGAGCAGCACCTCACCGGGATGCTCCACAGGAATTTCCCCGAGTTGCAGGCCTCCAGGCCCAGCCGCCCAAGCTGCTCCTGCTGGCACTTTCAGCGTTGGATCGGCTTCGGCCTGCAGGTAGAAGCGCAGATCCCAGAGCTCTTCACCCTCGTTGGGGGTGGCCAGTTCAAGGCAGGCCCTGGCGGCCGCCACGTTGCCCGCCACTCCCTCGCGCCAGTGATGGCTGGCGGTGGCCAGGCGTTCGGCATCTTCGTCGTTCAGATCGATTACCCCGGTGTCTGAACTCAGGGCGTTTTCCCAGGCGCAGAGCAGGGGGTCGAGCCCCTCGTCATCGGGATGGAAGCCCTTGCGCAGCTGGGCATCCACCAGGTCCTCCAGCAATGTCGCCACCCGCAAGCGGCCGCTGCGGGGACGACAGCAGGCCACGGGATTGGCAGCGCGCATGGCTTCGGGCCGCAGCCTGGTGATGCGATTGCTGCGTTTGCCTGTGGGCTCTCTCCAGGGCAAAGCACAGGTGGCCACCAGGGGCAGACGGGCGGCCAGGTCCTCGAGCCGGCGCCGATCGTCTTCCCGGTTGAGCAGTGGGACCCAGCGGGCGCGGTGGGGATACCCTTCCCCACGGCTCAATTCCACCTGGGGCAGCCAGCGCCCCCGAGCCACCAGGCTGAGGGCCCATCGCTGCATGTGGCTCCACCAGCGCAGTTCGTCGGCCAGATCAGGGTGATGGCCTGAGAGGGGAAGTTTGGCCAGCCATGCCGTGGCCGCCATCGGTTCGATCGCCAGCCCCTGCACCTGCCAAGGCCACCACTCGGTGGTTTTCGGAATCGGTTCGCCGGCTTGCAGCGGCAGCCCGCACCAGGGGGGCTGCTCCTCTATTTGGGGGGTGGCGGCAGCCGAGCCCCGGGGCCGTCGTGGTTTCACACTGCGGCTCGGCAGGGTGAGGCATGCGGTGGCGTCGATGATGCCGTCTGGGAGCAGATCGCGCTCCGTGAGCCAGGCGCGCAGATCCTCCGCACTCAGGGTGAAGGGATGAAGGGCCGGGGTGGCTCCGGGGCCGAGCGGCTCGGCCACACGCCAGGTGTCAGCCCACACCAGCAGGGCAGCCCGACCGGAGCTGCTGGGGGTGCGGATGGCGGGTAGCCAGGTGGCGTGCAGCAGGCTCATGGCCGCGACGCAGACAACATGCGTTGGGTTCCGTGGAGCAGGAGCGCACTGCCGATCAGTGGCAGCCACCCCACGAGGAGATCCACTCCCAATGATGCCAGGGCGCCGGAACCCCCCCAGGGAATCGCAAGGGGCATGCCGAGGCTGCGCACTCCGCAGATCGCGCCCACCAATCCCGCCTGCAGGTGGGAATCCTCTGGATCAACCCGTTCGAGATGAAAGGCGAGCAGCCCATAGAAGAGCCCGCAGCCCGTGGATCGCACCGCTTGCTCCACGCCGAAGGCAAGACTGATCAGCCCTGCGCTGAGTCCAGCCAGCAGGGCCCAGCACACTGAGCGCCAGCGCAGGTCTGCACGGCTCAGGGGCTTGCTGCTTTCCGCGCTGCTGTCGGCCAACGTGATCGGCGGCTGAAAGGCGATCATGGCTGCTGGACCCGCTTTTCGAGCCCGAACCCGCCATGGCTGTTGCACGATCGTCGCGAACCGATGCAGCGCGTCCCCGCACGGGTGCGGAGATCCGAGACGCCTTTCTGGCCTTTTTTGAGGAGCGCGGCCACAAGCGCATGCCCAGCGCGTCGTTGGTGCCGGAAGACCCCACGGTGTTGCTCACGATCGCGGGGATGCTGCCGTTCAAACCGATCTTCCTCGGCCAGCAGGAGCGTCCAGCCCCCTGTGCCACCAGCTCCCAGAAGTGCATTCGCACCAACGACATCGAGAACGTGGGGCGCACGGCCCGGCACCACACCTTCTTCGAGATGCTGGGCAACTTCTCGTTTGGTGATTACTTCAAGCAACAGGCGATCGAGTGGGCCTGGGAACTGAGCACAGGTGTGTTCGGGCTCGACCCCAAGAATCTGGTGGTGAGCGTCTTCCGCGACGACGACGAAGCGGAGCAGATCTGGCGTGAGGTGGTGGGGGTGAACCCCAAGCGGATCATCCGCATGGATGAGGAAGACAACTTCTGGGCCTCCGGTCCCACCGGACCGTGTGGGCCCTGTTCGGAGATCTACTACGACTTCAAACCCGAACTGGGTGATGACGGCATCGATCTGGAAGACGACGACCGCTTCATCGAGTTCTACAACCTGGTGTTCATGCAGTCGAACCGCGATGCGGAGGGCACGCTCACCCCACTGGCGAACCGCAACATCGACACCGGCATGGGTCTGGAACGCATGGCCCAGATCCTGCAGAAGGTTCCCAACAATTACGAAACCGATCTGATCTTCCCGCTGATTCAGGCGGCGGCTGAGCGGGCCGGCGTGGACTATCACCAGCTCGATGAGAAGGGCAAAACGTCGCTCAAGGTGATCGGTGATCACAGCCGAGCGGTCACCCAGCTGATCAGCGATGGCGTCACCGCCAGCAACCTGGGCCGCGGCTACATCCTGCGCCGCCTACTGCGCCGGGTGGTGCGCCATGGCCGCCTCCTGGGTATCGACAAGCCGTTTCTTCAGGCCATGGGTGAGGCCTCCATCGCCCTGATGCAATCCGCCCACCCACAGCTGAGTGAGCGTCGTGAGGTGATCCTTGCCGAACTGCAACGGGAAGAAGCCCGTTTCCTGGAAACGCTGGAACGTGGCGAGAAGTTGCTCGCGGATGTGCTGGCTGCCAAGCCGAAGCAGATCAGTGGTGAGCAGGCCTTTGAGCTTTACGACACCTATGGCTTCCCCCTGGAGCTCACCCAGGAAATCGCTGAAGAGCACGGCCTTGCGGTGGACCTTGCCGGCTTTGAGACGGCGATGGAGCAACAGCGCCAGCGTGCGAAAGCGGCCGCAGTGAGCATTGATCTCACCCTTCAAGACGCGATCGATCAGGTGGCTGCAGGTCTGCAAGACACCGAATTCCGGGGCTATGAGCAGCTGGAACAGAGCAGCAGCATTCAGGCCCTGGTGGTGAACGGTGAGCCGGCGCAGAGCGCTGTTGCTGGTGATGCCGTTCAGGTGGTGCTCGATGTCACGCCGTTCTATGGCGAAGGCGGTGGCCAGATCGGTGATCGCGGCACCCTGGTGGCGGATGGCCAGGCCGGTGATGGCCTGATCGTGATGGTCGAGTCGGTGAGCCGCAATCGCAGTGTGTTTGTGCACAGCGGGCGTGTGCAGCGTGGTGCGCTGGCGGTGGGCGATGTGGTGCATGGCCGGGTGGATCGTGCCTGCCGCCGCCGGGCCCAGGCCAACCACACCGCCACCCACCTGTTGCAGGCAGCGCTCAAACAGGAGGTGGACCCCGGCATCGGTCAGGCCGGTTCTCTGGTGAGTTTTGATCGCCTGCGCTTTGATTTCCACTGCCCGCGCGCTGTCACTGCCGAAGAGCTGGAGCGCATTGAGAGCTTGATCAACGGCTGGATCGCCGATGCTCATGCGCTTGAGGTTCAGGAGATGGCGATCGAGAAGGCCAAGGCCGCCGGCGCGGTGGCGATGTTTGGTGAGAAATATGCCGATGTGGTGCGTGTGGTGGATGTGCCGGGTGTGTCGATGGAGCTCTGCGGCGGCACCCATGTGGCCAACACCGCGGAAATCGGCCTGTTCAAGATCGTGAGTGAAAGCGGTGTGGCTGCCGGCATTCGCCGCATCGAGGCCGTGGCTGGTGCTGCGGTGCTGCCCTATCTCAATGAGCGTGATGCGGTGGTGAAGCAGCTGGGTGAGCGCTTCAAGGCCCAACCCGGCGAGATCATCGAACGGGTGACGGCCTTGCAGGACGAGCTCAAGGCCACGGGCAAGGCGCTGGCCGCGGCGCAGGCTGAGCTGGCGGTGGCCAAGTCAGCAGCTTTGGCCACGAAGGCGGTGGCTGTGGGTGACTTCCAGCTGCTGGTGGAGCGGCTTGATGGTGTGGATGGCACTGGGCTGCAGGGGGCTGCGCAGAGCCTTGCTGATCAGCTCGGTGATGGTGCTGCAGTGGTGCTAGGTGGTCTGCCGGATCCTGCCGATCAGGGCAAGGTGATCCTGGTGGCGGCCTTCGGCAAGGCGGTGATTGCCCAAGGCCAGCAGGCCGGCAAGTTCATCGGTGGCATCGCCAAGCTCTGTGGCGGCGGCGGCGGCGGTCGGCCCAACCTGGCGCAGGCTGGGGGCCGTGATGGGGCTGCTCTGGCTAGCGCGTTAGAGGCGGCATCGCATCAATTGAGGGAGTCTCTTTGATCCCTATGAGTCACGATGTTGAAACGTGGCTCTCTTTCTGAATGCTCGAGATCTCCCTGCCTTCAGATCAACCCTTTCAGTTGCTGATCTTGCTGATTCTTGGTCATTTTCTGGCTGACTTTCCGCTCCAAGGAGATCGGATGGCCGTTGAAAAGTGTCCAGGAAACGATGTTGTTCTCGATTGGCGTTGGTGGCTTTCGGCCCATGCGGCGACCCACGGATTCGTCGTGGCATTGCTCACAGGCGTTCCCGTTCTTGGCTTGGCTGAAACTTTTTTTCATGCCGCAATTGATTATGGCAAATGTCGTTTCCGATACACGCTCATTGTTGATCAGCTCATGCACTGGGGGTGCAAGTTGGTTTGGGTCATGCTTCTGACAAACTGGTCTTAGGCCCTAGCTGTGGTTCAAAGCACCGTGATGCTGTTGTTTTTGCTGGTTTTGCTATGGCTGCTCACCTTTGTGCTGGGTCGTGCCCGTCGTTCGGAGAGGTTTAAGTTTGCTCAGTGGATTCCGGGAATGTTGTTTTTCCGGATTGCCTTAACGGCAGCTGTGTTGAGCCGCCTGCTGTTGATGTTTGAACAGCAGGGAGAGGTGCTCGTCTGGCTGCGATTGGTCGAGAGTGCTGCTCTCTATGTGGCTTTTGTGGAGTTCTCGCTCGACCTGCTCTGGATCGTTTTGGCCAGGGTGAGCTCGCGAAAAGTGGCACCGCCAAGACTTTTGAAAGATCTACTGCTTGTTGTGGCAGTGCTCTTGGCTGTTGCCGTCCAGCTTCAGAGCCGAGGTTTGTTGACCACGTTGGGCTCTGCTGCTGTTTTGGGTGGTCTGGCGTTCGTTGTGGGTCCAGGAACTGCCTCTCAAATTAGTAATATTTCTTCTGCGCTCACCTTTCAGGCTGAGCGACAATTTTCAGTGGGTGATTGGGTGGATATCGATGGTTCTGTTGGGCGTGTTGAAACCGTCACTTGGAACAGTACATATTTGTACGATAATATCCAAGATCGAATTATTATTCTGCCGAATTCGCTGATTGATTCCAGTAAGGTCGTTAATTTCTCTAAGCCGGCGTCAAATCGATACCGTGTCGATGTTGAGATGGGATTGCCTTACGAGGCTCCTCCCCAGAAAATTATTTCTATTTTGCTCGATGTTTTGGAGAATCAGCCTGGCGTCGTTCGCTCCGCGCCATGTCATGTGTTAGTTGAGTCGTTTGCAGACTCATCAATCAATTATAAGTTAAAGTTTTTTATTTCTAATTACGCTGAGCGACATGCTGTTAAATCGGATATTTTTTCAAATGCATGGTATGCGGTTCATCGAGCTGGATATTCGTTCCCATTTCCTGTTGAAGATGTGAGGACGTTTGCTGAGACCGAACGTAGAGATGCAGATCTATTGCAACAGGTGCAAAAGGAGAGTTTTGCGGTTTTGCGCCGTGAGCCGCTCTTCGCCTCGCTCACGGATGCTCAGATCAGAGACATTGTTGTGCACGATGCTGCTTTGGCGTTTGGCGATTCTGAGGTGATTGTTCGAGAAGGGGATGTTGGAGATTCGATGTACGTTGTTCTCGAAGGAACCTGCTCTGTGCAGGTGAAGGCCAGTGGTGGGCCACAAGAGCAGATTCTGCTTGCTGAGTTGCGTCAGGGAGCTGTGTTTGGTGAAATGGCTGCGCTCACCGATGAGCCCCGCAAGGCATCGGTCTTGGCCAAGGGGCATGTGACGGTGCAGACAATCAGTCAGCGCATGATCAATGATCAGTTCCTGAAAAACGGTGATGCCATGGAAGCCTTTGCAGCGGTTATGGCGAAACGAGAAGCACGCCGACGCGAGTTCTCGGTCGACCAAACTCAGACTTACGAGCTTGATCTGATCGAGCGGATGCGCAAGACCTTTGCGCGACTGTTTGCTGCCAGTTGACACGACACAGATGCATTGGTGCCTCGGCTTGTGTTTTGGACAGTCGACTGGATTGTTGCCAAAGTGATAAATGGTGGACACTCCTCGGCATATGGGTCGCTTTTCAGTTCGATCAACGTTGCTTTCCGCTGCCGTTGGCCTGGTCACGTGCAGTGGCTTCGCGGTGATGGTCGAAGCTCAGGCCAATCCACGCAGCACCTTCCCTGGTCGTCGTGTGGGAGGAGGAACCCGGGGTGAATGCAGTGCGCGTTCGCTGATTCACCTGGTTCCTGAAAGCAGTGTCTATGCCCCTGGCTCCTCAGGGCTGATAGGCCTCTTACAGGGTCCGTCGTCCAGCCCCGTGAGCTTAACGGTGAGTTTTAAGCCTGAAAATGGCTCCGAAGAGTCAACACGCACCCTGCCAGCCACACCTGCCAACATCGTTTTAATGGCAGCGAAGCTTCAAAGCTCGACTGTTTGGGAGTCGAGTTTCAATTGCAACTCGGGCGAGAGAGGAAACAATTCGGATCCCATGGCATTTGTTCAAGCCATAGCACCTCCAGCACTGAGTTTGTTGGTGTTGGATGTTGAGCCCAGCGATCAGCCCATTCAGAAGTCTCTGAATTCGCTGCAAACTCAATGTGGAAAAACTGTGTCCACGTCTCAGGCCATGGCCCAATTCGGGCTTTCTGATCTCATCACTGAGGAATGGCCAAAGCAGCTGCCAGTTCGTTGTCTTTCCTAAATGTTAGAAGATAATTGCTAATCGCTAAAGTCGGTAATCGTTACTATTGCAAGTAATAATTAATAGCGTGAGTTGTTGATTATTGGCCTGCGTTTTTAAAGCTGTCTTTTGTATATTTTTTCTCATTCATTGTTGAATTTCAATTCACTCACGTCCAAAGGTTCGTCTCGGCCTTTCACTTGAACGGGGCCCCAATAGTCGAGGTGCAACGATTCGCGGAATTCTGTGGGCAGGAGTTCCAAGGTGGTGCTGGAGAGCAGCACCCGCAGCACACCCTCATGGCGATTTTTGTCATAGCTCTCCAGCCGTGATGCGCAGTTCACGGCATCGCCGATCACCGCATATTCGATGCGCTCTGCACTACCCATCGACCCCACCAGAGCCTCGCCCGAGTGAATGCCCATGCGCACGCGCATGCTCGGCGCTCCCTCGGCTTTGAGCGCTTCGTTGAGCTTTTCCAGCCCGTCTTTGATTTGGAATGCGGCCTCGATCGCCGCTTGGGCTTCTGCCGATGGATTTCCTGGTAAAGGCACCCCGAACACAGCGAGCATTCCATCGCCGGTGAACTTGTTCACCATGCCGTCCCTTTCGGTGACGGCGGGCACGCAGATCTCCATGCCGCGGTTTAGCCAGTCCATCAATTCCCGTGGGCTCATGCCTTCCGACACGCTGGTGAAGGAAGCCGTGTCCGTAAACAGTGTGGTGATCGGCAGCTGCTGCCCTTGGAATCGCCCATCACTCAGCAGGGAGTCCCGTTGTTCCCACAGTTGTTGGGCCACCGCCGGTGAGGTGGTTTGCCCGAGCAGCTGTTGAATCTGTTGGGAGTGCTGTTGGCTTTCCACGCCACGGCGCAGCCAGGCTGCTCCGCTGAAACTGAGCAGACCTGTCAGCGGCATGGCCATACCGATCCAGATGTGATTCCAGAGCAGTGCTCCAAGTCCTGCAGCAGCTCCGCCGGCCACGAGGCCCACAACAAGAATGCTGATGCGTTGTTTGGGGATACGCTCCCCGAGCAGCAGTCCTGTGCCGGCGAAGCCGATCACCAGCAGCAGATTCCCCCAGCCAGGTATCAGCCAACCCTGTTGAAAGCTGCCATTGCGCTCGTCGATCAGGGTGGCGAGGCGGTTGGCATGCACTTCCACGCCCGAAATCGTGAACAGGCTGTCACCCCTTGCAAATCGCGTGTGCGGCACTTCGAACAGATCGCGCAGGGAGGGCGCTGTACTGCCGATCAACACGATGCGATCGCGAAGCATGGTGTTGGGCACCGTACCGTCGATGACCTCGGCCAGGGTGTAGGTCGCGTAACTGCGCGGCTCGCGAAAGCGAAGCAGGCGTTGGAGCCCAAGTCCTGCGTCAATTTCGTTGTGGTATCCGCCTGCATCAGCCGACAACCATGGGCCAGCGTTCGTTCCTGCATCCAGGGCGTCCCGCAGGGATCGATCGCCGGTGGCGACTTCCAGCACGCGCAAGGGGAACGCCACGGTGGCTTCGTCCTGTCCGGTGACATGCACCAGGTCACGACGCACCACACCATCACCATCCAGGCTCAGGTCGTTGTACGACTGGCGCTCGATCGGTGTTCCGGGGACAGCTCCAATCCCAGCGGCCACGTTGAAGATTGAGACCAGTGTGGGTTCCTCACGGAAGCGATCACGCAGGCATTGCTGCTCGGCTCCCACGCCTTGATCTCTGTAGATGTCGAAGCCGATGGCGGTCACGCCGCTGGCATTGAGTGCATCGAAGGCATCGCAGAAGATGCCATCGTCAATCGGCCAGCCAAAGCGCTGGATGTCGCTTTCTTCGATGCCCACCAGGGTGATCGGCTGGTCTTGGCCTGAACCCTCTGAGCGTTGACTGGTGATCAGGTCGTAGATCACCAGATCAAGGGTTTGGGCGAGGTCAGTGCTGCGCAGCAGCACCAAAACGACGATGGCAGCGAGATAGGGGCCGGTGGATTGCAGCAGATTGCGGAAGCGTTTCATCGCCGTTTCAACGTTGGATGCGCCTGATTGGCTCCAGCCTGGCTGCATGCGTGTGGGTGATGGGCTTCTTGTTGGTGATCTGCAACGGTGGGAACCTTCGCCCTGTTACTGATCTCAAAAGCAACGGGCCCTAAGCATGAAGCCTGGATGAATGTCATTCGCTCTCCTGCAGCAAAAGCGCATAGGGACTGCCTGATTCCTGAATCATCGAGTGGTGTTGCCCTCGTTCGCGACCAGAGCGCCAACTGAATCGCAACACTCAGAATTTTCTCATGGTCTTCTTAGTAAATTTTCATATTGGTGTACAATAGGCATTTGTGCCCTTGTAGGGCTTGCTTTTTGCTGGCAATTACATGTATTGGTTTTCTTTGAAGCAGATAATTTTGTCTTTCGGACTTCCTTTTGCTGTGTTCGCCTCGGCTGCCCAGCCAGCACGATCGCAAATTGAATCCTCAGGTGAGCTTGGCACCATCATCAA
The DNA here is from genome assembly GCF_025128215.1 of Synechococcus sp. CS-197. Classification (NCBI taxonomy): domain Bacteria; kingdom Bacillati; phylum Cyanobacteriota; class Cyanophyceae; order Synechococcales; family Synechococcaceae; genus Synechococcus; species Synechococcus sp. CS-197. The sequence goes on along the minus strand of NZ_JAHLZC010000016.1, from coordinate 39,862 downwards.
CGGCGGTTCTGAGGCACAGATTTGTCGTTCCGGTGTTTGTGCCATTAGTGGCGGAACGGATGCAGGCTCTAATAAATTTCATCAGTTTACCCGTTTTGATGCAAATCGTACCGGGTCAGCTATTACTGGAGTGACGATTGAAACGGATTCTCAGAGCAATGTCATCCTTGGTATTGCATCGTCATCCAATGGCTTCAATCTCAATGTTCCTTTGAGTCTTGATTCTGGTGCCAATTTGTTCATTGTTTCTCCAGATGGCATCACTTTGTCGTCCGGCGCTTCTTTCTCCAACGTAACGAACTTAACCCTTACGAATCGTTCTTCACTGCCTATCGGTCAAAGCCAATTTTCGGTTAATTCAAGCCTCAGCGAAACCCAGTTGCTGACTGGCACGCCGTCGCTTAACCGGCAAGTCAATACTCTTTCAAATACAGCATCTTCCATTACGATTGGCGGGCTCACTTTGTCAATTGATGGTTCACTTTACGTGCATGCAAATTCGGATTTAACGCTTTCAAATTCAACACTAGATGTACCAACGTCTTTGGATGTTGGGGGTGATTTAGCACTCTCAGATGTATCACTTTTAAATGCATCGTTCGATGTAAACTCTGAACTTTCTCTCTATTCCGTAGGTAACCTCAAAATAGAAGACTCCTCGTTGGATAATCATTCGATAGTCAAGATTGACTCGGGTGGTACATTGACTATTTCAGACCCCAATAACTCCGCCGAAACTGGAGTTGCCATTGATAATAATTCTTCAGTGGTTATTGACACAGTAAGTGATTTCAGCATTTATAACGCATCCATAGCTAATAATGATTCAGTAGCCATTGACGTTGGTGGTAATTTCTTAGCAGATAGCAATCCGTCTGTTAGTAATTCTGGAGTGTCCTTTGACCAGAACACGACTCTGTCTTTGACAGCAGATGGAAGTATTAGTCTCTACGATTCAAGCATTAGTGACAATCAGTCTGCCACGATTACATCGGGTGGGGATTTGAACGCAGGTTCTATTGATCAGTCTGGTGCCTATGCGTTCGGAGTTTCGTTTGATCGCAATTCCTCACTTACGCTCACATCTGTTGGCAATGCTAATATCTATAACTCAAGTATTAATGATAACACCACGATTACGATCACTTCTGGTGGTGATTTTGGTTTCTATGGTTCTGATCTTCTTAGCAATTTACCTTACACAACTGATCAGTATCTTTCGGATTTTGATACCGTTTTTGCATTGCCAGCTTTCTCGATCGATGCTGTGGGCTTGATCACTATTCTTGATTCGAGCCTTGATTTCAATGGTCCATTTGCGCTGATATCTTCAACTTCTGACGTTAATATCAACAATTCAGACATTCTAGACAATCTTTATCCTTATATTGAATCACTTGCTGGGGATATCTTTATCTCTAGCTCCTTGCTTTCGCGTAATGCTTATATCGATGCCTATTCCTTAGGTAATGCCTATGTTTTCGACACATCTGTTGTTGGTAACGACTTGGTGATTGGCGCTGAACAGGGAGACTCGGTAATTGCAAGTACTGAACTTGTTGACAATGCCCTTGATTTCACAAGCGATGGTGATGCAGCGGTGGTCGATTCAATTGCAGTTGGTAATGATTTAAGCGTTGAATCAGAAAGCGGCGATGCAGTGATTGTTGATTCTGATGTGGTTGATAACGATGTGACGGTTTCTTCAGACGATGGTGACGCGGTGATTGTTGATTCAACTGTTGAGGGCAATGATCTGAGTGTTGAATCAGAAAGCGGCGATGCAGTGATTGCTGATTCTGATGTGGTTGATAACGATGTGACGGTTTCTTCAGACGATGGTGATGTAATGATCTTGTCTTCTAGTTTTGATGAGAATGTTTTTGAAGCTGTGGCTCTTGTTGGTAATGTTGATGTCCCGAGTTCGGATTTTGCTGACAATCAGCAGTTAGCATTTTCCACTGGATTAGATGTTTCTGTTTCTGGCTCCGATGTGAGCGGGAACAACTCTTTGGTGGTTAATACTGGTTATAGTGCAGTTCTTGACTCGTCAAGTATTAGTGATTCTTCGCTGTATGTTGTTGATGGTAATGAATCATCGATTTCATATGTCAATGATTCTAAAGATACATCCTTCGATGTGTCACGTTCTAATGACACCACTTCGAACGTTGCTTCTGACTCTCAAGTTGCTGTTGCGTCGGATGAGCAGTCATCAAGTCAAGAGAATTCGTCAACGCAAAGCTCTTCTGTTTCTGTTTCTGTTTCAGATAGTGATGGTGCTGATGAATCCTCCGCTAGTTCTGAATCAGAATCAGCTACTGACAGTCAACCTGATTCGGAGTCTGATGGCGAGTCAGACGGTGATTCTTCATCAGAACGTGCCAGCTCCTCAAGCTCACAAGACGAGTCGTCTGCATCGCAATCCGGTGAGTCTGAGTCTGCAGAGTCCGCGACACCGAGTGTTCAAGTCAGTACACTTGACAACACTGTCGTTGAGTCCAATTTAGAAGATTCGCTTGCTGTCAATGCTAACCAAGTTTTGTCAGCTCTTGGTTTGGATGATTTGAGCCCAACACCATCGAGCGAGCTCACACCAGCGAAAATCTCACAAAGCCTCAGTGAAGCACGCCAGGCATATCAGTCAGTGTCGAGTTCTTTGTCCATGTTGCCAAGAGCTTCACTCGCTTCATCAACAATACAAGTGCTGACTAATGCCTCCTCAAACCAAGCTCGCTTTAATCCCGCATACCTCAATATTGCCTTTACAAAGAATGCTGATCTAGGAGTTGGTAATGCTGATAACGGTTTTATTGATCTGACACTGATAACGTCAAATGGAACGGTGGTCGGCCGTCGTTCGGAGCTATCACTCAAGGAGTTTTCAAAGTTACTTCGAGGTTTTTATGGCAAAATCACGAGCCAGCGTCCTTTAGAATCGTCGAAAGCTTCGTCAGAGACCTCGAGATTATATTCTTTGTTTCTTCAGCCTATTGATGAGATCTTAGTTCGTGAACAGATCACATCTGTATTGGTGTCCGCTGATCGTGGTCTTCAAGCAATTCCCTTTACAGCTCTTGCGCGTCAAGGTGAATATGCCGTCAGAAAGACCTCTTTCTCTTTCACACCGTCTTTGGCACTGACCGATCTATCTGTCCCATTGGCGGACGCGAAATCAGATGGCATTTTGATTATGGGCTCTTCTGAGTTTACTGACTTGGCACCTCTCCCTTTTGTTGGCCAGGAGGTTGAAAATATTCAACAGGTTTATGGCGGCTCGGCTGTTGTTGAAGATCAATTTACTTCACAACGTGTTATGGCCGACTTGAAAAGCTCAACGCAACCGCTGATTCATCTTGCAACGCATGCTGACTTCAAGGGTGGCAAACCGGATCAATCGATGATTCATACTCGAGATGGCTTCATTTCTTTTGAAGCATTTAAGTCTATTCGTCGGGAGAGAAAGTCTGATCCAATTGATCTTTTCGTGCTCAGTGCTTGTCGTAGTGCACTAGGCGATAGTGATAGTGAAATGGGGCTTGCTGGTATGGCTCTACAAGCTGGTGCAAAGAGTGCGATTGGTTCACTTTGGTACGTTGATGATGTTGCCACGTCAGCATTCTTTTCTCAGTTCTACCGTTACCTTAGTCGCGGTATCACGAAGTCAAGCGCTCTGAGCATGACACAGCGCGATTTTGCTTCAGGATCAATCAAAATTACTGGATCAGATGTTGTTGCTCCTTCTGGTGATGTCTTGTTGTCTAATCTGTCTGCAGCGCAAAAATTTAATTATCCAAGAGGTTTCCGCCATCCTTTTTTCTGGTCTGGCTTCGTACTCCTCGGCACCCCTTGGTAAGTCGTTTTTTCTTAGAACCGATAACTAACTTTGGTGTAAAGCCCATTTCCTAACGTCCATTCGTTCCAAAGGCCTGCATTGTTTTCAACGTTAATTTGTTTTGCCCAGCCTAAGTCAACACTGAGCTGATTTTTGTGGAGCCACCTTACTAAAACTCCATAGGAACCGACAGTGTCGTTCAAGGTAATTCCTAAGCGTGTTGTTTGAATACCACCAGCACCACCAAAAGGAACCAGTTTGAATTCGTTGTTTTTGGTTTTCTTCAAAGACCACTCGAGCTCTAAGTTTCCAATCCATCCGTTGTCTCCACTAATCAATGTTCCCGGTAAGCCTCTTAATCCATTATCACTGCCAACGCTAAATCCCATACTGCTCGTTAATGGATGAAAGGCATACTGGCCTCCAGCAATTGCTTTTGCGATGAGTTTTTGATTGATCGCCCATAGACCAGTTGCATAGGCACCAATGGCCCGGGCATTGCTGGGTTGGATCCCAACCACATTTAAAGCATTGAGTTCATCCGCACTACTGAATGAACTGATTCCTTGCAGTCCGTAAATTTGTCCTGTCCATAACATCGAATTTTTGACTCCTTGATGGCCGATTCCTATCCGAACGTATCCAGTTGTGAGATCCCCATCTAAGCCACCTCCGACAATGATCGGGAATGATTCGTTTTTGTAGTAGCTGTTGTTGTGATTTGCACTGATCCCAGCAAATGCATACGTATTGGATGAGCCTGTTTGTTGTAAGGTCCAATTGGTTTGAATTAACCCCTGGTATTGTCTAAAACTTAAGTCTCTGAAAGGTTCTGGGAATTCAACTAGGTAACGACGATTTGCTCCAAAGGATGCTGTGACATCGACTGTTTGGCTGAGCGGGTATGTATAACTCAGCGAGCCTATGCCTGCACCGAGTTCTGGGTCGCTGTCTGCATTGAGTTCACCATAAAATTGAAATTGATCTCCTCTTGTTAGCAGATCCTTTTTCTGCAGGATCGCGACGCCCCTCCATTCTCCACTTCCTGTATTGCCATCATTGCGTATTGATGTTTCTCCTCTCCAAAGGCTTGGTACTGATTCTACGGTGATATTAAGTGTTGCTTTTGTTGGATTGCTTCCCAGTTTTCCAATGCTACCTGTGATCTTGCTGGCGATTCCACTGCGTTCAAGACTCAACAGGCTATTTTTAATCGTGATGATGTTAAATGTCTCATCAAGCAGTGGCTTGAGTTTGTTTTCAATTTCCTTTCCGAGGCTTTTATCTTTTGCGTTGACGTTGATTTCAACAAGCCTTCCTGGGATGATGATGAGGTTGGTTGTGCCATTTTTCGTTTCCGCTACGACTCGTGTGTTGATATAGCCATCTTTCTGTAATCGAGAGTTGAATTTGGTGACGCAGCTGTCTGCGCTGCTTGAGTCGAATGATTGATCGCAGTTTTCGAGAATTTCTTTTGTTTGATCATCGCTGTAGGGAGATTTGCCCTCAATGTTGATATTGTCTTCATTGTTATTCTTTGTTCCCTTTCCGCCTTTCCTCCCGTCATTGGCTTCATTGTCAATATCGAGTTGAATTGTCGCGGGCTGGCTTGTTGGGATCTCACGTTCTGGAACCCTTGCTGGTCCTGGCTGTATTGGTGGTGCTACGAGTTGGGCAAGGAGGATGATCACTTGGTTTTGTTGTAAGTTTGATGGGTTCGCTTTGTTGGCTCCTAGCCTCCAAACTTCGCTCAAAGGTCACATGCGACCCCTCAACTCTATGGTGTTGATTCGTGGTCTTGTGCGCGCATGTGTCAGTTTTGTTGATGTGTCAGCGTCACCCCTCAATTTGGACTGTTCTCTCCAGCCTTGTTTTGTCTACTCCCAGGCTCCTGATTTTTTGTGTTTCGTGAGTCGGTTCCTGCCTTCTCGAAGTCAATTCTCTGATGATGTCTTTCTTTGTTGATTAGGTGCGTTGAGTTGCGTTCGTTTGGTGTAGGCGTTGTAATTGGCGACTTGCCTTGGTAATGCAGAAATGGATCCCACCCAGCTCTCTTGTTGCTTGCTCGAGCCGCTCTGTTTCGTGGTCATGCACTGCTTCGATGCCGCTGAGTAGCAATCCGATCACCCGGTTGCCCCTTCGGCAGCGTTCACTCACCAAGGCCAGCATCTCGACGGCCAGGTCGCTGTCGAACAGCATCGCCTGCAGGAGGTCTTCCCCTGGCAGGGCGAGGAGTTCGGCCGCACCATCCACAACGCGAAAGTCGGCATAGTGCTGGCCATTGGCGAAGAAGCCCACCTCCCCAAGTAACTCCACAGCTTCCACTACAGCCAGGGTGTGGCGTTCGCTGCCTTGATGCACATCCACAGCCACCTTGCCACTGGTGAGCAGCATCAGGGTTTCCACCGGGTCCCCCTGGCGAAACAGCACATCGCCTTCTTTGGCAGTGATTGGTTTGGGATTGAGTTCCTGTTGATGAGCTTCCAGGAGCAGTTTCAAGCGTTCGCGAAACGCTTGCAGCTGCGGTTCATCACCCCACATGAATGGATCACGGCTTCTTTCTTGATACTCCTTGGGAGCTGGCCATGCACCTCCGCTTCAAGTGCTGGTTTGCGTAGGAAGTTTGAGCTCCTGGCGCCAATCGGCCAGCGGCCGATCCCAGCCATCTTCCAGTTTCCGCGCAATCACCAGGTCTGCATCCAGGCCCATCTGAAAGCCATGGGCCAACGCCCGCAGCATGGGTGCCAGTGGCTCGTCGTTTTGCAGGGCTGAGAGCATCCCCCCGAAGATCAGCATCACGGCCAGCGGTGAGCGGTTCTGCGCGAGGTTGAATCCCTGGAGCCCCAGTTCACTGGCGCCGTCAATGCCAAAACCGGTCAGCACATGCACGATGTCGTGGGTTTCCTTGAGTCGGTGAACGACGAAGTCCTGGGAGTTACTGACTGGTGAGGGATCGATCAAGCTGTCAGGGGTGATGCCCTGGCTGATCAGTTGATCGGCATACACCCGACCCAAGCTGCCCTCGGGCAGTTTCTGCAACTGGTCGAGGTTGATCGGTGCAGGCCGCCAGCCTTCGTCGACCAGTGATCGGAATTGGTGGTCCTCCAGCAGGTGCTCCACCATTTGCTTGCCGAGTGCGCTGTCCTTGAGGCTGGCACCCACAGCAAAAACGCTTTCCAGCGAACCGGGATTTTTCAGAAAGGCAGCAAGTCCTGCAAGCAGTTTCAGGCTCTGGAGACGTTCCTGCAGTTTGATGCGCACGGGTCAGCCCTGGAGATAGGTGGCCTGCTGAAGACTGCTGGCCACGTGACTGATCAACAGTCTGGCGTCGTTGACCGACAGCCGCTGTTCGCGGATGGCCTCCTCACTGGCCAGGCGGAGGCGTTCGAGCATCAGATCAGGGTCGTGCTCCATCGCTTCGAGCACATCGGAATTGGTGTCGCCGCGCACCACGTGGTCGAGCAGATAGCCACCGCCTGGGGCCAGGCGGATGTGCACGGCATTGGTGCTTCCGAACAGGTTGTGCAGGTTGCCCATCACCTCCTGGTAAGCACCGGCCAGAAACAGTCCAATCAGGTAGGGCTGATCCGGCTTGGGGCTGTGCAGTTCCAGCAGGGGTTTGCTTTGACCGCCCTGAATAAAGCGAGCCAGCTTGCCATCGGAGTCACAGGTGAGATCAGCAATGCTTCCGAGCTGGTTGGGCTGTTCATCGAGGCGATGAATCGGCATCACGGGAAACAGCTGATCGATCGCCCAGGTGTCGGGTGCCGATCGAAACACTGAAAAATTGCCGTAGTAGGTGCTGGCCAGGCTGGCGCGCAGGTTGCGCAGCTCCTCGGGGCTGCTGTCATCCGCTGGCAACAGGCGACTGATGCGCCGCGCACAGGCCCAGGCCAGTTGCTCGGCCCGCGCCCGCTCCGGAAGGCTCAGGTATCCCAGGCGGAACGCGCTCAGTGCATCGCCCTTGAATTTGAGAACGTCGTTCCAGGCTTCCTGCAGGTTCGCGGTGGTGATGCCATCAAAGGTTTCATGCAGGTTGCGCAGGATCAGCGGATCGTCGTCCATCGGTTCCGGCCGCTCGTCCGGCGCGGCACCGGTGCCGAGGATGTCGAACACCAGCACGCTGAAATGGCTGGCCAGGGCGCGACCGCTTTCGCTCACGAGCGTGGGCACGGGAACACCGCTGGGTTCACAGCATTCCTTCACGGTGGCCACCACGTCGTTGGCGTAGTTCTGGAGCGAGTAATTGGTGGAGGCGGCGGTGGCGCTGCGGCTGCCGTCGTAGTCGACCCCCAGGCCACCACCCACGTCGAGGAAGCCCATGGGAGCACCCAGCCGGTGCAGTTCGCCGTAAATCTGTCCCGCCTCCTGCAGGGCATCTTTCAGCACGGCGATGTCATTGATCTGGCTGCCGATGTGGAAGTGCAGCAAGCGCAGTTCCTTCAGAAGCCCCGCGTTGCGTAGTGCCTCGGTGGTGTCGAGCAGTTCGGGGATGGAGAGCCCAAATTTGGCGCGGTCTCCCACAGAGCTGCCCCAGCGGCCCGTACTACGGGTGGAGAGGCGTGCCCGAATTCCAATCATCGGTGCTGCACCCAGGTGATCGCTCGCCCGGATGATCCGCTCCACCTCGTCGGGTTGTTCGATCACCACCACGGGCTGACGCCCGAGTTTGCGCGCCAGGATGGCCGTTTCCAGGTACCGCTGATCCTTGTAGCCATTGCAGATCAGCAGAGCGTCCGGATCGTTCAGCAGTGAGAGGGCAATGAGCAGTTCCGCCTTGCTCCCTGCCTCCAGACCGAAGTGCCAGCGCTGGCCGCTTTCCACGATGCGTTCCACCACGTGGCGCTGCTGGTTGCACTTCACAGGGAACACGCCCTGATAGCGGCCCGCATAGCCGTAGTGCGCGATCGCACGGTCGAAGGCCGCATGCAACCGCTCGAGGCGATCTTCAAGGATGTCGTCGAAGCGGATCAGCAGTGGAAGGCCGAGATCCCTGGCCTGCAGGCCCTCAACGAGTTCGATCAGGTCGATGCTGCCGCCCCGCTCGCCCTGGGGTTGCACGGTGATATGACCGCGGGAGTTGGTCGAGAAGTAAGGATCGCCCCAGCGATCCAGTCCGTAGAGATCGGCACCGTCCTGCACGGTCCATGGTCCAGCGGTGCTGGTGTGGGCCATCAGCGTCAAACGGTGCTCTCCAGGCTCTGTGCCGCGAATCTAGGCAGGGTTCATCGCTTCAACAGCTCGGCGCAGTCCGCTTGCTTGCCAAGCGGGCCGGCTGCCACGGACGATGGCGACGGTTTTTTGTTTTTCCATGGCCTCGGAACGCACCTTCATCGCCATCAAGCCCGACGGGGTTCAGCGCGGTCTCATCGGCGAGATCCTTGGGCGTTTCGAGCGCAAGGGCTTCAAGCTTGTGGGCCTCAAGCAGCTCACCCCCAGCCGTGAACTGGCGGAGCAGCACTACGGCGTTCATAAGGAGCGTCCGTTCTTCGCTGGACTGGTCGACTTCATCACCTCAGGTCCTGTGGTGGCGATGGTGTGGGAAGGCGACGGTGTGATCGCCAGCGCTCGCAAGCTCATCGGCGCCACCAAACCTCTGGAGGCAGAACCAGGCACCATTCGCGGCGATCTGGCCATCAACATCGGCCGCAATGTGATTCACGGCTCTGATGCGCCTGAAACCGCGCAGTTCGAGATCGGTCTCTGGTTCCAAGCGTCCGAGCTGAGCGATTGGACCCCTTCTGATCAGGGATGGCGCACCGAAGGCTGATTCATCAGCTCGGGCCGGGTCCTCTGCCCTCGTGCGGCGCATCATGAGAGGACTCGGCTAATCGGTTTTGTGAGCGATCACGGTTCCCATGCTCTGCAGCCCTGGCTGAAGCGCGTGGCGATCACCTGGGTAAATCATGCCGGCGCTTCCTTGGTGAAGGTGGTGCCCCGCCGCCATCTCGACACGGCCGCCGATCTGGGTGTGGGGTTTTCGCCGGTAGCCGATGCCTTCCGGGTGGATGGATGCATCGCTGCTGCGCACCGTTGCGCCCGACCGGATGAAGACCTGCGTCTCCATGCTGTGGCGGAGGCGCTGGTTCCGCTCGAGCCCGATCGCGGCTGGGCCTGGGCCCCTGGAGAGCGGCGTTGGCGTGATGGACGGGCCTACGAGGCCGATCAGCGCAGTTTCTGCCGGCTGCAGCAGGATCGTTTGCAGCAGCAAGGGCTGACGCTGCAAGCGGGCTTCGAGCTCGAATGGATGGTGCTGTCAGCGGAGGGGGGAGCCCCGGGGTCTCCCGCATTTCCCGGCGGGCCCTATGGGGCTGATCGCTTGGTGGAAGGTCTCGACTATGCCTCTGAGATCTGTGACGCTCTGGATGCCGCTGGGCTGGACTGGTTGCAGTTTCACCCCGAATACGGCGCGTCCCAGTTCGAGTTGTCTTTGGCCCATGGGTCGGCTGTGGAAGCCGCCGATCGCCTGGTTTTGGCTCGCCTGGTGATTCAGCGCGTGAGCCGGCGACTGGGGTTGCGTTGCAGCTTCACGCCCAAGCTCACCACGGATCAGGTCGGCAACGGCGGTCATGTGCACTTCAGCCTTCTCCGGCATGGTCAGCCCGTGCTGCAGGGGGGCGATGGCCCAGGTGGCGTGTCGCCGGAGGGTGCGGCGCTGATTGCCGGTGTGCTGCATCATCTGCCGGCGTTGCTGCCGATCGCCTGTCCGCTTTCGGCCTCCTACGCCCGTCTGGCCCCCAGCTCCTGGTCGGCGCCCTATCAGGTGTGGGGGATTGAAAATCGCGAGGCGGCCTTGCGTTTGGTTCCCACCTCGCTGGATCAAGTGCCCGCCCATCTCGAGCTGAAAGTTGCCGATCTGGGGGCCAATCCCTACCTGTTGCTTGGCGCTCTGCAGGTGTTGGCGCTGGCCGCTCTCAGCGACGTTGTTCCCCTGCCGGCGCCGGTGCGCGGTGATCCGGCGCGCGCGGACGGCAGCACAGCGGCCCATGCCCGTCTGCCCCAGTCCTTGGCGGAAGGGCGCGCAGCCTTGGCATCCAGTGCAGTGCTGTCGGCGGCGATGGGGGAGCTGCTGCATGGGAGCGTGCTCGACAGCATCGATGCCGAGATTGAGCGTTGTGCGGGTTGGCCCGCGGAACAGGTGATCGCCAGCACCCGTTGGTGGCCGCTGGTGGGAGACCTCAGCTGACGCCGGCGTCAAACCGCTGCCATTGGAAACAGGGCAGCAAGCGCTCGAGGTCATCGCGGGCATGGCCCTGGCTCACGCAGTCCGCAATGGCCTCGGCTGTGGCTGCAGCCATCAGCACTCCGTTGCGGTGATGGCCGCAGGCCAGCCAAAGGCCAGAGAGGGGGCCTCGGCCCAGCAGGGGCCCCTCGTCCGGCGTGCAGGGCCGGAATCCCCACCAGCGTTCCATCGGGGGCCAGCCCGAGGCTTCCGGAAGCAGCGAGGCAATGCCCTGTTTGAGAGTGCTTTGCCCTTGAGGGGTGAGGCCCTCGGCAAACCCCGCGTCCCGCTCCGATGTGGCGCCCACCACCACCAGGCCGTCTTCTCTGGGCACCAGGTAAGTGCCTGGTCCGAAGATCACGCGTTTAAGAGCGCCCCGAGGAGCCTGGAGGGAGAGCATCTGCCCTTTCACGGGGAAAATCGGCAGCTGAGGCAGGAGCTGGCTGCTCCAGGCTCCGGAGCAAAGCACGGCGATGGCACTGTTTCGTTCCGTTACTGTTCCTTCGGCGTCACGGATGCGTGCTGTGATGCGTTGGTTACCGCTTTGCAGCAGGTCCAGCACTTCCACGCCTTCAAGAAATTGCACCCCCCGTTCCACGCAGGCGCTTTCCAGGGAGCGCATCAACTGGCGGCGGTTGTCGATCTGGCCGTCCTGCTCGAACAGCAGGCCGGCCTGCCACGTCGGGGCGATGCCCGGGACTTCCCGCTCCAGCTGCTGGCGGTTCAGGGCTGTTCCGAAGGCTGCCGTGGGGTAGCGATCCCGCTGATCACTGCTGCTGAAGGGCACCACAATGCCTGTGGATCGCAGTCCGCAGGGCAGGCCGCTGTCGGCCTCGATCTGGGCGACCCAGCTCGGAACCCGCTCCAGGCTCAGTTGACCGAAGCGCAGCTGGTCACTGCTCAGGCCTTCAGCGTGGGGAGCCAGCATGCCTGCCGCCACGAACCCTGCGGCCTCACCGCGCCGCCGGCTGATCACGCACACAGGATGGTCACGCCGGGCCAGCTGATGGGCGATGGCCAGGCCCATCAATCCACCGCCAAGGATCAACGCGGCGTCAGTGGCGGGTGGGCGCAAGGCGGTCATGGCTGTTGGGGGCTGCGGTTCGCGGTCTTTCCATAGGATTGCCCTGCTCTGAACGTTCCACACAGCGGATGGCGGCACCTGCAGCAACAGATCAGGCCTGGGAAGCGGTGATCGGTCTCGAGACCCACGTTCAGCTGGGCACCAACAGCAAGATTTTCACGGCTGCATCCACGGCGTTCGGGGATGACCCCAACACCCACATCGACCCGGTGGTGTGCGGGCTGCCGGGAACGCTTCCCGTTCTTAATCAGAAGGTGCTGGAGTACGCCGTCAAAGCGGCGATGGCACTCAATCTGAACATTGCCGAGCACAGCAAGTTCGATCGCAAACAATATTTCTACCCCGACCTGCCCAAGAACTATCAGATCTCCCAGTACGACGAACCGATCGCAGAGGACGGCTGGATCGAAGTGGAGGTGGCCGAGAAGGGCAAAGACACCTATCTGAAAACCATCGGCATCGAGCGCCTTCACATGGAGGAGGATGCCGGCAAGTTGGTGCATGCCGGCAGCGATCGTTTGGCTGGCTCCACCCATTCGTTGGTGGATTACAACCGCGCCGGCGTTGCTCTTGCGGAGATTGTGAGCAAGCCGGATCTGCGCACGGGCCGGGAAGCGGCGGAATACGCCTCGGAAATCCGTCGCATCATGCGCTACCTGGGCGTGAGCGACGGAAACATGCAGGAGGGTTCACTCCGCTGTGACGTGAACATCTCCGTGCGCCGAGGGCCGGAGGCGCCGTTCGGCACCAAGGTGGAGATCAAGAACATGAACTCGTTCTCGGCCATTCAGAAGGCTTGTGAGTACGAGATCCAACGGCAGATCAAGGCCTACGAGGCCGGTGAGCCCATCGTTCAGGAAACGCGGCTCTGGGATGAGAGCAAGCAGCTCACCAAGAGCATGCGCAGCAAGGAGGGGGCCAGTGATTACCGCTATTTCCCAGATCCGGATCTTGGGCCGATCGAGGTGAGTGCTGACCAGCGCGACTCCTGGCGGGCGGAGCTGCCGGAGCTGCCGGCAGCCAAGCGCCACCGCTACGCCGACACCCTGGGGCTGTCCCAGTACGACGCCCGGGTGCTCACCGACGAGAAGCCGATGGCCGACTACTTCGAGGCCGTGGTGGTCGCAGGTGCCGACGCCAAGCTTGCGGCCAACTGGATCACCGGCGATATCGCCGCCTATGTGAACAGCAACCGGCTCAGTTACGCCAACCTGCCCTTCCGCCCCGAACAGCTGGCTGAGATGGTGCAGTTGATCGACGGCGGCAAGATCAGCGGCAAGATCGCCAAAGAGATCCTGCCCGAACTGCTGGAGAACGGTGGTTCACCCAAGGCGATCGTTGATGAACGCGGCCTCGGCATGATCAGTGACCCGGCTGCGATTGAGGCCATCGTTGATGAGCTTCTGGGGGCCCATCCCGATGAGGTGGAGGCGTTCCGCGGCGGTAAGACCAAACTGCAGGGCTTCTTCGTTGGCCAGCTGATGAAGAAAACCGGCGGCAAGGCCGACCCCAAGCTCGCCAATCAGATTCTCAGCAAGAAGCTCAAAGGCTGAGCTTGCTTCAGCAGCTTCCCTGTTCCAGCAGAGAGGCCACGGTTGCTGTCCACGCACCCGGTTCGCCGCTGTTGTCGATGATCTGATCCGCCAGCAGGCATTTGCGTGCCAGCGGCCATTGCGCCTCGATGCGTTGATCGGCCTGCTGAGCCGAGAGCCTGTTGCGCTGAATCAGCCGTTGCTGTTGTTGCTCCTTGCTGCAGCGCACAACCCACACTTCCGTGCACAGGCTCTCCAGGCCGGATTCATAGAGCAGAGGAACCATCAGCACGACCGCTGGTGTGAGCTCAAGCTCGCCGAGAGCGGTGTCAAAGGCCTGCCGGACGAGGGGGTGGATCAGCTGTTCGAGCCATTGGCGCTCCACCGCATCGGCGAACACGATGTCGGCCAGGGCCGATCGATTCAGCTCCCCCACGTCGGCTCGTGCCCCACGGGCAGCCACAGCGGGTCCGTACCGCTCCAGCACGGCTTGGCAGCTTGCACTGCCAGGGGCGAGGGCGTCCCTGGCGTAGCGATCGGCATCCAGAACCGGGAGTCCGTGGTCGCTCAACCAGCGCCCCACGCTGCTTTTGCCCGATGCGATGCCGCCGGTGAGACCGATCCGGCGTTGGCTTGGCATGGTGCGGCGGCAGGATGCTTTCAGTGTCTCGCGTACAGCCGTGGTTGACGCCGCTCGCAGGGTTTCGTCCGACTGGTTGCCGGTGGCGGGGGGGGTGACCGCGCCGACAGGATTTCAGGCCTCAGGGATCACCGCTGGCCTGAAGGCTTCTGCCAAGCCTGATCTGGCCTTGGTGCTGGCCCCCGAGGGTGCGGTGTGCGCAGGGGCATTCACCCGGTCGGTAGTGCGTGCCGCCTGTGTTGATCTCTGCGCTGAACGACTGCAGGACGGGGGTGGTCAGGCGCGGGCGGTGCTGATCAATTCCGGTCAGGCCAACGCCTGCACAGGCGATCGCGGTTTGATCGACAGCCAGCGCGCCACCCAGGCGCTGGCGGATCGCCTGGGTGTGGATGGGGAGGCGGTGTTGATCTGTTCCACGGGGGTGATCGGTGTGCCGATCCCGATGGAGGTGCTGTTGGCAGGCCTGGATCCTCTGGTGGACGGGCTGAGCCCGGAGGGGGGATCCGCCGCAGCGCAGGCGATCCTCACCACGGATCTGGTGGAGAAGCAGATCGCCTTTGAGGCCGAACTCGCTGGCCGCACTGTGCGCATCGGTGGCATGGCCAAAGGATCAGGAATGATCCACCCCGATATGGCCACCATGCTCGGCACCATCAGTTGCGATGTGGCCGTCCCCCCTCTGACGTGGAAAGCCATGGTGCAGCGGGCGGTGGAACGCTCTTTTAATGCCATCACCGTCGATGGCGACACCAGCACGAACGACACCGTGCTGGCCTTCTGCGCCGGTGAGTCCCTGCCGGAGTTTTGTGAGGACAAGCTGGAGGAAGGACTCACCCTGGTGGCACAACATCTCGCTCGGGCGATCGCCCGCGATGGGGAAGGAGCCACCTGTCTGATCGAGGTTCAGGTGGAGGGAGCCTCCACGGAGGCCGGAGCCCTGCAGATGGCGCGCACGATCTGTGGCTCCTCGCTGGTGAAGACGGCCGTGCATGGTCGTGACCCCAACTGGGGCCGCATCGTGGCGGCGGCCGGTCGTTCCGGAGTGGCCTTTGAGGCTGACGCCGTTGCCCTCTGGATCGGGCCCCACCAACTGATGGCAGCGGGCCAACCCCTGGTGTTTGATCGCTCAGCTGCTTCGGCGTATCTCAGTGAGCGCGCCTATGGCCGCTACTTAGTGGACGACTCGGTGCAGATTCGTCTTGTCGTTGGTTCCGGCTCTGGAGAGGGCCGGGCCTGGGGGTGTGACTTGTCGGATCAATACGTGCGCATCAACGCCGACTACACCACCTGATTGCAGCCTTGGATGCGCTCCTGGCGTTCAGGGGCGAGGATGGGGCCCACCGTCAGGTGTGTTGTTGACCCTGTGAGTTCCAGTGATGGCCCCCTCCGCATCTGAGCAGCAACGCCCCAAACGCCCAAAGTTCTGGGTTGGTCCCTTGGTGGCCGGTGCTTGTTTTGCGATGGGATACGGCATCACCCAGCGGGTTGTGTTGATGCGAGCCGCCTGGCAGCAGCCTCAGCAGGAAGCGTTCCGTCCGCAGGATTTCCCCGGCGAGACCCTCGGGGACTTGAGACGTCGCCACGGCGAGGACAAAGCGTTGATGGGCGATGTGGCGGCGCTTGAAGCTGTGGAAGCAGAACAACGCAAGCTCGAGCAGGCCAAGGAGCAGGCTGCGGCGATCGCTGCCGAGGCTGAACGTCGTCAGGCTGAGCAGCAGGCTGCTCTGGTGGAGCCCGTTTGGACGGAGCCTGCGTGGACGGCCACGCCCGTGGCCGCCCCTGCTGTTGAGCTTCCTGCAGTCGAGCTGGAGCCTGAGACGCCTGCGGAAACCGCCGTTGCACCGCTTCCTGATTCAGTGATTGATGCGCAGGATCCAGGTCTGTTCGAAAGCCCCGCCAGGCCGGTCAATCCTCAACCGTTCGAGGATCCCCAGGCCTTTTCAACTCCGCCCACGGCACCACCCAATCCGGAGAGCAGCCTCACCAGATGAGGGAGGGATCTGCCACAGTTTGCGCATCGGCAGATCGCAATGACGCCTCCAGATGCTTTGCTGCGCGCGACCATCAATCGCCTGGTTGCCCGCGTTGGTGAGGGGTTAGCGGATGCCGCCGCTGGCATGGCGGTTGCGGTTCAGGATGCCCCCGAACGGATCCGCCAGGAGTGGGATCTCTTCCAGGAAGAGGTGAGAGCAGAGGCCGAGCGACTTCATCAAGAGGGCGATCCGTCTGAGTCCCGCAGCACCCAACCGCCAACGGATGCTTCGGATGCATCGCTGCAAGAACGCATTGATCGCTTGAGGGCCCAGGTCGCAGACCTCGACAACCGCTTGGAGGATCACACTTGAGTCGCGTGGTGTCGATGCTGGCGCCCTGGCGTCGCGCCGTCCGTGCCTTGCGCATCTGGCGTGCTGTGGTGGTGCTGCTGGCCTTCCTCTGGTGGGATGGACAGGCCTGGACCTACGCCGGTGGGCCTACGCCGGAGCGCAGGGAACAGCGCCAGCAGCAACGGGCCCGTTGGCTCACTCGTGAACTTCTGGAGCTGGGTTCTGCCTTCATCAAGCTGGGGCAATTGCTCTCGGCACGTCCGGATGTGCTCCCAGCCGGTTGGGTGGCCGAGCTGGCTGATCTTCAAGACAAGGTGCCGGCCTTCCCCTTCGATCAAGCCCAGGCCTTGCTCGAGGAGGAACTGGGCGCCCGCTGCGCCGAGATCATCGATCTCGATGTGGAGCCGCTTGGAGCGGCCTCGTTGGCCCAGGTGCATCGCGCCAGCTTGCGCAGCGGCCGCCAGGTGGTGCTCAAGATTCAGCGCCCCGGCCTGGAGTCCGTGTTCCGCCTCGACCTGGAGGTGATGCAACAGGTGGCGGCTGTTCTGCAGCGTCACCCCCAATGGGGGAGAGGTCGTGATTGGGTAGCGATAGCCCAGGAGTGCCGGCGTGTGCTGCTCAGGGAGCTGGATTTCCGCCTTGAAGCGCAGCATGCGGCACGGTTCCGCCAGCAGTTTCTCGATGAGTCCCGGATCCGCGTCCCTGGTGTGATCTGGGAATTGAGCACCCGGCGGGTGCTCTGCCTTGATTACCTACCAGGCATCAAGATCAACGATCGCTCGGCGTTGATTCAGGCGGGAATTGACCCTGGTGAGGTCGCTGAGATCGGAGCCGCCAGCTATCTCCAGCAACTGGTGCGGTACGGCTTTTTTCACGCCGATCCCCACCCCGGCAATCTCGCCGTTGCAGCCGATGGGGCACTGATCTACTACGACTTCGGAATGATGGGGCAGCTGTCCGAGCGTCTGCGCCGGCGGCTTGGAGCGATGGTTCGTGCCGCGGCATCGAGGGATGCGGCCGCTTTGGTCGAGGAGATGCAGGCTGCGGGGGTGATCGCCGGTGATGTGGATGTGGGACCGGTGCGCCGTCTGGTGCGTTTGATGCTCCGTGATGCCCTCACGCCTCCATTCAGCGCCAATGTGATCGACAAGCTCTCCGGTGATCTCTACGAACTGGTGTACGGCCAACCCTTCCGCCTGCCGGTGGAGATGATCTTCGTGATGCGGGCACTCTCCACCTTTGAGGGTGTAGGCCGCAGCCTTGATCCTGGCTTTAGTTTGGTGGGGATTGCCAAGCCCTATCTGCTGCCTCTGATGACATCCAGTGGATCCGGTTCCAATGATCTGTTCAATGAGCTCGGCCGTCAGGTGGGGGCCCTTAGTTCCCGTGCTGTAGGGATCCCCCGGCGCCTTGATGAAAGCCTGGAGCGCCTGGAGCAGGGCGATCTGCAACTGCAGATCCGCATGGGCGAGTCCGACAGACAGTTCCGTCGCATGGTGACGGCTCAACACTCCATCGGTCAGTCGGTTCTGCTCGGGGGATTGGCCGTGGCCGCGGCATTGATGGGTGCGAGCGCTCGGCCGCTGTGGGCGCTGTTGCCTCTGGGTGCAGCTGTTCCTGTTGGGATGGGCTGGCTCAAACTCCAGGTGAAGTTGCGCAAGGATGCCCGGCTGGAAAGTCTGTCCTCAACGCAACACTGAGGACAGACTTCGTCTGGGAATCAGGCGTTCCCGCGTGGACCCTGACCGACTGCACCGGCATAAACGGCCTGGCTGCCCAGTTCGTCTTCGATGCGCAGCAGCTGGTTGTATTTGGCCACGCGCTCGCTACGGCTCAGGGAGCCAGTCTTGATCTGACCGGCGCGGGTGGCAACAGACAGATCAGCGATGGTGGTGTCTTCTGTTTCACCACTTCGGTGACTGATCACACTCGTGTAACCCGAGCGGCCGGCCAGATCGATCGCTTGCAGGGTTTCGGTGAGTGATCCGATCTGATTCACCTTGATCAGAATCGAATTGGCGGTGCTGCTGTCGATGCCCTGCTGCAGTCGCTTGGTGTTGGTCACGAACAGATCGTCGCCCACCAGCTGAACCTTGCTGCCCAGGCGTTCGGTGAGCAGCTTCCAGCCCTCCCAGTCGTCCTCAGCCAGGCCATCCTCGATCGAAACGATCGGGAACTGCTCGACCAGTTTCTCGAGCTGACCGACCATCTCGGCGCTGTCGTAGCTGCCGCCGTCAAAGGCATAGCGGCCATCAGCGAAGAACTCGGTGCTGGCCACATCCAGAGCCAGGGAGATTTGCTCTCCAGGTTTATACCCGGCTTTTTCAATCGCCTCCACCAGGATTTCACCGGCTTCCACGTTGCCCAGGTCGGGAGCAAAGCCGCCTTCATCGCCCACTGCGGTGCTCATGCCCTTGGCGCTGAGCAGCTTCTTCAAGGTGTGGAACACTTCGGTGCCCATGCGCAGGGCTTCCCGGAAGCTCGGGGCACCGTGGGGAACCAGCATGAATTCCTGGAAGTCCAGGCTGTTGGCTGCGTGAGCACCCCCATTGATCACATTCATCAGGGGGACGGGCAGCAGGGTGGCCATCGGGCCACCCAGGTAGCGGTACAGCGGCAATCCCAGGCCATTAGCTGCAGCCCGAGCATTGGCCATGCTCACCGCCAGGATGGCGTTGGCACCCAGGGACGACTTGTTGTCGCTGCCGTCGAGCTCCAGCATGGCGGCATCCACGGCGGCCTGATCCAGTGCTGAAAGCCCGCAGAGGGCGGGGGCGATCCGCTCTTCGATGTGGTTCACAGCCTGGATGACGCCCTTGCCCATGTAGCGATCGCCGCCATCGCGCAGCTCATGGGCTTCGTGGGCCCCTGTGCTCGCACCGCTGGGCACGATCGCCCGGCCGCTGGCGCCACCCTCCAGGAGCACTTCGGCCTCCACGGTTGGGTTTCCGCGGGAGTCGAGCACCTCACGGGCCACGATGGTGTCGATGACGAGGTCGAGGGAATCGAACACGTGGGGTGAATCGAAGACTGGGGGATCCTATGGGTCGCCCTGCTCACTGCAGCTGTGCCCTCCGGCACGAATGGCAAGCGTCCACGCACGCACTTCCCCGAGCCCAGGGAATGCACCATGCTGGGAAGGAGCTGCTGATCCTGTCGATGCGCATGCTGCACACCATGCTTCGGGTGGGCGATCTCGAGCGTTCTCTGGCCTTCTACACCAACGTTCTGGGCATGCGCTTGCTGCGGCGCAAGGACTATCCAAGCGGACGCTTCACCCTCGCCTTTGTCGGTTACGGGGATGAGGCGGAGTCCACCGTTCTTGAACTCACCCACAACTGGGATACCGCTGAGTACGACCTCGGAAGTGGCTATGGACACATCGCCTTGGGCGTGGACGATATCCAGGCAACCTGCGCAGGAATTGCTGGCCAGGGAGGTCGGGTTGTTCGCGAACCAGGTCCGATGAAGCACGGCAGCACCGTGATCGCCTTCGTGGAAGACCCCGATGGATACAAAATCGAGCTGATTGAACTGGCGTCCCGTTCCCTGTCTGCCTGAACCACCCCTTAATGACGTCTGCCTACGAAGGGAGCTTCCAGCCTCCAGCCAGCCTCACTGCCGAACCTGAGCGTTTCAGCGATCAGGCCTGGGATCTGTTGCTGAGTTCCCAGGACGTTGCCAGGCGTTGGCGTCATGGAGATCTCGATGTGGAGCACCTGCTCCAGGTGCTGTTCGCCGATCCTCGTTACCAGGCGGAGGTGGCTGTGCTTTCAGTCCCCCGCGACCGTCTCCTTGATCAGCTCGAAGCGTTTCTTGCCGAGCAACCCACCGCCCGCGGTCAGGATCTGTTCATTGGGGAAGACCTCGAACGCTTGCTGGAGTCGGCCGATGCTGTGCGCGGGCTGTGGGGCTCTCGTCTGATCGATCTGTCCCACTTGATCATTGCGATCGGCCGTGATCCGCGCATTGGCGAAGATCTGCTCTCCCGCTTCGGGCTGACGCCGGACCGTTTGGAGGCGGAGCTGCGCCGGGCTCCGGATCCTGGCCCTGGCGCGACGATCCAAGTCCCCGCACAAGGGGCTTCATCACAGGCTCCGTCCTTCCCGGTCCCGCCGTCTGCTCCGGCACCGCCGCCCGCTCCCGCAGCGCCACCGGCGCCTGCCCAAACGACCGACGCCTTGCCTGAGCCGGCCCCTGCGGCTGAGGCAACAGCCCTTGAGCGCTTTGGTCGGGATCTCACGGCGGAAGCTGCTGATGGCCAGCTGGATCCAGTGGTGGGAAGGGATGTTGAGATTCGCAGCCTGATCAAAGTGCTGTCCCGCCGCGGCAAGAACAACCCAGTGCTGATCGGTGCTCCGGGTGTGGGAAAAACGGCGATTGCTGAACTGCTCGCCCAGCGGATGGTGGCTGGTGAAGTGCCTGAATCGCTTCAAGGCCTGCGGCTTGTGGCGTTGGATGCCGGAGCGCTGATTGCCGGTGCCAAGTTCCGTGGACAATTCGAGGAGCGCCTGCGCGAGGTGTTGCAGGAGGTGAGTGATCCGGAAGCGGGTGTGGTGCTGTTCATCGATGAACTGCACACGGTGGTGAACAGTGATCGCAGCAGTGCCGATGCCGGAAGCCTGCTCAAGCCTGCGCTGGCGCGGGGCGATCTGCGCTGCATCGCCGCCACCACACCCGAGGATTACCGGCGCACTGTTGAAAAAGACCCTGCACTGAACAGGCGTTTTCAGCAGGTGCCCATCGCGGAGCCTTCCATCGATCACAGCATCGAGATCCTTCGTGGGGTGAAGGAGCGCTATGAGCTGCACCATGGGGTCACGATCACGGACGCCGCGGTCACCGCAGCCGCCCGGCTCGCCGATCGCTACATCAGCGACCGCTGCCTGCCCGATAAGGCGATCGATCTGATCGACGAGGCGGCCGCTCAGCTCAAGATGGATGTGACCTCCAAACCCCAGGTGGTGGAAGACGCCGAGATGGCCTTGCGCCGGGTGGAGTTGTCGGTGCTTGCGGCGGAACAGGCGCCTGAAGCGGAACGTGTTCAGCTGCAGCGTCAAAGACTGGAGGCCACCACGCACTTGTCCCGGTTGCGGGAGCGTTGGCAGGCCGAACGCGCCCAGCTCGAGGAGCTGCGCCAGCTGCTGCAGGAGGACGAAGATCTCCGCCATGCCATGGCCGAGGCGGAACGCGAGGGAGACCTCGAGGAGGCTGCGCGCCTGCAATACGACCAGCTCCATCGACTCCAGCAGCGCCGCGACGCTCTCGAGCAGTCCCTCAGTGATGCCCAAGCTGCTGGAACCGCGCTGCTGCGCGAACAGGTGGAGGCCGCGGATATTGCCGACGTGGTGGCGCGCTGGACTGGGATCCCGGTCCAGCGGCTGCTGGCAGGGGAACGCCAGAAACTGCTGGAGCTGGATCAACGGTTGCAAGAGCGGGTGATCGGGCAACCGGAGGCCGTGCAGGCCGTGGCGGCTGCGATCCGCAGGGCGCGTGCCGGCATGAAGGATCCGCGCCGGCCAGTGGGGTCCTTCCTCTTCTTGGGGCCGACCGGTGTGGGCAAGACCGAGCTGGCCAAGGCCCTCTCGGGTCAACTCTTTGATGAAGAGGAGGCGATGGTGCGTCTCGACATGAGCGAGTTCATGGAGCGCAATGCCGTGGCCCGCTTGTTGGGTGCTCCTCCGGGCTATGTCGGCTACGAGGAAGGCGGTCAGCTCACCGAGGCCGTGCGTCGTCGTCCCTATGCCCTGCTCCTGCTTGATGAGGTGGAGAAGGCCCATCCAGACGTCTTCAATGTGCTGCTGCAGGTGCTCGACGACGGCCGGCTCAGTGATTCCCAGGGGCGCACCGTTGATTTCCGTCACACGGTGGTTGTGATGACCAGCAATCTCGCCAGTCGGGCCATCCTTGAGGCAGCGCGATCAGGCCAGGAGTCGGACCCTCAAGCCGCATCTCCGTCATTGGATGCGGCGGTGGATGAAGCGCTTAACAGCCATTTTCGGCCTGAATTTCTCAACCGCATCGATGAGGTGATTCGGTTTCGACCGCTCGATCAGCAGGATTTGAGCCGGATTGTGCGCTTGCAACTGGCTGATCTGTCCAGGCTTCTGCGGGAGCAGGGACTCTCCCTCGAGGTTGACGCCGCCGTGATCGATGCCCTCGTGAGCCTGGGGTATGAACCTGAGTACGGCGCCAGACCCCTGCGCCGTGTGTTGCGCCGCCGCCTGGAAAACCCCCTGGCGACGGAATTGCTCGAAGATCGCTTCCACGGTGCCCAAACCGTGCTGGTCCACGCTGGCGCTTCGCCCGCTGAACCCTTCAGGTTTGAACCTGCTTGAGCGCAGAAGGCGTCCGGTAGGATCTTTGTTTGCTGTCACGTGCCATCTGAGCCTGCGTCAGCACCGGCCCAATGACTCCGTGCCCAGCGATTCGTGACAACGCCAACCTCCGAGGACACTGCAGCAGCCAAGTCACCGGCTCCTACCGGCTCTGACCAGCCGGGAAAGAAAGGTGGGTTCTTCGCTGCGACCTACGAGGAGCTCAAGCTGGTTGTCTGGCCCAGTCGGCAGCAGCTGTTCAGTGAATCGATCGCAGTGATTCTGATGGTGAGCCTGTCAGCTGCTGCCATCGCTGCTCTGAGTCGTTTTTACGGCTGGGCTGCGTCCCAGGTGTTCCGTTGATCGGCTGGTCCGCCTCCCACGGCGTCGAGTCGCATCGATGCTCTGTTCTTCTCATCCTGCCCCGTGTCTGATCTCGATCTCAGCCAGTCGGATTCCAGTGAAGTGCTGGATCTTCCGGCCCCGAACGACGGCGAGGAAGGAACGCTCGAAGTCCCTGAAGTGCGAACGGGGATTGCCCGCTGGTACGCGGTGCAGGTGGCTTCAAGCTGCGAGAAGAAGGTGAAGGCCACCCTGGAACAACGGGCGGTCACCCTGGGCGTGAGCAACAGGATTCTTGAAATCGAGATTCCGGAAACGCCCGCTGTGAAGATCAAGAAAGACGGCAGCCGCCAGTCCACGGAGGAGAAGGTCTTCCCTGGCTATGTGCTCGTGCGCATGGTGCTCGACGAAGACACGATGATGGCTGTGCGCAGCACCCCGAACGTCATCAACTTCGTGGGAGCAGAGGATCGCCGCGCGACAGGTAAAGCCCGCGGTCACATCAAGCCGCGCCCGCTGAGCCGTTCCGAGGTGGATCGCATCTTCAAGCGGGCTGCTGAGAAGAAGACTGTCGTCAAGGTTGATCTCACCGAAGGGGATCAGATCCTGGTGACGGCTGGGCCGTTCAAGGATTTCCAGGGCGAAGTGATTGAAGTGTCGGGTGAGCGCAGCAAGCTCAAGGCCCTTCTTTCAATCTTCGGCCGGGAAACGCCTGTGGAGCTCGAGTTCTCCCAGGTGAGCAAGCAAAACTGAGCTGTTGTGGCGGCCGTCTCCCTGCGGAGGGCGGCCTCAGGAGTGGTTTCCGCTCCGCCGCACCTGCCTCAAGGGGCAGGTGATCCGCAGATGTACAACTCCGTCCGCCGATGGCCAAGAAAGTCACAGCCGTTATCAAGCTGGCCCTTCAGGCCGGCAAAGCCAACCCCGCACCGCCCGTGGGCCCTGCTCTCGGTCAGCACGGGGTCAACATCATGGCGTTCTGCAAGGAGTACAACGCCCGTACCCAGGACAAGGCCGGTTTTGTGATCCCGGTGGAGATCTCGGTCTTTGAAGACCGCAGCTTCACCTTCATCACCAAGACGCCTCCGGCGTCTGTGCTGATCACCAAAGCCGCCGGAATCGAGAAGGGCTCCGGCGAGTCCGCCAAGGGAAGTGTTGGCTCCATCAAGCGTTCCCAGCTTGAGGAGATTGCCAAGACCAAGCTGCCCGATCTCAATTGCACCAGCATTGAATCGGCCATGCGCATCATCGAAGGCACCGCTCGCAACATGGGCGTCGCCATCACCGACTGACGCGTCAGGCGCCAGTTCTCACTGCTTCAACTGTCCTTTTACGGGGGAGACCCAGCGGTCGCCTGCACCCCATTCCTGCCATGCCCAAAACATCCAAACGCCTGGCCAGCCTCGTCAACAAAATCGAGGAACGGGCCTACGAACCCCTTGAAGCCATCAAGCTCGTCAAGGAGAACGCCACTGCCAAGTTCGACGAAACCGTGGAAGCCCACGCCCGTCTTGGCATTGACCCCAAATACACCGACCAGCAGCTGCGCACCACGGTGGCCCTGCCCCATGGCACCGGTCAGACGGTGCGGATTGCGGTCATCACCCGCGGCGAAAAGGTTGCTGAGGCCAAAGCAGCCGGCGCTGAACTCGCTGGTGATGAGGATCTGGTGGAAACCATCAGCAAGGGAGAAATGGATTTCGACCTGCTGATCGCCACCCCCGACATGATGCCCAAGGTCGCCAAGTTGGGTCGGGTGCTTGGTCCTCGCGGTTTGATGCCGAACCCCAAGGCGGGAACGGTGACGACGGATCTGGCGGCAGCCATCAATGAATTCAAGGCCGGCAAACTGGAATTCCGTGCTGACCGCACGGGAATCGTGCACGTGCGTTTCGGCAAGGCCAGCTTCTCGGAAGGCAACCTGCTGGACAACCTCAAGACGCTCCAGGAGACCATCGACCGCAACAAGCCCAGCGGCGCGAAGGGGCGCTACTGGAAAAGCCTGTACGTGACCTCCACCATGGGACCCTCCGTGGAAGTTGACATCGCTGCGCTGCAGGACATCAACAAAGACGGCTGATGACGCTGTGATGTAGGTTGAGTGGCTGGCGAAAGCCAGTCCACGGGCACGCGCCCGGCCTGAGACAGCAGGTTGCATCAGCCAGTTCCTTCGAACCGGCCCGATTGCATAAGCCCTGCCGAGGCAAACGCGACGATTTTGCTCCCTCCAGGGATTGGATCGACACGCGGCCTCGTCTTCTCGTTTGAGAAGCACTGATCGGCCGCGTGTCCAGCTTGTTCCCCCGACCGATCCAATTCCTATGGGCCGCACTCTGGAGAGCAAGCAACAGATCGTCGAAGAGCTCAAGCAGCTCCTCGGTGAGGCCGAAATGGCACTGGTCCTGGATTATCAGGGTCTCTCCATCAAGGAAATGTCTGATCTGCGGACCCGTCTGCAGGCAGCCAACGGTGTGTGCAAGGTGACCAAAAACACCTTGATGCGCCGTGCCATTGATGGTGACAGTGCTTGGTCAAACCTTGATTCCCTTCTCACCGGCACCAACGCTTTCGTCCTTGTCAAAGGGGATGTGGGCGGTGCAGTGAAAGCCGTTCAGGCTTTCCAGAAGGACACCAAAAAGTCTGAAACCAAGGGCGGCCTTTTCGAAGGCAAGCTTCTGTCTCAGGACGAGATCAAGGCCATTGGTGATCTTCCTTCCAAGGAAGCACTCATGGCACAGATCGCCGGTGCCATCAATGCCGTTGCCACCAAGGTGGCTGTCGGCATCAACGAGGTTCCCTCCGGCCTTGCTCGGGCGCTCAAGCAGCACGCCGAATCCGGCGAAGGCTGATCGTCTTCGACTCGACTGTTTCTCTGATCTGTTGCTGATTCCCAACCATGTCTGCAAAAACCGACGAAATTCTCGAATCACTGAAAACTCTCTCGCTGCTTGAGGCTTCCGAGCTCGTCAAGCAGATCGAGGAAGCTTTCGGTGTGTCCGCTGCCGCATCTGCTGGTGTGGTGATGGCTGCTCCTGGCGCTGCTGGCGCTGGTGGTGGCGAGGCTGCTGAAGAGAAGACCGAATTTGATGTTGTGCTGGAGAGCTTTGACGCTTCGGCCAAGATCAAGGTCCTCAAGGCTGTGCGTGAGGCCACCGGCCTGGGTCTTGGTGATGCCAAGGCCATGGTCGAGGCTGCACCCAAGGCCATCAAGGAAGGCGTGTCCAAGGACGAAGCCGAAGCCCTCAAGAAGGCCATCGAAGAAGTGGGCGGCAAGGTCACCCTCAAGTGATCGTGTTGGGTCGGTGTCCTGCGGGATCGCGACCCTTCCCCCCATTTCAATTCCACCAACCGACCCCAGGGTCGGTTTTTTTGTGAGCAAAAAAAAGAGCTCTGCCGAAGGCAGAGCTCAGAAGTGAAGCGCGTTGCAGGAGTCTGTCCTTGTTTCGACCCTGAAGAGGCGCTTAGCACTCCTCACACGAATGCAACTTAAGAAGTGATCCTGGGTCTGTCCCGCCTGCGCAGGGCGCTCCTTCAACTGTCCTCGCCTCAGGGGCGGAAAGGAATCACCTGCAATCGGATCGGTCCGCGTGTTCCCTGCCCCCTGCGTCCTGCCTGCGGCAATCCTGGAGCACTGGGCAGACTTGCTGAGAAGCTGCGGGTTTGAGCGGTGCTGCCCCGACTCGACGCCATGAGTGTGGGCATCGGCTTGGAATTGGCGAAATACACGTGGCTCAGCGTTCGCCCCTTGTAAGCCCGACGCTCCAGCGCCCACCCCGGCTCCAGGGTCAGTTTCACAAAAGCATCCTTGTCGCGCCGCACCTGGGTGGCTCGGGCCACAACCGTGCTGTCTCCTCTCACCGGATCCATGGCCTGCAGCAGCAGTCCATCGCGGTTCTGTTCCAGCTTCAGGCGAAAGCGTTTGTCGGAATCCGTGCCTCCTGTCCGCAGGGAATAGCCGTTGCTGTCGAGATAGCGGCTGCAGATCCCGCTGAAGTCGAAGTCATTCAAGGATGGCTTCATCAAGCCGTCCCTGCGCTCTTCCCAACAAAGGGGACGGGCCTTGATCTGCTCCAGCACCAGCAGTTTCCAGCGGCTGTTCCCCACCGCCTGAGCCAGGATCGCAAAGCGTTCCTGTTGCAGCGGCCGGCTGTCGAACAAAGCCCGGCTCAAGCCAGGAACTGCCGCACCCAAACCGGCAAGCCCCAGGGCCGTGGCGGCCATGGCAGTCCTGCGCAAGTAGGTTCGGCCCATCGCCCAGTCCTCCTGGGTGTTCAAGAACCGTGTTGTACCGAACACAGGGTGGGCTGACAAATGGCGGAGAGCGATCGCAGAGGACGGGTTGTGGCGGCGGCCACCGATGGTGCCTGCAGCGGTAATCCAGGCCCGGGGGGCTGGGGTGCGTTGATCCGTTTTGAAGACGGCAGTGTGGAGGAGTTCGGTGGATCCGACCCGGCCACAACCAACAACCGCATGGAGCTTCAGGCGGCCCTCTCCCTGCTGGAGCGTTTGGCCGAACTGCCCCGTCATCCCGATCTCACCCTGCGAACCGACAGCAAATACCTGATCGATGGGCTTGGCTCCTGGATGGCCGGATGGAAACGCAAAGGCTGGAAAACGGCTGCCGGTAAGCCCGTGCTCAATCAGGATCTCTGGCAGGCTCTCGATGCGGCACGCCTGCCCGATGTGCCGCTCACCTATGTGAAAGGCCACAGCGGTGATCCCGACAACGACCGGGTGGATGCCATTGCTGTGGCCTATTCCAAGGGGGGCACACCACCCCTGCGTGCTGTGCCAACGCAACCCGCGGATCCAGCCCCGGAGCCGCTGCGCACGTTGCTCACGCGCTTGGAGTTGGCGGATCGCTTGGCCAGCGGTGGTTTCACGCTCACCGCCGTCGAGCTTGCTCAGTTGGTGGAACAACCCCTCACCAACGTGCTCGAGCGCCAGCAGCCATGGCGGTGGCGTGACTGGATGGTGGAACCGATCGAGGCTGATCGCTGGCGTCTGCGGCGTGCCGAGGCAGGATCGAGATAGAAGCAGGAAACCAGATGGCCCAGTCGTCATCATCCGGGGTGTTGTCCACCGCAGGTTTCTATCGCCGCTGGCTGGGCCCCGTACTGGCCAACGATGAAGGCGTCGATGCCGAACAGCTCAGTCGTGCAGCTCTGCAGGCTCTCGCTCAGCTCAGCCTCAGGCGTCGATGGCCCGGAGTCTCCGGGGTCCTTGAGGGGATCAGTGCTGAGTTGCAACGACGGGATGTGCGCCTCGAACAGGTGCTCTTCGGCTGCCGTTTCAGCAATCCCGTCGGCCTGGCTGCTGGCTTCGACAAGAACGGTGTCGCCGCCGGCGTTTGGGATCGCTTCGGGTTTGGCTTTTCGGAGGTGGGAACCGTCACCTGGCATGGGCAACCAGGCAATCCGCGGCCGCGGCTGTTCCGGCTGGCCCAGGAGCGGGCCGCCTTGAATCGCATGGGATTCAACAACGGTGGTGCCGAGATGTTGCGCCGCACCCTGTTGCGGCAGGCGTTGCCGGCCCGTGGTCAGCGCCCGGCGGTGCTGGGGATCAACTTCGGGAAGTCCAAAATCACCCCCCTCGACCAGGCGGCCGATGACTATGCCTCCTCGCTCGAACTGCTGGCGCCCCAGGCGGATTACGCCGTGATCAATGTCAGCTCTCCGAACACCCCGGGCCTGAGGGATCTGCAGGACGCGTCGCAACTGCGGCGCCTAGTGGAGCGTCTGCGCCGTCTGCCCGGCTGCCCGCCCCTGCTCGTGAAGATCGCCCCCGATCTGGAGGATGACGCCATCGATGGGTTGGCCCGCCTTGCCTATGAGGAGGGTCTTGCGGGGGTGATCGCCGTGAACACGAGCCTGGACCGTCTGGGCCTGGAGCAGCGTGTGATTGCCCAGACCGGGCGCACCCTGGCGGAAGAGGCGGGTGGCCTCAGTGGTGATCCCCTGCGCCGCCGGGCCCTGGAAGTGTTGCGGCGCCTGCGCGCCACCGCCGGACCTGCGCTTCCCCTTGTGGGTGTGGGCGGAATCAGCACACCGGAAGCGGCCTGGGAGCGGATCACGGCTGGTGCGTCCCTGATTCAGCTGTATACGGGTTGGATTTATGAAGGCCCCGATCTGGTGCCCCGGGTGTTGGAGGGACTGCAGCTGCAGCTCGATCGCCATGGATTCCGCCATATCAGTGAGGCGGTGGGGAGCGGCGCCCCTTGGCGCTAGCCGATACCCTTCCGGCAGACCGTTGATGACGCCAGTGGGGGGGATGTGGTGCTGGCCGGACTGAACGAGCGCTTCCCCGCGGTTGAGGGCTGGATCCGTCAGGCCCAGGCACTGCTGGATCCCGTGCCGGTTGTGCTGGCTCCTTCCGACGACGCCCTCACACTCAGCTGGAGCCTGCAAGGAGAGCCGCAGCTCATCAGCGTTCCGCTTCCCCAGGATCTCGTCCGCGCCGGCGTTCCCTTGCAGCGCGATGTGCTGGGCGACACCCTGGCGGATCTGTTGCTGGATCAGGGGTTGGTGGCAGCCCAGGTTGCGGTGGACGTGCTGTTGCCCCTGCCGTGCTGCCAGTGGCGGCGGCTTCAGGGAGCGGCGGCGGCCACGCTCGGCAACGGTGATGACCTGCGGGCGCTTGCTCCAGACCTGGGCTGGTCTCTCTCGCTGCAGGAGAGCTACCTCGACCTGGTGCCGGACGCCAGCACGGAGACGGTGATGGTGGTGGGCGCCGAGCGCATGGTGCTGCAGGCCTGGCTGGACACCCTGGCCGCGGCCGACTTCAGCGTGCGCCGGGCTGAGTGGCTGCTTTGTGCTGCCTGGAGAGGACTGGTCTGCTTGCACGAGCAGGACCTGCAGCAGCCTCTGATCTGGTTGGTGGAGCAGGGGGGGCGCTGGCGTCTCCTGCTGCTGGAGCATGGATGGCCTGAGTTGGACGTTGCCCTGGACGCCAGGGATCTGGCGGCCTTGCGCGTGGAAGTGCTGGGGTTGGTCGGGGCCTGGATGGAGCACAACAGCGAACCAGGATCCGCGGCTCTGCCCCTGCCGGGCTGGTACGTGACGGCTGATGCTGCGTGGCGAGGCCGCTGGGGGGAGAGCCATGACGCGCTCAAGCTGGGGCCATTGCTTGGGGATGCCGAAATGTCCCTGGTGGAGCTGGCATTGATGGCGCCCGCGGAGGTACCGGGATGAGCCGACAGCAGCAGCGATTGCCGGATCTGTTGCGCGAACGGCGCTTGGAGCTTGGTCTCCCCCAGCAGGCGCCACCGCTGATGCCCAAGGAGCCCTTGCTGTTGCGGGGGGCGTTGCTGGGTGGGGCGGCTGTGGGTGTTGCCTTGGCCTTTGTGGTTGGCCTGGGCTGGATTGAGGCTGCTCAGCGCCGAGAGCTGGAGACGTTGTTGCCGTTTGAACGTCAGGTCCGTTCGCTTGAAGGACAGATCAAGGCGAACAGAGGCAAGCTGTCTTCCATCAAGAAGGACACACTTCAGATCGCCGAGCAACTCGTGGCCGTCCCCGCAGGATCGCCCTTGCTGGAGCAGTTGCGGCGCGTCACTCCCGCCGGCATCCAGCTCGAGGACGTGTCGGTTCAAAACGACCGGATCAAGGTGTCTGGCAAAGCTGCCATGGGAACCACGCCGGGGCCTCTCGAGCGCATCAATGCTCTGGCGATCACCTTGGCGCGCCTACCCATCTCCAAGGCCGACGGTGTGAAGGTGCTCAAGCTCACCCGCGAGGACGGTGACAGCCCGGTGGTGAACTTCAGTCTCGACTGGGAGCTTGATCCCAAAGCGGGACCGTCGATCCAGCAGTTGAAGGCTTTGGGGGCTGAGGGGCTGGCCGAGCGCTATCGGTTGCTCGAGCAGCAGGGGGTGCCGCTGTGACCAACCTCAGTCCGGATCAATCGGTCTGGCGCCGCCGGTTCAGCCGGGGGCGGATCCTGGTGGGTGCGCCTGCGGCCATTGGGGTGGTGCTGGCAGGGGCGCTGTTGGCTGGGCTGGCTTGGCCGCGGCTGGGGGTGATCGAAGAACAACGCCAGCGCATGGACGACTTGAAGGCCAAAGAGGCATCCCTGCCCCAGTTGAAACTGCAGCGCACCAAAACCCAGGTGGAGTTGCAGAAAGCGCAGCAGCAGCAGAACCTGCTCATTGAACTGGTGGCTGGCCAGGGGGAGATCGCTACGTTTCTGGCTCAGCTCAGCCGCGAGTCGGCTGCCACCGGAGTGGAGATCACGCTGTATGAGCCTGTGCCTGCGGCTCCTGCGGATGCCTCATCGCAGGCACCGAACCAGGCATCCAAATCCAGAAACACCCAGGGGAAAGGCAACAAGCAGACAGCACCAAAGGACCCCTTGGCCAAGCTCGGCTACCAGAAAACGGCGGTTCTGCTCCAGGCGGAGGGCCCCTATCCCGGCTTGCTCGCTTTTCTCAGGCGGATGGAGGCGTTGGAATTGCTGGTTCAGCCCAGCGATCTGGAACTGGTGGCTATTGACGCTGCTTCCCAGGCGTCTGACGAAGACGATCAACAACCCGCCGGGCCACCACGCACCCAGCTGAAGCTGCGGCTCACGTTCTACGACAAAACCGCAGAACCGCTTGAGCCGAAGCCGCAATCAGCGCCTTCCTGAACCCCTGGTGAGTTCTTGTGATTGAGGGCTGGTTGGGATGAGATGCGATCGATACCATCCGCCCATGGTTTGCGGCCGTTCGGCCCGGGTATGCGCTTTTCTCCTTCCCGGTTCACGGCCCTTGTGTTGATAGCTGGCCTCTCGGCTGCCGACGTGGGGGCACTCGACGGGCTGATGAATAACGTCTCCCGTCAGGTGCAGGCGCAAGGTGCCCTGGCGTTGCGCATTCGCCGTGGCCCGAGCGGTGTGGAGGTGGTGGTGGAAGGTGTGGGGGCCCAGCCGGTGCTGCAGCAGCGCATCAATGGTGGGGTCTGGGAAGGGCGTTTGCAAACCCAGGGGCAGCCGGGGGTGCGCAATGGCAGTCAGCAACTGTCGGATCCCGGAGCGAGCCTGGCCAAGGTGGCGATCAGTGGATCGGGGCAGACCTACCAATTGGAAGTGGTGCCGGTGCCGGGGCAGACCCTGCAGGAACCGGTGGTGAGCGCGGATGGCAGAAATCTGATCCTTCAGTTCAACGGATTGGCCACAGCTCCCACCCTGCAGACGGGCCGCCTGGATCTGAACACCCCGGGCAGTGTGCCCCAGGCGCGTTACGCCCCACCTCTGCGTCCCCGCGCCGTCGCCCCACCGCTGGGCGACATGGCCGTGGGCACGATGGTGCTGCAGAACCGCAGCTTCGTGAATGTGAGCGGTCCGCCGGTGACGCTCACCTTGAACAACGCCCCTGCGAAGGATGCCTTGATGGCTCTGGCGCGCTTGGGCGGGTATGGGTTTGTGTTTGTTGGCGAAGATTCGGCAGCCAGTGGTTCAGCGGAGCCGTCCTCGGTGGCCACGGTGTCGATGGCATTCCAAAACGAAAGCTATGCCCGTGCCCTGAATGGGGTGCTGCTGGCTTCAGGCCTGCAAGGCAAGTTGGATGGCCGCACCTTGCTTGTGGGCAAGGGCGCTGCAACCAAAACCTTCGGGCCGCAGATGTCCAAGGTGATTCGCTTGAATCAAGTGAGTGCACGCTCAGCGGCTGAGTACCTGGGAAACCTTGGTGCCACATTCAATCTGACGAATACGATTACAACCACAACTGGAGAGCCTGCATCCGCAGGGACATCGCAACTCAGCAACCAGACATCACAGATTAATTCGACAATATTGGAAAGTGAAAGTTTTGGGGCCTCCACTGGTCCTCTGAGAGGACTTGTTGTGACAACAGATTCACGACTTTCAACGGTGACTTTGGTTGGTGATTCTCAGCTCGTTGCCATTGCTGAAGGCTATTTGAAGCAGATCGATTTGCGTCAGAGACAGGTGGCTCTAAATGTCAAGATACTGGATATTGCATTGTCCAACGATTCCCAAATCAACAATAGCTTTGCTTTTCGCTCTGGTAATGCGTTCATTGTCAGCGAAAACGGCCAGTTGCTGGCCAATTTCGGAGCCTACAAGCCGCCTGGTAGTGAGCAGGGCGGGTTGCCGGGTCGATACAACGCTGACCAAGGAACAACTCCTATTCCGGGAACGGGCGCTTTGGACGGTGGCGAAGGATTTGTTGATAGTCCAACATCGCCATTTCCCCTTCCTGGCTCAGTGACACGTATTGGGCCTGATGGTGTAACAGAGCGAGGGCCTTTTAGGCCGGATTTTGGAACATTTGATAATCCTTTGCAGCCTGGAATTGACGAAATTGATGAGGATGGCCGAGTCACCTATAGGTCGCCCACGCGTTTTCAGTATCCGGTCAATCAATTCTTTGACTTTCTGGCGGCCCAGATTCAGTCGTCTTCAACCAAAATTCTGGCGAGTCCTACGTTGATTATTCAGGAGGGATCTGAGTCCACGCAAGGCTCCGATGCGTCGAAGATTTCTGCTGATGGCAAGGTTGGCCGCGAGCGCACTAACGAAGCCTTGGTTTCTGTTGGAACGAAGCTTGTGACCTCTTTTGAGGTGAAGCAGGATGAGAATGGCAATAATTTTTGTCAACCAGTTTTTAGCAATGCAGGTTTAACTTTTGGGGCCAGGGTTGAGAAAATTGATGACAATGGATTCGTTACTTTTTCTCTGTCTCCCGAGATTTCTGCGGCAGTTGGTGTTCCTGAAACGATTGGCAATTGTGGAAACATCAACATTATCAACAGTCGAACACTCGACACGGGAAAGATTCGGGTTCGGGATGGGCAGACACTCATTCTCACGGGCGTGATTTCTGATACTGATGTTCAGGCTGTCACGAAATGGCCGATTCTTGGGGATATCCCATTCATTGGCCAGTTCTTCAGGAGTTCCAGTGGCGATCGCACAAAAAATGAACTTGTCATTCTTGTGACGCCACGCATTATCGATGACACTCAGGGAGGAAGTTATGGCTATGGCTACCGTCCCAGCCTCCCGGCCGCGCGGCAGATCATGAGCGGCTCTTAAGCGGCGTTCTTAGAACCCCAGCCCCAGTGGAACCAGGGCTTTGGCTGCAATCGGCGCCAGCATGCGCAGCCCTGCCATGGCGCCTTGAAGGAACTGGCTGCCCATCCCTTTCCCTTCATTTGCCGAGTCACTCTCGAAGCGCCGCTTGGTCACGGAGTCGGCAGCAGCCGTTAGCTGGTTCGCCCACTCCTGGGATCCTCTCGCTTGATACAGCGATGCCGCATAACGGAAATCGGCGGCGGCCAGGTCGTCTTTGGCCTGTTCGCTGCGGCTGATGCCGCGGGCCACCCAGCTGAGGGGTTCATTGGGAGCGCTGCGGATCGCATCGCTGAACAACTGCTCGGCTTCAGGCCAACGTCCTGCTTGAAAGGCTGCAACGCCGGCGTTGTGCAGTGCCGCGTGGCTGCGCGACCCTGTAACGATCCCCTGCGCTCCCTGCCAGTGCGCTTCTTCCAGGGCTTGGGGGCTGAGGCGGGCACCACTGAGATCCGCGTCTCGCAGGTCGGTGCCGTACAGCTTGCTGCCGGTGAGGTCGGCGCCGCGCAGGGAGGCACCGCGCAGGCTGGTGAAACTCAGGTCTGCATGGCTGAGGTCGGCCCCATCGAGCTGGGCCTGGCCCAGGTTGGCGCGCATCAATTGGGCGTCGCGCAGGTTGGCGTCGCGCAAATCGGCGTGCACGAGATCGGCATCGGCGAGGCGGCAGCCCTCACAACTGCGCTCATGCAGCACTTTGATCAGGGACTCATTGGCGTGTGCTCCTGTATTCACCAACAGCGCGGTGCCCAGCATCAGGGCCCATGGTGCCCAGCGAAGTTGGCAGGAGGATCGAGTCATCACGCGGGCTCAGCGAGCAACCGGGTTGTATCGGTGTCTGCACCCGTCGTCGAGTCTCGCTGGGCAGGATGGAGTGGTGTCGCCGGCAGTCGCTTTGGGCCACAGACCACCTCCCCATGGCGGCAACCTGATCCAGGAGGCGCAGCGGTTTGGCCTGAATCCAGGGCGGGTTCTAGATGCCAGCGCCTCACTGGTGCCGTTTTCTCCACCCCGCCGCTTGCAGCAGGCCCTTGCTGAGGCCATGCGCAGCAGTGCCCTGCGTGACTATCCCGATCGCCGCCAAGCCGCGCTTCGTGAAGCGATCGCTGCCTGGCATGGCGTTCCGCCCGAGCAGGTGTTGCCCGGCAACGGTGCTGCCGAGCTCTTCACATGGGTGGCCCGTGATGCGGCCGCGCTCGGGGTCAGTGCTCTGCCCCAGCCGGGATTCGCTGATTACGCCCGGGCCCTGCGCTGCTGGGACGCCGCCAGTGAATCTGTGCCGCTATCGCTCGCCTGGCCTGATCAGAGCGATCCCCATCCCTGGCCGCTCGCACCGGACTCGCTGGCGAATGCATCCGTTGTTTGGATCACCAATCCCCACAACCCCACCGGCCAGCTCTGGAGCCGCGCGTCCCTGGAGCCGCTTTTGGCGCGTCATCGCCTGGTGATCTGCGATGAAGCCTTTCTGCCATTGGTGCCGAATGGTGAGCAGCAGTCGTTGATTCCCCTCGTCGCCGATCACCCCAACCTGGTGGTGATCCGCAGCCTCACCAAGCTGTTCGCGGTGGCGGGGTTGCGACTGGGTTACGCCATCGCTGCGCCTGAGCGGCTTCAGCAGTGGAGTCAGTGGCGCGATCCCTGGCCGGTGAATGGTTTGGCGCTCGCCGCTGGCACCGCTGTGCTGGCCGACCAACAAGGCTTCGAGCGCTGGCAGCAACGCGTGCAGCATTGGGTGCGCCACGAGGGGGCCTGGTTGCAGCACCAGGTGGGGCAGCTCCCTGGGCTCCACCCACGCCCTTCAAGCGCCAACTATCTGCTCGTGGAGGGGCAAGCGTCGTTGCTGGTGTTGCGCGAACAGGTGGCCCAGCGCGGGGTGTTGCTGCGCGATTGCCGTTCTTTCGAGGGCCTGGGGGAGCGTTGGCTGCGGATTGGTCTTCAGGATCGCCGCGGCAATCGCCGCATCCTGCAGGCGCTGCGCAGGGCCCTTCGCCATCAGCCCCTGGGGTGAGTCACCGCACCAGCCCCTGCAGCAACGCGGCCAACTGCTGATCCGCATCTGCTTCGGCAAGGGTGCCCATCGCTTGCGCCATCGACACCAGCGGGTCAGCGGCTGAATCACAACTCCGCAGCCTCGGGCCAAGCAAGCGCCAGAGGGTCTGGCGCAGAGTCGGTTCGCTGGGCCCGTGTTGATGCACGATCACTGCAGCACCGAGCGCTGCGGCGCAGGCGGCATTCGCATCCTGATGGCGATCGGCGGCCTGGGGAAACGGCACCAGCACGGTGGGGGTGCCGCTCACGGCGAGTTCACTCAGGCTGCCTGCGCCGGCGCGGCTGATGGCCAGATCGGCATGCTGCAACAGCGCTGGAATGGCATCGCTGAAGGGGCGTTCGGCGAAGCCGGGATGCTTGATGCTGTTCACATCGGGATCGTTGCTGCCGGTGAGATGCACCACCCGGCAGCCTTCGCTCAGCAGCATGGGCAGCAGGGGGCGCACCATGCGGTTCAGTCCAAGAGCACCTTGGCTGCCGCCCATCACCACCAGGAGTGGGCCGGGCCCTTGCGGCACCCAGTCAGGCAGGGTCTGGGTCTGGAGAAAGCTGTTGCGCACCGGCGTCCCCGTCACGATCGCCTTGCAGCCGGGGATGCGCCTGGCGGCGGCTGGTAAACCGATCGCCACCTGGGTGCAGGCGCGTCCCAGCAGCCGGGTCACCCGGCCAGGGATGGCATTGGATTCATGCAGCACCACCGGAACGCCGCTCCAGCGGGCCCCAAGGATGGCCGGGGCGGCGATGTAGCCCCCCGTTGTGAACACCACATCGATGCCGTTGCGTCGAATCAGCCGGCGAACGTCGCGACTGGCCGCCAGCAGGCGGAGCAGTTGCACAACCTTCTTGAGGCCTCGCCCCTGCAGTCCACCGGCGTTCACCGTGGTGAGTGGGTAGCGCTCAGGAACCAATGTGGTTTCAAGTCGGTCCGGCACGCCCAGCCAGTGCGCGCTCCACCCGGCCGGAAGTGCATCCGCAACCGACAACGCCGGAAAGAGATGTCCGCCGGTGCCGCTGGCGGCGATCAGGAGCCGGGGCATGGAGGGCGGATCTTAAAAACGGGGCTTAACTTAAATCGATTCAAGAGGCAGTTTCATGGTCCCGTTCCTGCGTGTCGCAATGGCGTCATGGATGTGCGGGACGGCGCTGTTCAGCGCACTGCCGCTGCGAGCGCAACCGGGCGCTGATCTCAGCAGCCGTCTGCAGCAGGCGCTCAATGCCGACGACAGCAGCAAGCAACTGGAAGCGTTGATGGTTCCAGAGCAAACAAGCGCCTTCGCTGATCGTTTCCGCCGCTTCACCGAACGCTTCCCGGAAACCCGTTGGGCCGTCAGAGCCGGTCAGCCCCTCAACGATGGCCGCCAGACCGTGGAATTCGCCGTGAGCGGCACGCGCCAGCAGGACGGGCTCAGTTATTCCTTTCAGGCCCAACAGACGGTTGCCCTGTCTGTGGAGAACGGGCTGATCGCTGATCAGGAGATCCTCAGCGATCAATCCGTGCTCACCAGTGCCAGCAAGCCCCTGCCGATCTCATTGCTGATCCCAGACACCGTGCTCACCGGCAGCCGCTACGACGTGGATGTGGTGGTGGATCAACCCCTCGGCAAGGCGTTGCTGGCCGGAGGGTTGATCTCCGTGACGCCGCAGCAAGTGCTGCAGCAGAAAAGCCCCGACATCCAGTTGGAACCTCTCGGTGGCGGTGGACTCTTCAAATCTGTTCAGGCTCCCTTTCAACCGGGATCGCAGGTCTGGGCTGCTCTGCTGGTGCATCCCGATGGCATCGTCACGGTGAGCAAGCGGGTGCAGGTGGTTGACGAGAGCAGCAAGCTCAAGCCCTGACCTCACACCCTGGGCAGATGTCTGCGCAGGGCGGACACATCGGCGTCACCCAGGCCTGCGTTCATCAGCGTCTGTTCCTGAGCCTGCACAGCCTGGGTGATCGGTAGGTCCAGGCCGGCCTCGGCTGCGGCTTGGAGAGCGATGCCGAGATCTTTGTGATGGAGCGCCAGCTTGAAGCCGAGGGGATAGTGATCGCTGAGCATGGCGCTGGAGCGGTGCTCCAAGGCCCAGGATCCGGCGGCGCCGTGCCGGAGAGCATTCACCACCTGCTGCATTGGCAGCTGCAGGTGCTGCCCGAGGGCGATGGCTTCGGCCACAGCGGCATAGCTGCCGGCCACCAGCACCTGGTTCACCGCTTTCACCTGTTGGCCGCTGCCAACAGCGCCGAAGTGGTGAATCGAGCCACCGATCGTCTCCAGTACTGGCATGGCGCGATCCAGATCGGCGTCGCTGCCGCCACAGAGCACGGTGAGCGTGCCGGCTTTGGCTCCTTCCGTTCCTCCGGTCACGGGGGCGTCGAGATAGCGCACGCCACGGTGCGCCAGGCGTCGTGCCATGCGCTGGGATGTGGATGGGCTGATGGTGGAGCAGTCGATCACCAGGCTCCCTTCCGCGAGTGCAGGCCCAGCCCCGTTGTCTCCCCAGAGCACAGCCTCCACGGCGGCGTCATCACTGACGCAGAGCACGAGGGCCTGACAGCCCTGAACAGCATCAGCGGGTGATGCGCAGCAAAGGGTCGCTGCGGCTGGGTCGCCTTGATGCAGGCTCGGATCGTTCTCGGCGCTGCGGCTGCGGGTGTGCACCTGCAATGAATAGCCGGCACGGTGCAGGTTGGCGGCTATCGGCAGGCCAAGGGCACCGAGGCCGACGAACGCGAGTCGACTGGGTGCTTTGAGATCAGATCCGGTCATGGTTCACGCCCATCTCAGTCAGATCCTGGCGAACCGGCCAACCCAGATTTCAGCGGTCCATGCCTAACCCTGAACAGATGCGTGTTTCGTCACTTCGAAGCAACCGCAGGCTTCTGTTGCTTCCCTGCTCCCTGCTGGTTGCGTTGAGTCTTCAGGTCGGTCACGTGCAGGCCGAGCTCAGCCAGCACCCGCCGGGTTGGGAACGGCTTCAACCAGCCCAGCAACGGGAGCTTGCCCAGGTGCGACGACGGTGGGAGCTGGACAGCCACAGCCGCCGGGTGTTCATCCTGCAGATGTCGGAGCGCTGCATCCGTTCTGCGTTCACGGCTGAGGCCTATCGCGCCTGTAAACGCAAGGAACGGCAAGCGACATTCGCGCTGCGCCTGGAAGGCCTGAAGCGCATCAACGCCCTGCGCACGCACTACGGCCTGGCTCCCCTGCTGGATCCGCAACTGGACCTCAGGTCGCCCCAGTTCACAGTGCAACCCATCAAAAAAGCCGCCCCGTCAGGGGCGGCCACAGCATGAGCTTGTGCGCGAATCAGGCGGCGTCGTTGAGGGCGGCTACACCGGGCAGCACCTTGCCTTCCAGCAGTTCGAGGCTGGCGCCGCCACCGGTGGAGATGTGGGACATCTTCTCGGCCAGACCGGCCTTCTCCACAGCAGCCACGGAGTCACCGCCGCCGATGATCGTGCAGCAGCCCTTG
>NZ_JAHLZC010000015.1:0-91146 GCF_025128215.1 Synechococcus sp. CS-197 | reverse complement strand
TGGCACCGCCTCACCACCACGCTTCTCCTGCAGCTCCGCCTCTGTGGCCTCCAGATCCATCAGCTCCTGCACCTGACGGCCCAGGGTGATCTCCTGCTGATGGCTCAGCAGCGGCACCCGGCCGATGTCACGCAGGTAGGACCGCACCAGGTCTGCGTCTGGGAGCAGGGCCACGGGCGCCATTAGTTACGAAACCAGAATGTTTCTTAACCTAACACCAATCATTGGATTCCTAGAGCTAAAAAGCCCTTCGAAGTCCAGAATGGTGAAGAACGGACTGATTTCTCGTGGTTGCTTCTGCAACGAGCACGGTGGGCACGGCGAAGCTGCTGGTGGTGGAAGACGATGATTCGATCAGAGAAACCGTGGAAGAAGCCCTTCGCGCCGAAGGCTTCGAGGTGAAGTCTTGCGGCAATGGTGCCGACGCCATGGCTTTGCTTTCCGCTCCAAACACTGAGGGAGTTGACCTGCTGGTGCTCGACCTGATGCTTCCTGGTCTGGGCGGGCTCGATCTCTGCCGACAACTGCGCAAACTCAACAACCACACCCCTGTGCTGGTGATCAGTGCGCGAGACAGCGAAACCGACAGGGTGCTCGGCCTTGAAGTGGGCGCTGACGACTATCTGGTCAAGCCCTTTGGCCTGCGAGAACTGGTCGCGCGCTGCCGGGCCTTGCTGCGACGCTCCCAACAGATCGCATCCGTCCCCAGTGAGGATCGCCAAGTGGTCCAGACGGGCAATCTCTGCCTTTACGCCCAGGAGTGCCGCGTCACCCGCGATGGGGAAGACCTCACGCTTTCACCGAAGGAGTACAAAATCCTCGAACTGCTGATCCGCAATCCCAAGAGGGTCTGGAGCAGAGACCAGTTGCTGGAGCGAATCTGGGGAATCGATTTTGTTGGAGACACCAAAACAGTGGATGTCCACATCCGTTGGTTGAGAGAAAAGATTGAGGAGGAGCCTTCCTCGCCGCAACACATCCGCACCGTCAGGGGATTCGGCTACCGCTTCGGCTAACAATCGTGAGTGCAGGAACTGGCGTTGTTCTCGGACTCCTCATCGGCCTCGTTGGAGGTTGGTTTCTCGCTGGCCGGCAATACGGCTCCACCACGAGAGGGTCCAAAGCCAATCTGACGCCATCGGTGCTGTCAGGCCATGCGCTGGCCACCCCGCAACTGCTGGCTTGGATCGATGCGGCCACCCAAGGATGGTTGATCCTCACTCCTGATCTGACAATCGGCTACATCAATTCCAAGGCTGAGCGTCTCCTTCAGGTCTCGAACAACCTGCTCGTCCGCGGCCAGGCGCTTGATGAGGTGCTCGCAGTGCCTGAGCTGGAAGAGGCAATCGTGAGTGTTCGCCATCAACAGCGACCACAACGCTGCGAATGGGAGCAGCAGCGCATTCCGCTCGAAGCAATCGTGCTGCCCGGATCAGATGAATGGCTGTTGGTCCTGCTTCAGAACAGGCAGTCCCTCGAAGCCCAGCAGCAGCAGCAGGAGCGATGGGTCAGCGACGTCGCCCACGAACTCAAAACGCCGCTTACGGCGTTAATGCTTGTGAGTGATCGGCTCGAAGGCGCTGTCAGCGAAGACGATGGCGTCCTCGTGGAACGCCTGCAAAGAGAGCTGCGCCGTTTGCAGTTAATGGTGGAAGATCTTCTCGAGCTTTCTCGCCTGGAGAACATCCTCCCTCGCGACAAAGTTGATTATTCGGCCCTGAATCTGGAGCAGCTTGTTGAAGGAGCTTGGAACAGCATTCGCCCGCTTGCTGATCAACGGGATGTGTCTCTAACGATCAACACCAACGAGCCGGGTCTGCTTCTCGGCGATCAACGCCGACTGCATCGAGCTGTTCTCAATCTTCTCGACAACGCACTGCGTTATTCACCCAATCACGGCTGCGTTGAAGTCGAGATTCTTCCAAGCGGCGGATGGTGGTTGCTTTGTGTCAGAGATCACGGGCCCGGACTGAGCGAAAGCGATCTCAGCAATATGTTCCAGCGGTTTTATCGGGGCGATCCCTCCAGGGCCCGATCGAATCGCAGTGGCAGTGGTCTCGGTCTGGCCATCGTTCAACAGATCGCGGTGAACCATGGCGGCCGCATCCAAGCCAGAAATCATCCCAATGGAGGGACATCCATGGAACTTCTACTTCCGAGAGGACAGGCATGAGCGGAGCGCAACGGTGACGCGCCAACGACTGCAGAAACTGATCGCTTCTGCGGGAGTCTGCTCCCGTCGCAAGGCCGAGGATCTGTTGCGAGACCGTCGCGTACGGGTGAATGGCCAGCTGGCAACCCTCGGAGACCAGGCCGATCTGGATGTCGACACCATTGAGGTGGACGACCGCCCGCTGCAAACAGCCCCTCAAGCACGCGTTCTTCTCTTGAACAAACCACCGGGAGTGATCTGTAGCTGCAGAGACCCGCAGCGACGGCGGACCGTGCTCGAGCTCGTGCCACCGGATCTGAGAGAAGGCCTCCACCCCGTTGGCAGGCTGGATGCCGAGAGCCGAGGTGCCCTGCTGCTAAGCAACCAGGGAGAGCTCACATTGCAACTCACCCACCCTCGTTACAACCACCGCAAGACCTACCGGGTCACGGTGGCTGGCTTGCCGAGTGAGAAGCAGCTCAATCAATGGAGACGTGGCGTGGTTCTCGACGGAACGGTCACGCGCCCAGCCGAGGTCAACCTTGTCAAAAAAAGCCCTCAGGCCAGTGTGCTGGAGGTCATCCTGCGCGAAGGCCGCAACCGTCAGATTCGCAGAGTCGCCCTCTCCCTGGGCCATCGCGTTCTCGATCTCCAGCGCATCGCCATCGGCAGGCTCACCCTCGGATCGATGCGAGAAGGCTGCTGGAGAGAACTTTCCAGGCAAGAATGGTCAGGTCTGATCAGCACCGAAGGAGAGCGGTCGTAACCGAAGCATGGCTCTGATCAAACGCTTGCTCCCATGGGGCCGCCGCCAGTCCAGTGGAGACAGGCTCGATCGTTCGCCTGCGACTGCTGAAGCAGACCCCGCGGAAGCCGCCGGGCAGCTGTTGCGAGAGCAGCGAGAGCAACGTGGCCTGAGCCTGCGAGACCTGTCCAGACAAGTGCGCATCACCACTCCCGTTCTGGAGGCCCTGGAGCGGAACTGGCCAGAGCGCCTGCCGGAGCCTGCCTATCTGGTGGCGATGTTGCATCGCCTGGAAGAGAATCTCGACCTTGAGCCAGGCAGTCTCAGGGGCGCCCTACCGGAGCAGGCCCTGCCATTTCATGGCTCGCAACACCCTCGGCGCACGCGCTTCACGGTGGGCAGCATCGACATCTTCACCACCTGGCAGGGGAGTGTTCTCTACGGCTTGGCGATTGTTGGATCGCTGTTTGCCCTCAATCAGCAACAGCGGCAGCTGGCCATCAACAACGCGATCACCCTCACGCCCATTCCCCTGGATCTCACAAGCGAGTCCGATGCCCTAGTGCAAGGGCTTCGCCCTCTCCAAGAGTTGCGCAAAGCGAGTGCTGCGCAAGCGATTCCCGACCTGTCGACCCCCCAACCGCTGCCTGGGGTGCTCGAGATCCAACTCAATCAGCCAAGCAGCATTGAACTGAGCAGCAAGGGAGGAGACCGAACCAAACTGCAAGGCGCAACTGGTTCATTCACACTCCAGCTCTTGCCGCCTGTGCAGATCAAGATCCAGCCAGCTCCGCAGGCAGGATCCGTCCTTTGGGACGGTGCCGCTCTCACGTCTGTGAAAGACAAACCCGGCCTTTACCGCCTCGACCAGACCTCAGCACGCACTCCATAACCTTCCAGTGCCCCATTGAGGGCGCCATCCAGAGCCGGCAATCTCCACATCCAGTTTCCACCCACGGTGCCGGGTGTGTTGAAACGGGCCGCATCATCCAGATGCAACAGATCCTGCAGAGGGGCCACGACCAAAGCAGCCGATGTTGATAGACCCAGCTCAAGGAGCTGCCATCCAGGAGCCTCAACGCTGCGCTCAAGCGTTGCTGCGACCTGATCTCTTGACGACTGTTCCAACCTCTCCCACCAACCGAGGCTCGTTGGATTGTCATGGGTTCCTGTGTACACAACCCAACCACTGCCTTTGATGTTGGCTGGCAGATAGGGATTGTCTGCATTCCCATCAAAAGCGAACTGCAGCACCTTCATGCCAGGGAGATGGAAGCGATCGCGCAGTCGCTCCACATCAGGGGTGATGACCCCGAGATCCTCAGCCACAATCGGCAGAGACCCACCGGCATCACGCTTCAGACAAGCCAGAAGTTCGCCGCCGGGAGAGCGTTGCCAGCGGCCGTTCATGGCCGTGTCATCAGAGCCGGGAACCGACCAATAGGCGGCCAAAGCACGGAAATGATCAAGGCGAAGCCTGTCAGCAAGATCCCATTGACGCCGCAGGCGATCACGCCACCAGCGGAATCCTGTGCGCCGATGG
This sequence comes from Synechococcus sp. CS-197, assembly GCF_025128215.1. Lineage (NCBI taxonomy): Bacteria > Bacillati > Cyanobacteriota > Cyanophyceae > Synechococcales > Synechococcaceae > Synechococcus > Synechococcus sp. CS-197. Next base: position 86,706 of record NZ_JAHLZC010000015.1, on the reverse strand, counting down.
CGCCCCCAGGTGTAGACGGGTGTTCCCCAGAGCTGGCCGGTGGCGGAAAAGTAATCCGGTGGAACACCACTCTGCTGATGGAGGCGTCCATCTCCGGCAATCGAAAACAGCGAGCGGTTGCTCCAAACATCAGCGCTGTCGCGGGCGACATAGAAAGGAAGATCACCAAGGATCTCCACCCCTAGGTCGCTTGCCAGAGCGCGGAGCCGGCGCCACTGACGATCCAGATGCCATTGAAGAAGATCCTGCTCCAGCAGATCACTCCGGTGCGTGCAACGCCAGTGCTCCAGTGCCGTCTCGCGGTGGACCGCCAGCTCATGTGCCCAATCCCACCAGGGCAAACCCGCATGCTCACGACGCAGCACCATGAAGGCGGCGTGATCACGCAACCAACGTGACTGGTCGATGCACCATCGCTGGAAGGCCTCGTGGCGATCAGCAGGCTGCCCCGCCCATCGCAGACGCAACGATCTGGCCAATGCATCGGCCCGTTGAGCGGCCAAAGCGAAATCAAGCTGTTCGCCTCCTTCTGCGTCCGCCGGAGCTGCCTGAGGAAGAGCCTGCACATCATCGGGGGTGATGAACCCCTCATCGCTCAGATCCTGGGCATCGAGCAACCAGGGATTAATGGCGAAACTCGACGGCGAGCTGTAGGGAGATCCCGTTCCATCCGGTGGAGCAAGAGGCAGCACTTGCCACACCCTGATGCCCTGGCGAGCGAGCGCATGCAGCCAGTCTCGAGCCGCAGCACCGAACGTGCCGCACACCGGCGATCCTGGAAGCGCTGTGGGGTGCAGGAGCACACCAACCCTGCGACGCGATGCAGTCCCTCTTGGATGGGGCATAGACGCAATGGATTAGCGGGCGGGCAGGCGGTAGCGCTCAACGATGCGCCGCGCGAAAGCGGGCAGATGACGCTCCACCACCTCAGGATGATGCCGGCGGAGCCAGAGCGCATTGCGGGTGAAGTGGGAATCGATCGAGAAGCGGCCGTATTCCAATCCTTTCGGCCCAACCCGCTGCACGATCCAGCCCACGACCTCCGCGAGCCACATGGGCAGTCGCAGGGCTTTGTCGTAGGCATCGATGCCCTGCTGAACAGCCTGGCGACGATCGCCTCGGCTCATCACCGGTGCCTGATCGAGCTCCGCTTCCACCAGCTTCAGCAAGTCCTCCCCGCGTGAATTACGCACAACCAACCACTGACGTCCGAATTCAGCACCCATGTAGCCAACGACCAGATCAGCGCCGGCATTGACGTAGTCGAAACAACTCAGACAGCTCGGAGCGAAGACATCCTTGAGAGCCGGCGTGTCAAGACCGAAGAAGGGGACCGTTTCAACACGACCATCGCTGTGTCTGAAATGAATCCTGAAATCCTGCATGAACTCGTAGTGCACCACCGTGTCCGGTGTGGCACTGGCGCTCTCCAGAAAAGTCTGAAGACCCTCCCGGGAGACATTGTCCACACAGGGGAGCCCCAGCACGTAAAGCGCTTCGAGCGGGAGGGTGTCCTGCACGGCACGCAGCGCCTGAACCTGGCAGCCCACACCGATCGCCAGCAAGCGTTTGATCCCGCTGCCCGGCAGTTGCTCGAGAACGGAAAGGTTGTTGGACAGGGTGGGTTTGTTGACCCTTGCAGCCAGCACCTCCTCCGGCGTGCGTGCCAGAACGGGCATCGGCGTGAAGCGATCGTCTGGGCTTTGCTGAACGCAGAGCACGGCATCAACGAGCCCCGTCTCCAGGGCGCGAACCCCCAGGCGACTGACAATTCCCGTCCACTGGGCTCCAGCGATCGGCGTCTGCAGCCGCGCGGTGAGCATCCGCTGCTGAACCCCGAAATACAGCTCATCCTCTTGATCGAGATCGCGGGCGCGGCCATGGGCCTTGCGTTCCATCCCATCGAAGTCCTGATGAAGGAAGGCACAGGCCTGGCGCACGTAGGCAACCCAGCGCGAATCACAGAGGCCGCAGTCACTGCAGAGATCCTTGGCCGGACGGATCCGGTCGCGGGGAATCGGTCGCGCCTGGTCGTGGGGAAGCGGTGAAGCGGGGGAAGACGTCACAGACGGCTCAAGCCTGGAGAGAGGTCAACGCTAATCAGTGAGAGTTGAGCAAGACTGGGTCGCCTAAAGCAAGCAGAGCGGGTCATGGGGGGGTCGGCACCAGCGGGAGACGCAGCACAGACCCGTGTGAAGCGTTGGCTGGGAACCAAACCAAGCCGCACTGTGCTGCGAATCGTCGCTGCAGTGATCGGTGCCGGGCTGATTGGAGGAGGGCTGGCGTTGATCTGGCCAAAGCCGGATCCGATTGCCGCAGCGCCACCCTCCCCGGATGACCCCGCAAGCCTGGCCCCCTTACCGCAGCGGTCGGTGATGGTGCTGCTGATTGGCGTTGATTCAGACGCGATCAACGATCCCTCAAACCGCGCAGCCCCCAAGGGCCCAGCCAACGCAGACAGCCTGATGCTGATCCAGATCACAGCTGGAGAAGCACTGCAAGTGCTTCAGATGCCCACAGAGCTTGCCGTGCAACTCCCAGGTCTTGAAGGGCTACACCCCCTGGCCAGGGCCTACCGAGAAGGCGGAGTGGCACTCACAGCCGACGTCGTGGCTGAGGTCGTGGGGCTCCCCTCCGGCGAACCCGATCGCTATGTGGTGATGCCCCGTCAGGCCTTGCGCGCGCTTGTGGACAGTCTTGGCGAAGTGGAGGTGAGCCTCAATCAGTCGTACAACCGCCAAGACAAAGCGCAGAACTACAGCGTGAATCTGCAGGCCGGGCGCCAGACGCTCAATGGTCGTCAAGCGGAACAGCTGGCAAGACACCGCTCCAGTCCCAACGACGATGGTGCTCGCAGAGTGCGGCAACAAGCCCTCGTGCGCGGTCTTCACGACCAGCTCAGGCAGCCCAATGCCATCGCCCTGCTCCCGGATGTGATCGGCGAGGTGTCAGCGCAGGTTTCAACCGATCTCACCCCGTCCGAAATGCTCAGCCTCACGGCAGCAGCGCTGAGCAGCACCGAGCCCCCCGTGATCAATCAGCTCAAGCTGGCTCCACGAGCCGGCCAGCAGCAACTGCGGGAACTCAAGCCCGATCAGTCCCTTCCTCTTTGGCCACCTGCGCCCAACGCGACCGCAGGCAACTGATCAAGCCAGAGAGGTCCTCATCAGGTCCCTGGAGACATCCACACCAAGGGAGGCCGTCGGCCCTGCGAGCCGAGCGACTCCAAGTTCCGCCCAATTGCACCAAGCCGAGAAGCTCAACCTGAAGCGCTCGCGACAGGGCCACCGCCCCGGGAACGACGCCGGCAAAGCGGCCGTCTTTCCGAGGTTCCGCCAACAGGAGAACGGGGACACGCCAGCAAGCCAGGGCCTCAAGCCAGCTGCCCTCCCCACATTCATCCACGGCCACATCTCCACTCACGCGCAGGAGCGTGGGCTGCGATGACCCACCAGCGGATGGGCTGGTGATTTGTTGCAAACAGGCGTGGGGTGAGGCCCCCGAGCCCCGTTCGATCAAGGTGGCGCCAAACGCGTCCGCCAGGCTGCGGCAGGCGGGAGCCATGGCCCCTTCGCCCAGCCGTCCGGCTCCGATCACCACAAGGAGGTTGTTCGCCATGGCGGCACCCTAGAAGCCATGGATGGGTGGAAGGGTGTGGTTGGGGTGTCCCATGCACCACTACCATCGGAATACCAAGTTTCTCGTTCGCGGGCATCGTGACCGGATTCCTGACTGCAGCCCGCGCCGAACAGGAGAAGATCCAGCACGACACGCGGCGACTCCGCTTGTTCAGCGGCACGTCCAATCCGGGCTTAGCTCGGGAAATTGCGGCGTATTTAGGCGTGCCTGACGGTCCGAGGGTCTGCAAACGCTTTGCGGACGGTGAGCTCTATGTGCAGATCCAGGAGTCCATTCGCGGCTGCGACGTCTTTCTGATCCAGCCCACCTGCGCTCCGGTGAACGATCACCTGATGGAGCTGCTGATCATGGTGGATGCCTGCCGTCGAGCTTCAGCGAGGCAGATCACTGCCGTTGTGCCTTACTACGGATACGCACGGGCCGATCGCAAGACCGCAGGCCGGGAGTCGATCACGGCCAAGCTCACCGCCAACCTGCTGGTCAAGTCTGGGGTGGACAGAGTTCTCGCCATGGATCTTCACTCGGCGCAGATCCAGGGTTACTTCGACATTCCCTGCGATCACATTTACGGCTCCCCAGTGCTCGTGGATTACCTCTCCGCCCAGGAGCTCGGCGAAGTTGTGGTTGTGTCACCCGATGTGGGTGGTGTGGCACGGGCCAGAGCCTTTGCCAAACAGATGAACGATGCTCCGCTGGCCATCATCGATAAACGCCGCACGGGTCACAACATGGCCGAGAGCCTCACCGTGATCGGGGATGTCAACCAGCGCACCGCAATCCTCATCGACGACATGATCGATACCGGCGGCACCATTTGTGCCGGGGCCAGGCTGTTGCGCCAACAGGGAGCCAGCCGGGTGATCGCCTGTGCGACCCACGCTGTGTTCTCGCCGCCGGCATCTGAACGCTTGTCCACGGATGGCCTGTTCGAGCAGGTTGTGGTGACCAACAGCATTCCGATCCCCTCGGATCGCATGTTCCCCCAACTCCAGGTGCTGTCGGTCGCCAACATGCTCGGAGAAGCGATCTGGCGCATTCATGAGGAGAGTTCAGTCAGCTCGATGTTCCGCTGAACTCGCGTGGTGATGCTTTCAGCGCAACTGTTGCGTCGCAGCGGCGCTGCTGCCATTGCTGCGATGGCCATGGTCATGCCCCCCTCAAGTGCTCTGGCCGGGCTTCCCTCCGTTCAGCCCAAACGCACCCTGGGTGTCTGGCTCACCAACAGCCCGAGCCCTCTGTACTACGACCGAACCACGCTGTTGAAGGCGATGGACGAACTTCAGCAGGCAGGGTTCACAGCGTTGTATCCGAATGTGTGGAGCCGAGGCACCACCTTCCATCGCAGTCGGTATGCACCGGTGGAGCCGGCTCTGCGCAAGGCGGGATTGAATCTTGACCCGATCTGCACCATCAGCAAGGAAGGCCGCAAGCGCGGCATGAAGGTGATCCCATGGTTTGAATATGGCCTGATGGAGCCTGCGAGTGCCGCGGTGGTCACGCAACACCCTGAGTGGGTGTTGTCACGCCGGAACGGCGATCCCGTGATGAAGATGCACGGGAAAGAGATGGTTTGGCTCAACCCCGCCCACCCTGAAGTGCGCGAGCGGTTTATCGGTCTGGTGGTGGAGGTGATGAAGCGCTGCAAGATGGACGGACTGCAGCTCGATGATCATTTCGCCTGGCCTGTGGAACTGGGCTATGACCCCTACACCGCGGCGCTCTATCAACAGGACACCGGCGTTCAACCGCCGAAGGACCACACCAATCGCTACTGGATGACCTGGCGACGGCGTCAGCTGACAGGACTGCTCCGCGAATTGCGCCAGCGCTTGGATGACGAATCGCTTCCGCAGAAAATCAGCCTTTCACCAGGCCCCTTTCGCTTCGCTTACAACCATTGGCTTCAGGACTGGGAGCTCTGGGCTGTCGGGGAATTGATCGATGATCTCGTCGTTCAGAATTACGCCTATTCCCTGAAAGGGTTTGCCAAAGACCTCAATCAGCCGGCACTGCGCAAAGCGCGGCAATGGGGATTGCCGGTGCAGATTGGCATCCTCGCGGGATTTGGAAAACGCACCACACCCATGGCTGTGCTGGCTGAGAAAAAACGGCTCAGCAACGAACAGGGCTACGGCGTGATCTATTTCTACTGGGAAGGCTTATGGGGGGCCTACAGCGGCAAGGAAGGGTCTGCGTATCGCTTTGATGCCTTCAAAAGCCTCGGCGTTCAGGATTGAGCGCCGAGGCGTTGGCCCTCTCAGGCCTGCATCAATGTGACCACTTCACGGGTGTTGGTTGAGAGATCAGCCTCCGCCAGCACAGCCAAGGCCTGTTGCACAGCAGCTTTGCGCTGTGGTCCGTAGGTATGCCAACGGCTGAAGACCTTGGCCATCCTTGACGCGGTGATCGGATTTCTGCCGTCCACCGCGATGATCTGGCGGGCCATGAACAGATAGCCGCTGCCATCCAGCGCATGAAACACGCTGGGATTGCCCACAAGCCCGCCCAGCACGGCCCGCACGGAATTGGGCGCCATCGGATCGAATCGGGGGTGCTGCAGAAGAACCTCGACACGCGCGAGGGCATCCGGTCGGGGGGTGGATGCTTCCAGGGCAAACCAGGTGTCGAAAATCACCGGGCGGTCCTGCCAGCGGTCATGGAACACCTGAAGTGCTTGCAGCCTCTGAGCGCAATCAATCGGCTGGAGGGCTCGCAGAGCCGCACGGGCGAGGGTCATCGATGGACCACTCACGGCCGCCAAGGCGGCATCGCGCACCTCTTCGTCGCCCGCCGCTGCCAGCCAACTCCAGATCAGAGCCGTGAGCTGACGCTCCCCCTGCCCCGCAGGCCAGTGCGCTTGCAGCGATTCGGCACTGGATGCCAGGCGCTGCCGCAGCGCATCGGCGAGTTGGGATCCAAACAGCTCCCGCAGCGCACAGGAGGCCTCGAACAGGGCCGGTGGATCGGCCTCATCCTGAAGAGCCTCCAACTCCGCCAATCCGGGAAAGGCCAACAGGGTGGCGAGAACGGCGGGGTCCTGCTCCCCAGCAGGAGACAACAACTGGCTCACGGCATCCAGCATCCGCATTTCCAGAGAGGAAGCGTCAGCACCCGATGCCCGGGCGAGCAAAAGACGCTTCCAAAGCTGTTGCCCTGCATCCCAGCGGGCAAACGCATCGGTGTCCTCTGCGAACAGGGCAAAGAGGTCATCGTCGCCTTGATCAGCCGTCCAGGTCACCGGAGCTGAGAAGTTCCGAAACAGCGACAGCACTGGCGGTTGGGGCGTTTTGGCCAATCCCTCCAGAACGACGCTCTGCTGCGCTTGATCGAGAACCAGCAAGCGCTCATCGCCAGCGCGGCCTTCTGCGTTCAGAACACTCCAAAGAACGGGAATTACAACCGGCAGCTTGTCGGGCTGGCCAGGGGTGGGTGCTGTGGACTGGCGAAACGTGAGCGTTAACCGCCCCTCCGTTGGCTCCCACTGCCGACCCACCGACACGTGGGGAGTACCAGCCTGGTGATACCAACGCTTGAACTGCTCCGGCTCGAAATTGAGCGAAGATCCATCCTCCGTGGCGCCCTCAAGAATCGCCGCGACGAAATCCTCCGTTGTGGCCGCTTCTCCGTCATGCCGCTGGAAATACAGACGCATCCCCCGCATGAAGCGCGCATCCCCGAGGAGGGTTTGCAGCATGCGGATCAGCTCAGCGCCTTTCTCATAGATCGTCGTTGTGTAGAAATTATCAATGGCCTGGTAAGCATCGGGTTTCACCGGGTGAGCTGTCGGCCCGGCATCCTCACGAAACTGGGTGTTGCGCAGCATCGCAGCATCCTCAATGCGCTTGAGCGCAGCGCAGTGCAGATCAGCGGTGAAGCACTGGTCGCGAAACACCGTGAGACCTTCTTTAAGCGACAGTTGGAACCAGTCGCGGCAGGTGATCCGATTGCCAGACCAGTTATGGAAATATTCATGGGCGACCACGCTCTCAATGCGTTCCAGTTCGCCGTCAGTGGCGGTTTCGGCATCGGCGAGAACCAGTTTTGAATTGAAAATATTCAGACTCTTGTTTTCCATGGCGCCCATGTTGAAGTGGCGCACCGCAACCGTATTGAACTCGTCGAGGTCGTACTCGAGCCCGTAAATCTGTTCATCCCAGGCCATCGAGCGCTTGAGGGACTCCATGGCATGAGCGGTGTAGGGCTCATCCCCCGCCTCCACATGCAGCCGCAGGGTCACCCGACGCCCGGATGCGGTGGTGAAATGATCCCTGATTTCCTTGAGGTCTCCAGCCACCAACGCGAAGAGATAGGACGGCTTTGGAAACGGGTCTTCCCAGACCACAGCATGGCGAGTTGGGGACTCTGGTACGGGTCCTGCCGCGACGGCATTGCCGTTGGAGAGAAGCACCGGATAACGCTCACGATCCGCCTCGATGCGCACGCGGAAGCAACTGAGCACATCCGGACGATCGGGATGAAAGGTGATGCGCCGGAATCCCTCGGCCTCGCATTGCGTGGTGAGCATGCCCCCACTGGCGTACAGCCCCTCCAGCGAACCGTTCGCTGCCGGATCGAGCTTGCACACCGTGGTCACGGTGAAGGGTTGATGGGGTGTTGCGTGAATCTGGAGTGCATCGCCGCTCAGGCTGTAAGCATCAGCAGCAAGGGGCTGGCCATCCACAGCAAGGGAGATCAACGCCAGATCCACACCCTGAAGTCTGAGCGGTTCAGAAGAGTCCTGAACCGGTTCGAGGTGGAGATCAGCCGTCACCAGAACAGCATCGTCCTGAATCACGACATCCAGTTCTGTCTTGGGAATCCTGAAGGGAAACGGCCGGTAATCCTCAAGACGAACACTTTGCTGGGGGGAGGGGCTGGTGACCATGAACGTCTCACGCTCCTCAAATCCTGACGCCCCCAACACGGAGCTGACGAGGGTGAAAACCTCACCCCCCGCATCCGTTTCTGACGCCTCGGTTGCCTACTGGCCGCCGGCCTGCTGCTTCTTGATCGCTTCCTCCACCTTGGTCTTCACATCGGCAGGCACCTTGTCGGGGCAGAACTGGAGCGCGCCAGTGATGATCTGGAACTCAGCACCTGCAAACAGCTGCTCATTGGTGAGCTTCTTGTTGCCGGTGGACGCCACCAGACCACCGTGACGGCCGTTGAGAAGTTGCACATAGGTCGCTGCAGCGATGCCGACCGCCTTGGGGAACTCAACGCCGGCAGTTCTGGCATTACAGACATAGGAGGAGCCCATGCCGCGATACAAGAAGATGTCGCTATCGGACGCGGGCTTGGTCTGGGGCTTGGCAGCACCTTGGGCCAAGACGGCAGGACCGGCCAAGAGGAGAGACAACGTGGCCAGAGGTGCGGCCATCACGGAACGGAATCGACGGAGTGAAGCCAAGAATCCTGACCAATTAACGCAGCCATGCTGCACCATTCAGCAGGATTCGCACCACACGGTGAGGCACTGAAGCTGAACCGTCCCTGTTGATTTATCCAGGAATGGGAGCAGAGGCATCTTCCACCCGCGTTTCGTGATGATGTTCCACGATTTCCAGATCTCCCTTCTGCCAGCTGTAGATCGCTCTTGAGCGGAAACGATCCTGATCAATCAGGCGTGTGTATTCCTGCACATCCCAGTCGAGGTAATGGGACTCAAACACAACCTCATGTTCGTCAACCTGACGGATGCGCGTTTTGGATTCAACCTCTTCGAGATAGGCGCGGCTGCGTTGCAGCTGGTGACCCAGCAAGGTGGCCTCCATGACCCCTTCCCGCTGATAACGGGGTTTTTTATCAAAAAAGTCGGTGTCGTGCTCAGGCCACCAACTCATGCGATAACGCGGCTTACCGACGCGGGATTCCGCGAAGATTTCCACACGGATCATCATGTCGAGGAACATCACTTCCTCGTTCTTGAAAACGTATTGACGGCGCGAGCGCCAAAGTCCCAGGTTGCGAGCAAACCAACGACGCAGATTGCCGTCGAGGGGGACCCGCGGAGAGGCGGGGGGATCCCCGTCTGGCGGCTGGGCGCCGCGACGTTCGACAGGCAGAAGGGGCATGCTGTGTCCTGGGTGACAACAGTCTGTACAAAAAAGTCTTAGCGGGTCTGCCGCTTTTTGCAAAAACCCATAAGGTGAGGCTCAACTTTGGGAGCCTCACCTGGTGGTCGGGATGGATCCCACGCCACGACAGCAACTCAACCTTCTTCTTGTTGCCAGTCGTCACCACCTATCCAGCGGTGATCTGCGTTCCCTGATCCAGTTTCTGGAGAAAGAGGACTGCGGCTTCGACGTAACGCTTCAGGTCGCCGATCCCCTTCAGCAGCCTGAGTTGTTGGAACTCCATCGCTTGGTAGTGACACCAGCGTTGGTGAAGCTTCAGCCTGTTCCGAAGCAGGTGTTTGCCGGCAGCAGCATCTTTCAGCAGCTGCGGGGATGGTTGCCGCGGTGGCAAAAAGACGAAGTCGTGAGTGGGCTGGGGCTCAGCCTTAAACCCACAGAACTGGATGGCAGCCGTACGCAGCGCGAGCTCCAACTCGAGGATCAACTACTGGTTTTACGTCAGGAAAACGAAACACTGATCGACCGTCTGCAGTCGCAGGAACGCTTGCTGCGCATGGTGGCCCATGAGCTGCGCACACCACTCACAGCCGCCACCCTCGCCCTGCAAAGTCAACAACGAGGTCAGATCGATCTCAATCGCTTCCGAGATGTTCTGAAGCGGCGCCTGGAAGAGATCGCATTGCTGTCGAAGGATCTGCTGGAGGTGGGCAGCACGCGCTGGGAGGCCCTGTTCAATCCCCAACGCCTTGATCTGGCCAGTGTGGCGGCAGAGGCAATCCTCGAGCTCGAAAAGCTTTGGTTCGGCAGAGATGTGACCATTCACACTGATATTCCTGCCGACCTTCCCCTGGCTTACGCCGATCAACGGCGCATGCGTCAGGTGCTTCTCAACCTCCTGGAGAACGCCCTGAAATACACCCAGGACGGCGGAACCATTGCCGTGAGCATGCTTCACCGCACCAATCAGTGGATTCAGGTCAGCGTCAGCGACAGCGGCCCAGGTATTCCCGAACAAGAGCAGCAACGCATCTTTCTCGACAGGGTTCGACTGCCGCAAACGTCGGGGGGAACATCGGGATTCGGCGTCGGCCTATCGGTCTGTCGGCGCATCGTGGAGGTGCATGGCGGACGCATCTGGGTGATCTCTGAACCGGGCAAGGGAGCCTGTTTCACCTTCACTGTTCCGGTCTGGCAAGGACAGGGCCAAGAGAAGATGTCCACCGCCTTGACGGAGGGTCAGTCGGCCCCGTAATTTCATTTGGTGATCGGGAGCACACCCACGATCACGGCCTCGCCCCCATCGTCTAGAGGCCTAGGACACCTCCCTTTCACGGAGGCGACAGGGGTTCGAATCCCCTTGGGGGTATGAAGATCAATCGTTCATCTGAATGAACGCTTCGTAGTGACTTGATGGCGATCAATTCACTCATGGATGCGTCACACCAAACCACGTCGCAAGGCTTCTTTCTCAACAGCGAGCAAGTTTTCGCTGAGGTCATGGCGCAAACGCTGTTCAATCAAGGCCACTGGCATTCCCAGACAGCCCTGAACTGTGAGGTCATACAGAAGAAGGGTGGCGTCGGGAACAGCCTGAAGTCTCCAGCATCCTTCGAAACGACGGAAATCCCCTTTCAGCATGCGGAACTGGAGGAGACCTTCCGGACGGTGTTCGCTCAGTTCCAGCTGCACTGACGCGGAAAACTTCAGTCCAAGCAACTGCTGACTGCCGATCTGGGAGAGCCTCACCACATGGCCCTGCCTGCCCAGAAGCGTGCTGCGTGAAAGGTTCGGAATGAAATCACTCAGCGCCTCGTAATCGGTCAAGACCGACCAAAGGTCAGGGACCGGCACCGAAGTCCGCAACTGCACAGCTAAGCGACGCACGCCCTGGGGAAGGCGCTCCATGGTCTGCTCGATCGGCTGGTGCTGGCCCTGGGAGGCACGCTGGAGAGTCTTCAAGGAGACTTCGATGCTCAACCTGAGAAAGATAACAACGGAATCTTAATGAAAGTCAGCCCAGCGACCAGAGCGTTGCGTTCAGCGCAAACGAGTGCATCAAAACCCACGGTCACGCCTATGATCGCGCCGTCTTCAAAGGGAAGCGGGATCTCATGCGCGTCAGTTCTGCAGCGAACAACACTTACAACGAACGGGTCTTCACCCTGGTTGTTGTCGGTCTGCAGTCATCCAATCAGCGCCGGTCAGAGCAAACCTTCACAGTGTCTTACGACCGTCTGCAGTCCACTGTTCAGCGCATTAATGCTTGTGGTGGAAGAATTCTGTCGGTGACAGCCGGCAACGCTTCGGCCCCAGCGCACTCCCCTGGCTCCTCAGCCTCCAACGTTCCCAAAGCCCCCGCCACCTCCACCGTGACCGACACCCCGAGCAAACCGGCGCACAAAACTGTGCCTGTGAACCTTTACAAGCCGAAAGCCCCCTTCATCGGCACCGTCACGGAGAACTACAGCCTGCTGAAAGAGGGCGCCATCGGACGGGTGCAGCACATCACCTTCGACCTCAGCGGTGGTGATCCCCATCTCGCCTACGTCGAAGGTCAATCCATCGGCATCATTCCCGAAGGAGAGGATGCCAAGGGGAAGCCTCACAAGCTGCGTTTGTACTCCATCGCCAGCACGCGCCATGGCGACAACATGGAAGGAAACACGGTGTCGCTCTGTGTTCGCCAACTGGAATACAAGAATGAAGCTGGCGAAGAGATCAAAGGGGTCTGCTCGACCTACCTCTGCGATATCGAGCCAGGCACCAAAGTGAAGATCACCGGTCCTGTGGGCAAGGAGATGCTCCTTCCTGACGACGAGGACGCCAACGTGATCATGTTGGCTACAGGCACAGGGATCGCACCGATGCGCACCTACCTCCGCCGCATGTTCGAGCCGACAGAGCAGGAGAAGAACGGTTGGACCTTCCGCGGCAAAGCCTGGCTGTTTATGGGTGCGCCGAAGACTCCAAACCTTCTCTACGACGAAGACTTCGAGCATTACGAGCGTCAGTACCCCGACAATTTCCGCTACACGAAGGCCATCAGCCGCGAGCAGCAGAACACCAAGGGCGGACGCATGTACATCCAGGACCGTGTCCTCGAACATGCTGATGAAATCTTCTCCATGATCGAGAACCCCAAAACCCACGTCTACATGTGCGGATTGCGCGGTATGGAACCAGGTATTGATGAGGCGATGAGCGCTGCTGCTGCTGCCAAGGGTCTGGATTGGTCGGAGTTGCGCCCGCAGCTCAAGAAAGCTGAACGTTGGCATGTGGAAACCTATTGAGGTCGGCTAAACCGTCCCCAACCAAGGGAAGCCCGCCTGATGGCGGGCTTTTTTGTTGCCTTGCCACCTGAGACGGTCAGCAACAAAAAACATGGCGGGTTGTTCTAGAGCACTGTCAGGACGGAAATTCCTGGTTAAACCAGCGTCAGAACGAGCTGTGCCATGAGCGCAACGATGACGAACCCGCTGAGGGTCGGACTGCGTCAAGAGCGAGTGATCGCACCCCAGTGCCTGGTGATCTTCGGAGCGAGCGGTGACCTCACCCATCGCAAGCTCGTCCCAGCGTTGTTTGAGCTCTTCCTGCAGCGACGCTTGCCGAGCGAATTCGCTCTTCTTGGCTGCGCCCGTCGCCCCTGGAGCGACGAAGAGTTTCGCCAGAAAATGGCCGAGGCCATGACCAAGACGGTGAACGAGAACCGCGTGGCCTGGGACCAGTTCGCTGCTGGGATGTTCTACGAGCCTGTGGATCTGCAGCAGCCTGAGGATCTAGTAAAGCTGGGACACCGGCTCGACAGCATCGACCGCCTCCGGGCAACACGCAGCAACCGCACGTTTTATTTGTCGGTTTCGCCGAAGTTCTATGGCAGTGGTTGCCGGGCACTCGCCGATGCAGGCCTGCTGAAGGATCCCCAACGCAGTCGCGTGGTGATTGAAAAGCCCTTTGGACGGGACTACGGAAGCGCCCAGGCGCTCAACCGCATCGTTCAAAGCTGTGGCCAGGAGAATCAGATCTTCCGCATCGACCACTACCTCGGCAAGGAAACGGTGCAGAACATCATGGTTCTGCGCTTCGCCAACACCATTTTCGAACCGATCTGGAACCGGAATTACATCTCCAGCGTTCAGATCACAGCGGCAGAAACCGTTGGCGTTGAGGAGCGTGCCGGGTACTACGAAACCTCTGGTGCACTGCGCGACATGGTGCAAAATCACCTCACGCAGATGCTGGCGATCACGGCCATGGAGACGCCGGGGCGTTTCGACCCCGAAGCGATTCGCAGCGAAAAAGCCAAGGTGCTGCAGGCGGCCCGTCTGGCTGATGAAAACGAACCCTGGAATTGCTGCATCCGCGGTCAGTACGGCCCAGGTGGAACCCAGGAGAACCCCCTGGCCGGATACCGGCAGGAGCCTGGGGTCGATCCCAACAGCACCACGGAGACCTACGTGGCCATGAAGCTGTTCATCGACAATTGGCGATGGCAAGGGGTGCCGTTCTATGTGCGCACCGGCAAGCGCCTGCCGAAACGTCTCAGCGAAGTGGTCCTCACCTTCAGGGAAGCGCCGGTGCACTTGTTCGACGCCGCAGGCGGCGGCCCCACAGCAAACCAGCTGATCCTGCGCATCCAACCCGACGAAGGCGCTGAATTCCGTTTCGAGGTGAAATCCCCTGGATCCGGCATGCGCAGCCGTCCGGTGGAGATGGAGTTCTCTTACGACGAATCCTTCGGGGAACCCTCCGACGAGGGCTATGTGCGTCTGCTGGCGGACGCGATGCTCGGCGATCCCACCCTGTTCACCCGCAGTGATGAGGTGGAGGCCGCCTGGCGCCTCTACACCCCCTTGCTGGAGCTCATTGAAGACAGCCCATGGCAGCTGCCGATCCATCCCTATGAGTCACGAACCTGGGGGCCCGCAGCCTCTGACGCTCTGATGGCCCGCGATGGCCTGCTCTGGCGCCGCCCCTGATTGTTCTCGACAGACACCCACAGACACCCATCCCTTCCCCACCAGCTGAACCATGTCACCCCAGCTCACGCTTCAGACCCCCCTGGAACTCCCCCCTGCGGAAGTCCCCAGCTACCTGGAACAGCTCTGGTCACGCGACCAGCAGGGGGGCGTTGGCTCCCACACGTTCTGTCTGCTGATCTGGCAGCCCTCCTGGGTGGAACAGCAGCTGGTGCGGACCGGTCGCCTTGAGGGACCAATCACCGGGGTGCAGCGCGCCGAGCTGGTTCAGGCCGGTCGCCAGGTCGTGGTGGATGGAGATCTGCCTTTGAGCACTTCACCGCTCACTGCGCCGGTGGCAGCGTGCCTGAGCAGCATGGGCGGATCCCAGCAAGCAGATGACCTCAGGGGCCAGCACATCGATGCAGCCCTCAGCGCCCTCAGGCCCCGTCGGCTGATCACCCTGGCTCCAAGCCTGGATGATCAGCAGGCCTTGGAAACCCTGGTTGCGGCCTACTGCCCACTGCCTGAGGAGGGGGGTGGAACCGTTGCTTGCGGTGATGTGGTGGTTCTGCGCGGAGGGCAACCTGCACTGAACGACGGTCTTTCCATCCTGCAGCCGCTCCTGCCTGAGGATCTGCCCTCCTGGGTGTGGTGGAACGGTGCCCTCGATGAGGCGCCCGAACTTCTGATGCAGCTCGCAGGATCTCCCCGACGGCTGATCATCGATTCAGCCCTGGGTGACCCTGGGTTCTGCCTGAATCTCCTCGCGACGAGGATCGAAAGCGGCCAGGCCGTCAACGACCTCAATTGGCTGAGACTCGGAAGCTGGCATCAAACCCTGGCCATGGTGTTTGATCCACCGAACCGCAGAAACGCCCTCAGCCATGTGGTGCAGCTGGACATCGACGTGGAAGGAGACCATCCGGTTCAAGGACTCCTGCTGGCCAGCTGGATCGCCGATCGCTTGGGCTGGCATCTGCAACGCACCCAGCATCACGACGACCACAGCATCAGTGCTGAATTCGCGCGCGCGGACGGAACGGCTGTGCAAATGCGTGTTTCACCAGTGCCCATGGGGCAACCGAGCATTCACCCCGGCCAGATCGTGGGATTGCGCCTGATCTGCAAGCCCGAGGACAAACCTGCGATCTGCGTGATCCTCTGTGCGGAGTCCGGGGGCTGCATGCGCCTGGAAGCCGGTGGGATGGCCAGCATGGAACTGATCGAGGAAGTGGTTGCCGTGCAGCCAATGCCCGTGGAGGCCGATGTGGCCAAGCTGCTGGAGGGTGGTCACGACTCCACCAATCCGCTGCTGGCCGCCGCGGCCCCCCTGGCTGCCAAGCTGATCAAGTGATGTCCCGCTGAGCGGGGCCCACGGTTCCACTGTCCCGCTCAGTTCATGGCCTGTGTGATCGCTGCTCCGGCCAGCGGCAGTGGCAAAACTCTGCTCACCCTCTGCCTGATTGCCTGGGCGCGGCATCAGGGGAAAAGCATTCAGCCCTTCAAGGTGGGGCCTGACTATCTCGATCCCCAGCTCCTCAGCCTCAGTGCTGGCAACGTCTGCCGGAATCTCGACCTCTCCCTCTGCGGCCAGGAGTGGGTGGATCTCAGCTTCCGCGGATTTGGCGGTCGGTGCGACATGGCCATCGTCGAAGGCGTGATGGGCCTGTACGACGGCATCGGAGCCAGCTCCGAAGGCAGCACGGCTGCTGTTGCCAGACATCTGAATCTGCCGGTGGTGCTGGTGGTGGATGCCGGCAGACAGGCCCGATCCCTGGCGGCCGTGGTGCGCGGGTTCCAAACCCTGGAGCCGCGCGTGAACCTGGCGGGGGTGGTGCTCAATCGCGTGTCCAGCCAGCGCCATCGCGAGCTGCTAGACACCGTGCTCGAAGAGATCAACGTTCCCTGTCTGGGAAGTCTGCCGCGGGACGCGAGCCTGAATCTTCCCAGCCGACACCTTGGCCTGGCGCCAGCCCATGAGCTCGGAGCGATGCAGGAACGGATCGCTCGCTGGGCCGCGCTGGCCTCCTCCCATCTGGATCTGCAGAGGTTCGAACCGTTGCTGAAGGCACCTGCCGCCGGTCCGGATCCGATCCAAACCGTGCTGGCTCCAGTCTTGGAGCAGCAGCCCAAACCCATGGCCATGCCTGTGGCCGTCGCTCAGGACGAGGCCTTTCATTTTCGTTACCCGGAAATGCAGGAATGCCTGGAAGCCATGGCCATGCCCGTCATTCCCTGGAGCCCGCTCGCCGATGAACCGCCACCAGCGCAGGCTTCGGGACTGATCCTGCCGGGTGGCTTTCCCGAACTGCATGCAGAAGCGCTCAGCCACTGCCGCCGCAGCCTTTCGGCCCTTCAGCAGTGGATCACCCAGAAACCCCTTTACGCCGAGTGCGGCGGCATGCTGATGCTGGGTGAGTCACTGAGTGACGCTGAGGGAACGCACCATCCCATGGCAGGCGTGCTGCCCTTCCGCGCCGAGCGCGGAGCCTTGCAGGTGGGCTATCGCTCGCTGCGCGCGGCAGATGATGGATTACTGCTGCGCGCAGGGGAGTGCTTGAGAGGGCATGAATTCCACCGCTGGCAATTGAGCAAAGAATCCGGTGATTTCGTTGAAGGAGTGAAACCCCTGTGGCAGGTTGAGGGGTGGAAAATCTCGCGGAGACACGAGGGATGGAGCCTTCCGAGCCTGCACGCCAGCTGGGTACACCTCCACTGGGCCGGCTCCTCGACGATCTCATGCCGATGGCGCGCCGCTCTCGAAACCGCGGCAACGCGGAACGCGGCCGTTTCTTGAGCCGAGGCAAACACAAGCCCACCATCACGACCGAACGCTGGCGGTTTTTTGTGGAAGGAAAGGTTCAAGGTGTTGGGTTCAGGCAGGGGTGTTGCCGTCGCGCCATGGATCTCGGCCTGAGCGGTTGGGTTCGCAACCTCCCCGATGGCCGCGTGGAGGTGCAAGCGGAGGGAACACCCATGGCGCTGAGTGAATTGCGCCTCTGGTGCGAACGCGGTCCCGCCGATGCGCGCGTGAGCCAGGTGAGGCCCTCACAGCTGCCCATCACAGGAGCGGACTGGTTCGAAATCCGCAGCTAACCAAGCGCTGCGATGGCACCGGCAACACCGCCAGGGATCGCGCTAATGGTCACAATCCGATTACATCGTCACCAGTGACCTATGGCCGAACATCGTCAGCTCTGGCTGTTGCGCCATGGCGCTACGGAATGGGCCAAGAACGGACGGCATACCGGCAGCACCGATCTTCCCCTGCTTCCTGAGGGTGAGGAGGAAGCACGACTGCTGGCCCCGGTGCTGACAAGCCAGACCTTTGCCGCCGTGTTCAGCTCCCCTCTGCAACGAGCGCGTCGGACCTGCGAGCTGGGCGGCCTCGGGGAGCAGGCCCAGGTGATGCCGGAATTGCTGGAATGGAATTACGGCGATTACGAAGGAGTGACCACGCCGGAGATCCGCAAGACGGTGCCGGGTTGGACGGTCTGGAGCCATGGTTGCCCCAACGGCGAAGATGCCGAAGCCGTGCAAAAGCGCTGCGAAATCGCCATCCAACGCGCCCTGGAGGTTCCCGAACCAGGGGATGTGGCCCTCTTCGCCCATGGACACTTGCTGCGATCGCTCGCGGGCACCTGGCTTGGTCTGGGTGCTGTGGGCGGCAGCCTGTTGAAGCTCAGTACAGGGAGCATCTGCGTGCTGGGATTCGAGCGCGAAAACCGTGCGATCGTTCGTTGGAACGCTCCGGCCAACGGCCGGTTCTGATGAGCGACACCACTCTCTGGGCCGAACTGCTGGCCTACGGCACGGGCATCGGCCTCTCACCAATTCACATTGCTGTTCTGCTGCTCCTGTTGTTGGGCCCCCAGCCCCTGCGCCGCGGTGGCTGGTTTGTTGCGGGCTGGGTGGTCACCACCCTGCTCACCGCAACCCTGCTGGTGACGGTGGGGCACACCCTTGTTCTCGACATGAGCCACGGCTCTCATCACCGCACGGGCCTTGATCTGCTGGCGGGTGGAGCCTTGGTGGCCATCGGCGGCAGGGAGCTGCTGCGTTCCTTCGCCGATGGAGCCGAGCCACCGGCCTGGACCACCAGCATTGATCGCTTTGTGGCCATGCCGTTGCCACTGCTGCTGCTCCTTGGCGCAGCGGGAGAGGTGATCAGCCCCGACGACCTCGTGCTCTTCGCCAAGTCGGCGGGTGTTGTTCTCGCAGCCCAGCTGCCCACCTGGCAGGAGATCGTGGGATTGGCAGCCTTCACAATCGGAGCCAGCCTTTTTCTCTTGGCCCCACTGATCGCCGTGATCATCGGACGCGACCGGGTGATTCCAATCCTCGAGAAAGGCAAGCAAGTGCTGTTTGCCCGAGGCGGACTGGTGGTGGGAGGGGTCAGCCTGGGCCTGGGGGGCTATCTGGGATGGCAGGGCATCAGCGGTCTCAGCCTGCTTTGAGGGCCTGAGCCCAACGTTGCCTGGCCCCTTCAGAACCGGCACGGCCTGCGATCCAAACCCCCTCACGGGCGCGGCTGACTGCCACATACACAAGCTGCCGGCGCAGATCAAGGTCCTGGGGCCAGAACACATCGTCGGCGACAAACACCTCGCCAAAACTGCTGCCTTGGCTGCGGTGCACGGTGAGCACAGCCGCAGGTCCCAGCGACGCGAAAGCATCGCGCACCAGGAAATAGCGGCGCCAGAGCGGACGTCCCCCCTGCTTGCCGGCGTCACGGGCCTGCGTGCGCAACTGCTGGAGCACGGCATCGAGTTGCTGCCTGGCGGAAGTGCCGGCAGGCGGTTGCAGGCGCAGGTTGAGTTCGAGCTCCCCGCTCCGCACCCGTGCATTCAGGGTTTCAATCACAGGTGCACCCAAACCAGCCAATGCGAGCTGGGCCTCGCCGGCCACACCGAACTCCGCCAGGTCGCAACGTTCAGGGGACACGTCCTCCACCACAAGTTCACGATTGGAACCGAGCACCAGATCGGGCTCCTCTCCGGTCTCGCCACCATCCCGTGAGGCCGGGGCCATCACTGCGGTGCGGGTGATCAGCACCTCACCCGGCAACACCGCCATCTGATCGGCCATCTCGCCATGAATCGCCCGGCGCGCGTGGGGGACCAGCAGCTCAAGCCTGCGGTTGGTGTAGCAAAGAATCCTGGCTGCATCGGGGTTATCGCAGGCTGCCGCCTGCCGCAGAGCCTCCTGAGCGCGACTGAGCCAATCGGAGCGGTTCATCACCCCCACCTGGCCCAGATCCGTGCGCACCGGAGCCAGAAGCGGTGGCACCTCACAGGGCAGTCGGCCATCACGCAGACAACTGGCCAATTGCAGCACAGGGCCTTGATGGCGCACCACCTGCTTGAGGCAGGCATTCACGGCCCGCGTCATTGCAAAAACAGGGCTGTCGCTCTCTCCCACCGGCGGCAGCTGGGCCGGATCCCCAACAAACACCAGTCGGGTGCTGAAGGTGTGTGCGCACTGCAGGGCGATCGCCAGCAGGGCGCTGTCCACCATGGAGGCTTCATCGATCAGCACCAAACCGAGATGCTCAAGGGCTGCAGCCGTCTGCTCGGTGGATTCACACAGTTCACGATCCCCCTGTCGCTTGAGCTTGAGACGCAGCAGACGGTGGATGGTGGATGGATACCAGGTTGGGCGCAGCCCTTCAAGCGCCAGGGCCTGCCTGAGCACACCCACGGCCTTGTGGGTCGGAGCGACGACAGTCCAGCAGAGGCCACTGGCCTCCACCTGCTGGAGAAGACGCATGGAGAGAAACGTCTTGCCGCTGCCAGCGAAGCCACTGAGCACGAACGGGACGGTGGCATCGGCTTGATGAAGCCAGTCGGCAAAGGCATCGGCGGCCTGTTGCTGATCACTGGTGAGAGCCAGCTCGGAATGGGCGGGCGAGCTCACCCGAACGCCTGAGACAGAACCTGGGCCAGATGCAGGGGAGAACCAACAAACACCAACCCTGGAAGAGCGATTGCTGGGCCGAGCAGGCTTCCAACCAGCACCTCGAGCCTGGAGTGACCCAAGCGTTCTTTGAGGGGTTTGTCAGGGGATGGATCCCAGAGATTGCTGGGCAGAGCGTTCACTCTCTCGGCAGTGAACCCCGCCGCACGGCGCACGCCACTGGCGTCGTACATCACCACAAAAGCCACTGTGGAGGCCAAAGCGAAAGCGGGGGAGTCAAATCCATCGAGCCAACCCACGGCAGCGGCTGTACCGGTGACCAGTGCCGAATGGCTTGATGGCATTCCTCCGGTTTCGATCAACACCTGCGGGCGCCATCGGCGCTGGGTGACCAATTCAATGAACAGCTTCGAGAGCTGCGCGATCCCGCAGGCCGCGAGCCCCCAGGCCAGAGAGGCGTTATCGAGAAGCTGGAGCGGTGCGCTCAACGAGGCAAACAGCATGGTCAACGGTCCCGGCTCGCGACGTAGTCCGCGAGCGCCAGCAGCGGCTGCGCCTTGTCTTTCCACGGTTCGAGCACCGCTTTGGCCTGGGCCACCAACTCAAGGGCACGAGCCCGAGACGGTTCGAGACCCAGAAGTTTCGGATAGGTGGTTTTATCAGCGATCAGGTCCTTGCCGGCTGTTTTACCGAGCACGTCGCTGCTGGCGGTGACGTCCAGGATGTCATCCACGATCTGGAAAGCAAGGCCGATGCCATTGGCGTACGTGCGCATGGCATCGACCTGACTGGCGTCGGCGCCGCCGATCAAAGCACCGGTGACGACACAGGCCCGAAGCAGAGCTGCGGTCTTGTGGAGATGGATGTATTCCAGTGTTTCCAGATCAACCTCACGACCCTCACTTTCCAGATCCACCACCTGGCCACCCACCAGTCCCGGGGCTCCAGACACAAGAGACAGCTCGGCCACCACCTTCAGCAAGCGTTCGGGTGGCACCCCCTCACTGCGCACGGCCACCATTTCAAAGGCTCGGCTGAGCAGGGCATCGCCGGCGAGAATGGCCATGGCATCGCCGTACACCTTGTGATTGGTGGGGCGACCACGCCGCAGATCGTCGTTGTCCATGGCCGGCAGATCGTCGTGGATCAGCGACATGGTGTGGATCATCTCCAGAGCCACGGCCGTTGGCATCGCCAGGGAGGCATCACCGCCAACCAGCTCACAAGCTGCCAGGCAGAGGATCGGCCTGAGCCGCTTGCCTCCAGCCAGGAGTGAGTAGCGCATCGACTCGCGAAGAGACTCGGGCCGCTCAGGGCCGAGAGCCGCATCCAGCGACTGCTCGACCAGCTCCCGGGTCTTGGCCAGATAGGAACTGAAATCGAATTCAGCCTGATCCTCACCCGACGGCGTGACACCTTCAGGGCTGCTCGCCGTGGCGGTCATGAAGAACAGGATGCTCGCCGGATTCTGTCAGGCCGCAGGTCCCACGAGCACGATCACGGCACGAGGTCAGCAAGATCATGATCGAGCTGATGGCGTCGGCTCCAGGCCAGCACTGTGTTCACCAGGAGCATGGTGACGGTCATCGGACCAACGCCGCCCGGAACGGGAGAGAGCGCTGCAGCCAGTGGCTCCAGTTCGGCAGCGTTCACATCACCGCACAATCCACCCTCAGGCCGGCGGTGAATGCCCACATCCACAACCACGGCACCGGGGGCCACATGCTCAGCACCGATCATCTCCGGCCGTCCCGCTGCGACCACAAGAATGTCGGCCTGACGGGTGAGGGCGGCGAGATCGCGGGTGCGGGAGTGCGCCACCATGACCGTTGCGTTGGCCGCCTGAAGCATCAGGGCCATCGGCTGGCCCACAAGAATGCTGCGTCCCACCACTACAGCGCGTTTGCCGGAGGGATCAATGCCCTGACTGCGCAACATGGCCATCACGCCGGCAGGGGTGCAGCTGCGCGGGCCTGGTTCACCCTTCAAGAGGCGGCCAAGGTTGAGTGTGTGCAGACCATCCGCGTCCTTATCGGGATCGATCGCAGCCAACAGAGGGGTTTCATCAAGACCCGCCGGCAAGGGCAGCTGCAACAAGATTCCATCCACCCGCTCATCGGCATTGAGCGCTTGGATGGTCTTCAGCAGGGTCTCCGGTTGCGAGGACGCCGGTAGATGGGCCCCGAAGCTCTCCACACCCACCCGGGCGCAGGCTTTCTCCTTGTTGGCCACGTACACCGCGCTGGCGGGATCATCACCCACCCGCAGAACAGCAAGGCCTGGCGGGCGGCCGGCCTTGGCACAGCCGCTGCGCACCTGCTGGGCGAGGCGCTGTTCCAGCTCCTTGGCCAGCGCTTTTCCATCCAATCTGAGGGCCATCGCCGACTGATGCATGTGAATCCAGCATGCCGCTCCAGCAGAGCTAGCGTTTCCTCTGGAAGCATCCACCAATCTTGCGTTCGCATTCCCTAGCAAGGTTCTGGAGATCCTGGCTCAGGAGTGAGTCTCCGCGGCGGCCGGTGCTGCGCTGGACCCGCCTGCAACGCAGCGTTCTCCTGGTGCTGTGCCTTTTGGTGGCGCTGATTTCCAGTTGGCCATGGCTGGTGGAGCCCGATGTGCGGCCGGGCCTGACAGCGCCGTTTGACGCAGTGGCACCGAAGGATGCCCGGGTGGTCGACAGCGAAGCGCTGAAGCAACGGCGATCGAGCTTGGTGCCGAGCACGCTGGTTCAGGTGATCGACAACAAGCAGGATCAGCAACTGCGCATGCGTCTCGAACGCTATCTGGGGGAACTGGAACGGGTCGCCAGCAGCGATGATGCCGATCGGATCGGCCCGGTGAACCTGAGCGCCGCAGAAGAGGACTGGCTTGAAGAGCGCTTACCGGACGAACGCCTGAGCTGGGATATGGCTGTGCGCAGGGCGCTCGAACGCATGCTCAGCCAGGGATTGGTCAACAACCTGGCCGAGGAACAGCTGCGTCAGGCCACATCCCTACAGCTGGAGGAGCTGGGAGCCGCCGACGCGCCAGCACGAACGCTTGGCTCCAAGCTGCTCACCACCACCCTGCAGGGTGCCAGCAATCTCAAAACCGATCCGCAACGCAGCCAAAGGTTGATCGAGAAACTGATCACCCAGCAGGGCATCCCCGTGATCGAAGTCAACCAAGGTGACTTGATCACGCAAAAGGGCGAACCAATCAGCTCCCAGGCCTACGACGTTCTCGATTTCTTCGGCCTGGTGAACCGCAGACCCAAATTGGGAATCTGGCTGATCCGATTTACAGAATCCCTCGCCGCCTGCGGGATTCTTCTGCTCGTGATGCGCCGCGAGCGCCCCTGCCTCGAAGCACCCCATGGACTGCTGGCCCTGGGATTGCTGCTGATCTCTCAAGCCTGCAAGGTTTGGTTTGGCGCGGCCGTCAGCCCGTTGGCGGTGATCGTGCCGCCCACCTTGCTCCTGGCCCAGGGCCTTGGAACCAGCAGCGCCCTGGCATGGATGGCCGTTGCCAGCCTGCTCTGGCCCACACCGGTGACGGGCCTTGGGGAGGGGCGGCTGCTGATTGCTGCGGCAACAGCCACCGTGGCCGCTCTTCAGGCGGGCCGGCTCAGAAGTCGTGCCCAGCTTCTGCAACTGGCGGTGCTGCTGCCGCTCGGAGCGTTGGTTCTGGAGCTGCTTCTCCTCAACAGATCGTCAGGATCCCTTGTGGATCAGGACTGGAGCCGACTGCTTCCCAACTCGGGAGATCTGACATCGGAAGCCTTGTTGCTGGGCCTGCTGATGATGCTGACGATCCTGGTCATTCCCCTGCTCGAAAGTTCCTTCGGTCTGCTGACCCGGGCAAGGTTGATGGAACTGGCCGACCAGGAACGCCCCCTGCTGCGCCGGCTCTCCTCAGAGGCTCCAGGCACGTTCGAGCACACGCTGATGATCTGCAGCCTGGCCGAAGAGGGCGCGCGCGCCATCGGTGCCGATGTGGATCTGATCCGCACCGGGTCGCTTTATCACGACGTTGGCAAATTGCATGCGCCGGATTGGTTCATCGAGAACCAAACCACCGACCACAACCCGCACACAGCACTCAATGACCCGATCGCCAGCGCGGGGGTGCTGCAGGCCCATGTGGATGAAGGTCTGAAATTGGCCAGGCGCCACCGGCTGCCCCGACCGATCGCCGACTTCATTCCCGAGCATCAGGGAACCTTGCGGATGGGGTATTTCCTGCACCAGGCACGGCTGAAGGATCCCGAGATTTCAGAGCAGCGCTTTCGCTATCACGGCCCGACGCCCCGCTCCAAGGAGACGGGAATCATGATGGTGGCGGACGGTTGCGAGGCCGCCCTGCGCTCGTTGCCGCCCGACACGAGCGATGCGGAAGCCCAGGCCACCGTGAAGCGCATTGTGGAAGCGCGGCTGAGCGATGGACAGTTGCGTCAAAGCAGCCTCAGTCGCGCGGAGCTCGAGCTTGTGATGCGGGCATTCGTGAAGGTGTGGCGCCGCATGCGCCATCGCCGCATTCCCTACCCGATTCCGGCCAAACGGCGATTCACGGCTTAGGGGTGAGCCCAGGCGGGCCATGGAGCGCGTACACGCACCTGACTGCCTGGTTGATCAGGGTCAGGGAAACGCAAGGCGATCGCCCTGAGCCGCAGCCCCCCCGCTGCGCAGCCTGGGTTGTAGATCGGGTCGCCGATGATCGGATGGTGAAGGGCCGCCAGATGGGCACGCAGCTGATGGGATCGGCCTGTCCTCGGGCAGAGCCAGAGACGCGTTCTGGTTTCCATCCGCTGCAAACGACGCCAGAGCGTGAGGCACGCCTTGCCGTCGGGATGCACGCCATAGGTGGGCGGTTGACGATTCAAACGCGCCAGGGGGAGATCGATCCGTCCGCTGACCGCTCCCATCGATCCCTGAACATCAGCGAGATACAGCTTCCCGACCCTTCGCGCTGCAAACAGAGCGCCCAACACCCGTTGCGTGTCGGCATCCTTCGCCAGAAGCACGAGTCCTGAGGTGTCGCGATCGAGACGATGCACGAGGCGCAGATCAGGGCACGCATGCTGGAGGCGGCTGATCAGGGAATCGCGCTGGTGAACACCCAGACCGGGCTGGCACAGCAGGCCTGCTGGTTTGTCCACCACCAGCAAACGGGGATGATCGAAAACGAGGGGCAGCCCAGCCAGTTGACGGGCGACCTGGCCCCCTGGCCTACAAGCGACCACCGCGCCGATGGGCTGGACGGCACCAGTAAATGAGTGCCAGCACGTTCACGAGCCCGAGCAACACCGAAGCGAAACCCAGGGGGCGCGCCTCAGGACCGAGCACCAGGCGCACGATCCCGTAAGGCAACGCACCTCCAAGGGCCATCGACAGGGCCACGATCGTGAGAATCACACCCCAACGTCGCTGCGCCAGCAGTCCGGACGCTGCCACGATGCCCACGATCGCCGCAGGCCAGGCCAGAGAAAAAGCCAGGGTGATGTTGGTGATTTTCAGGCCTGCGGATTCATCCAACCCAAAAGCCCCCCAAGCGATCAACGGCAGGGCAAGGAGATTGGCCAGCAGGCCAATCCAGGTCATCAACCAGTACCCGCGCAGCCTGGGACCCATGGAGTCAGCGTGCAAACGTGCTCACCGTAGGGGGCCGCTGCCGTCGCTCTAGTCCTCATCAATGCGCAACGCTGTGTCCAGAGCGCTGAGCAGCATGGCAGCGGCTTCATCGCGATCCATCGCGTCCACAGCCATCCGTTCGATCCAGGCTTGGCAGAGCGCTTCGATTTGATTGAACAGTGGGCCTGAGGCTTGCAGCGCATCACGCACGCGCTGGGACGCTTCTTGATCGATCTCAAGCTGATCCAACAGTCGATAGCGCTGACCGTCGTCGCCGAGATAGGTCAGGTAACCCTCGTCATCCAGTTTCGGAGTGGTGATGGGCGTGACGGATGGATCATCCATGGTGACCTCAGCCTCAGGGAGTTTCAGGCGGTTCATGGGAGACGCCTGGGGGGACTGGCACGGAGCCCCGAAGCAGGCGATCGGCGCAGAAGCTGCGGAACAGTGCCTCAACCTCCTGGGGAGGGAGACCCTGCACCAAGCGCGCTTCAATCTCTTCACGCTGCTGCGACTGGTGATAGAGACGCAGCTCCTGGAACGTTGTTCTGGAACGGGCCTCGATCGCTTCCAAGGCCTGGTCGACCTGATGGTCAGCGAGTAGGGCACCGCCGTGGCAGTGCTGCATCACATGCGCGGATTCATGGGCAAGCACCACCCAGATCTGCTTGGGGTCGTTCTCGAGGTTGTTGGAACAAAGAAGAAGAGCGTTGCGCTGGGAGTGAAACGCGCCCAGCAGGGACGGTGGGCAATCTTTGGCCACCATGGTTTCGGTGCCGGCACGCCGGATCAGCGAGGCATAACGACCGATGCTATCCCAGCTCTCCGCGCGCACTGGGCCGGAGGCCAGGGACGCAAAAGAGGCCATCGCCAGCACGACGGCAACGGAACGACCAAGCCGAAACCCCATTGAGCAGTCCCATACTTATTCTCATTAGAGACAGCAGAGACGCAAAAGAGCTGAAGGTTCGGTTCTTCTACCGATTCAGCCGCTGCACGCTTTCCACCTTGTCGCGGAAGGACTGCTCACGATCGATGCGCGTGTTCACACGCAACGTGGCGTGAATCCTCGGCACACCGTCCTGATGCAAGCGCGCATGACAGGCCTTGACGCAAGCAAACACGGCATCCCAGTCGCCTTCGATGGCTGTGCCATTGGGTCCAAGCTCGTAGTCAAGCCCAGAGGCCTCAAGCACCTCCTGGCAAGTCGCCACATAAGGCGCAAGGGAGACCCCCACACCGAGCGGCACAAGGCAGAGATCAACGCTCACGCGCATCCATCGCTCCAGTCACGTCCTGTCATGGTTAGTCAGGAGCTCAGTTAGATGCAAGCTTCAGCAAGCGGCCAAACTGGCCCGAGCGGGGGCGGCACGGCCGGCGAGAACCCCAGCGCTGCGGAGCTCCTCAGGGAGCTCCTGTTTTTTTGGCGCGAGCACCATGCCCGAGCAGGCAGGCGCTGGGATAACCAAGCGTGCGCCACTCACCGCAGCTCGTCTGAACCTCAAGCCCGATCCCCCGCTCACAGTCCGAACGGGCGCTGCCCTGCCCTTCACACCAGCGACTCGCGGCCGCTTCAGCAGCCGCAATCGATTCATAGGGCGCATCAAGCACTGGATGGGGACTGCCATCGAGAGACACCAATCGATAGATGGCGTGCTTGGCCTTGGACACTATTCCACTTCCGCAACTGTCACCAGTGTTCCATGCTTCGTGAGGGCGCGCCATCCCGGAAACCACCCCTCTTGCCCCCATCGCCATGACGAGCCAAAACCTCTCCAATGCCTACGAGGCCCTGCTGAGCTGCGCCCCAGCACCCCTTTTTCAGAAGGCCAGAGACCTTTACCTCAAGAAATACGCCTTGGATGGCCGCAAAAGCGAAAGCCCTTTGCGCCTGTTTGTGGCCCAGGAAACCCTCAACGAAACCATCAGCTCCGACCCAGAGGCGCCACCCCACGGACGCATTGCTCGCCTCGAAGCCAGAACCGAGGAACTCGCCCTGGTGCACTGGCAGAACCCTGAACCCGCCGATCACAGCGCTGTCGAGCGCTACCTGCGTGACGCCTGGGGGCTCGCCGATCTGTCACTCCATCCCTGCGACGCCCCCTGGTTTCGCGAGGGGGGCCACCAGCAACGCCTCACACTCCCGACGCCCCTGATCTGGACGCGGGAAGCGCGCTACCAGGACGTTGAAAAATCTCTCGAGGATGAAAACCTATAAAAAACTGAAAGCCAGTGAAGGCCCAGGCACCCCTGGCTAAGCCGGAACTAAGTCTCAGTGGATCAAAGATGAGAACTTCTCTTCCAGAGCGCTACGTCCTGCGCCACAGAGGCAGTGGTCGTTACCTGCGGGTGAATGACCTGAGCCAGCAGATCGAGGCGATCGAAAGCCCCGAATCCGCCTGGAACTTCCACAGCCATGAGGGGGCCGTCACCCATGCCCTCTGGATCGGCGAGGTGCACGGACAGACCCCTGATGTGGTGAAGATGCGCTGAGCGACCCGCTGAATCAGAGCTCGTCTTCAACCTCAGCCTTGATGGTGCAATCAGCCAGGGGGTAGCTGACACAGAGCAGGGCATAACCGTTGCCCATTTGCTCGTCGTCGAGGAAGCTTTGATCCGCTTGATCAACGCTTCCGCTCAACACCTTGCCTGCACAGGTGCTGCAGGCACCGGCGCGACAGGAATAGGGAAGATCGACACCCTGCTCTTCGGCAGCATCGAGAATGTATTGATCGTCTGCGCAGGAAAAGCTTTTTCCGCCTTCAAGGGTGATGGTGAAGGAAGCCATGGAATTTCAAGCGATCAGCTCTTTGCTAATCGGCAACCACTAAGCAGGCAGCACCGCGTGCGTAATCGCTGACGCAGCAACAATCAACGCTGGCCGACCAGGTCTTCCCAGGTCAAAAACTGACGGCTGTCCACCTGATCCGAGGATGCAGCGCGTTGATCGCGATAGGGCACCAGCTCCTCGTCAAAGCACTCCAACATCGCCTCGGCGCGGTATTGACCCGACCACTCTTTCCAGAACGACATCTCAAACACTGAGCTTGAGACCAGCATTGAGTGTCTGCTGCGAAAGATCCGTATTCGGGGCTACCTCAGAGGGTGCACAGGGGCACAGCCTCAACCCTGAATGAAATGGCGCAATCGCCTGGAGTCGTCAGCCATCCTGCGTTGGAGCTCAGCCGAAGGAGCGTCAGCGTCTTCGCGGGCTTGCGCTGAGAACACATCCTCCTCGGTGATCTGAAATCCATGCCCCCGGGCGAGCTCGATCAGAGCCTCAATCGAGAGAGGCTCGGCCAGGCTGGCCGCGAGCGCCGCGTCGGTTTCACGCAAGCGCAGGAAGGCATCAAGATCCTGAAGCGTCATTCGCAGCTGAAGGGGATGGCCACCATTCCATCACCGCACGCTGCTAAGACTGCTTCATCCTCGCGAATGCGATGCATGGCGATCCAACGTCTGACCTCAGTGCTTC
Source organism: Synechococcus sp. CS-197 (assembly GCF_025128215.1). Taxonomy (NCBI): domain Bacteria; kingdom Bacillati; phylum Cyanobacteriota; class Cyanophyceae; order Synechococcales; family Synechococcaceae; genus Synechococcus; species Synechococcus sp. CS-197. Next base: position 57,032 of record NZ_JAHLZC010000015.1, on the reverse strand, counting down.
TCGGAGCAGCCGGCACTCTGTTGGTTCTCGATTCAAGTTTGGTCGCGAAGGCGGCCTGCACATTTCTGCCTCCCGTGGGCGGGGACGGCAGCAGCAAGATCGTTAAAAAGCGCGTTGGCAAAGGAAAACTTCTCGGGCGAACCAACTGGAATACCGATTTCGCCGTGAACAGGCCCTATCGGAGTTACAAGCTCTTCTTCACCGCCGATTCCACAGCCACAGGAACCTATCCGGTGGAGGCCTTTCTGAAATTCACCGACGGAAGCAATCTGCGCGTGGTGAAGGAATCACTGACGCCGCCGATCGGCCAAGGGCGCATGTTTGGCCCCTTCACGGTGCCCCAGGGCAAGCAGATGAAGCAGGTGAACTTCAAGATTGGTGCGGGCAGTGACCCGAACTCCACGGGGTTCAGTTATCGAATTTCCGTTCAAGGCTGCAACTGAAGGCGGCTTAATACCGATGCGTGAGCGACTCCTGCTCTTGATTCCAGTTGCCGGATTCAGCTGTTTGCTGGTGTTATTCATGGTGTTCTGGCAAGCCATCCAATACCAGAACAACCGATTGCAGAACCTCACGAATCGCTTGAAAGATCTCGAACAACGCGAAGAAGTGAACAGCCGGCAGCTCCTTGAGCAACAACTCGGCGTGTTGAAGACCCGTCAACAGAAGCTGCAAATCGAAATCAAAAGCCTGCAAATCCTTCAGAACGACTCCGCCAAACGCGAAGCACGCCTGCTGGACACGCTCAGGAAGAACGCCGCCCTGCCCTCCACGCCAGATGGGGGCACGGGGGATGCGCCGGCCATCCCCACCCCAGTCACAACCGATCCATCAACCCTTAACCCTTAACCGCATCGCCACTGGCGCTTGGAAGGATGAAGCGCTGAAGAAGCACAAACAGAATCAACACCGGCAGGATCGACACCACCGAACCAGCTGCGACAACGCGCCAGTCGTTCGAGAAGCTGCTGGCGAGCTGCTGCAGCCCGAGGGGCAGGGTGAACAGCTGGGGATCGTCAAGGATCACCAGGGGCCAGAGGAAATCGCTCCACGTGCCGATGAACACAAACATCGCCAGGGTGATCAGATCGGCTCGGGCCGCGGGAATCATCACGTTCCACCATTCCCCAAGCTTGCTGCAGCCATCGATGCGAGCGGCTTCCTCCAGTTCCACCGGCACCCCGAGAAAACTTTGACGCAGAAGGTAAAGACCAAAGGCCGTTGCAGCCTGGGGAATCACAAGGGCCAGAAGGGTGTTTCTCAGGCCCAGCTGCACCATCAGCAAGTACAGAGGAATCATCACCACCTGGAAGGGGATCAGGATGGTGGCGACCACCAGGCCCAGCACCAGTCCCCGGCCGGCAAATTGCATGCGCGCCAGGGGGTAGGCCGCCAGGGAGCAGAACAGAAGATTGGCCACAACAGCCACCAGGCTCACGATGGTGCTGTTCAGCAGGTAAAGGCCCAGAGGGTTTGCCTGGAACAACCGCACGTAGGCGGCGAGGCTGGGTTGCGCGGGAAGCAACGCCGGGGGGCTTGTGAAGATGTCTTCAGCAGGGCCTTTGAGCGATGTGCTCACAAGCCAAAGCAGCGGCACCAAAACCACCAAAGCCAACAGGATCAGCAAAAGCAGCTGAAGCACTGAGCGCGGGGTGGTGCGGTCCTTCGCCAGGGCGGGGGGCTGGTGACGGGCCATCGAGTCAGAGGGTCGGGCTGGCGTCCAAAGGCGTGGCATCCCGCTGGGGATGAAGGGTTGGGTTCAAAGACCCGGCCACCAGGCGATTGAGGGCATTCACAAAGGCCTGAGCGGCGGCGACCACCACATCGGTGTCGGCAGCATGGCCGGAAAAGAGCTGACCGTCACGCCGCAGCCGGATCGTGACCTCGCCCATGGCATCGATGCCCTCGGTGACGGACTTCACCGAAAACTCCACCAGTTCGTTGGGCTCCCCGGCCAGGGCATTGAGGGCACGGCACACCGCATCCACAGGGCCTGTGCCGATCGCAGCCTCGCTCTGTTCTTGGCCCTCCTCATCGAGCAGGGTCACGGTGGCTGTGGGCTGCAGACTGCTGCCGCAGCTCACCTGCACCAACTTGAGCTGATAACGGGCATCGGGTTGTTGCACCTGCTCGCTCACGATCGCCTCAAGGTCGCGATCGGTGATGTCGCGCTTGCGATCGGCCAACTCCTTGAAGCGGGCGAAGGCATCGTCGAGGTCTTCGCGGCTGAGGTCGTAGCCGAGTTCCTCGAGACGGGCACGCACCGCGCTGCGGCCGCTCAGCTTGCCAAGGGAGATGCGGTTATCGGTGAGACCAACCGTGCGGGCATCGACGATCTCGTAGGTGAGGCGGTTTTTGAGAACGCCGTCCTGGTGAATGCCTGATTCATGGGCAAAGGCATTCGCACCCACAATCGCCTTGTTGGGCTGAACCACCATGCCGGTGAGGTTGGAAACCAGACGCGACGTTTTGGTGATCTCCTCGGTGCGCACACCTGTTAAGGGGGTGGGGGAGTCTTCCGCTCGGCCGAAAAAGGGATTGAAGTAGCGGCGGCGGACGTGCAACGCCATCACCAGCTCTTCGAGCGCTGCGTTACCGGCGCGTTCGCCGATGCCATTGATGGTGCACTCCAACTGGCGGGCCCCGTTCTTCACAGCCTCCAGGAAGTTGGCCACGGCCAGGCCTAGGTCGTTGTGGCCATGCACCGACAGCACCGCCTCACTGATGTTGGGCACGTGCTGGTCGATCCCAGCGATCAAGGCGCCGAACTCGGCCGGTGTGGTGTACCCCACCGTGTCGGGGATGTTGATCGTGCTGGCACCAGCGTTGATGGCCGCTTCGATCACGGCGTAAAGGAACTCGGGATCACTGCGACCGGCGTCCTCGCAGGAGAACTCCACGTCGTCGACCAGAGAGCGGGCGTAGGCCACCATCTCGGGCACGATCGCCAACACCTCCTGGCGGCTTTTGCGCAGTTTGTGCTCGAGGTGAATGTCGCTCGTGGCGATGAAGGTGTGAATGCGGCGGCGCGGTGCAGGGGCCACCGCATCAGCGCAGGCCTTGATATCCCCGCGGGAGGCGCGGGCCAGGCCGCAGATGATCGGCCCCTGCTCTCCACCCACCTGCTGGGCGATGCGCTGAACGGCATTGAAGTCGCCAGGGCTGGCAAAAGGAAAGCCCGCTTCGATCACGTCGACGCCAAGGCGCGCCAGCTGCTGGGCAATGGCCAGCTTTTCTTCAAGGTTGAGGCTGGCGCCCGGCGACTGCTCACCATCCCTGAGGGTGGTGTCGAAGATCAGAACGCGGCCTGGATCATGGGCCATGGCAACAGCCTCGACGCGATTTAGTCGGAATGACTATGAGTTAGTCCAGTTTAGGGGAGAGGACTAGGGCCAACCCAGGGAAATGGACCAGATGCCGGGTACATTCGACCCACTTCGCAGGGGGATGGTGGCCAACGGTGCTCTAGCGCTCGTTCTCCACGCCCACCTGCCCTACGTGCGCGGAGCTGCACCGCAGTCGCTGGAAGAGGACTGGTTCTTTCAGGCCCTGATCGAGTGCTACCTACCGCTTCTGGACACCCTGGAGGCAGCGGCTGCCGATCCTCTCCAGGAGGCCCGGCTCACCATGGGCCTGTCGCCCACCTTGCTCTCGCTCCTGGCCGACCGCACCCTGCAATCGCGGTTTCCCGCCTGGGTTGAGGCCCGGCTGACGCTGCTCAAGCAGGCACCTGACGATCGCGAGGAGGCCGCCAGCGACCTCGGACTCTCGTTTCAAAAGCACCTGCAAGCCTGGAAAGACTGCGACGGCGATCTGATCAGCCGCTTCGCGGCTTTGCAGCGGCAGGGAGTGCTGGATCTCCTCACCTGCGGCGCCACCCACGGCTACCTGCCCCTGCTGCGCGAGCATCCGGAAACCGTGCGCGCCCAACTGCGCACAGCCGTGCGCGAGCACCATCGCCTGATCGGCGAGCGACCGCTGGGGATCTGGCTGCCGGAATGCGCGTATTACGAGGGCCTCGACCGCTGGATGCGGGATGCCGGCCTGCGGTATGCGGTGCTGGATGGCCATGGCCTGCTCCATGCAGAGCCCCGTCCGCGTTACGGCGTCTACGCCCCGATCGTGAGCCAACAGGGTGTGGCCTTTTTCGGGCGCGACAGCGATGCCACCCTGCCGGTGTGGTCCGCAAGGGACGGCTATCCCGGTGATCCCCTGTACCGGGAATTCCACCGAGACCTGGGCTGGGATCTGCCCGCAAAACAAATCGAAGCCCATGGCTTGCCCACGGGGCGTCCGCTCGGCCTCAAACTGCATCGGGTGAGTGATCCAAGCGGGGGGCTTGATGGCAAGTGCCCCTATGAACCGGAGAGAGCCCGCCAGCGCACGCAGGACCATGCCAGACACTTTCTGCAGGGCCGGCGCGAACAGCTCGAGCGCTTGCAGGCGGGCATGGCGATCGAGCCTCTCCTGGTGGCACCGTTCGATGCCGAACTGTTTGGCCACTGGTGGTTTGAGGGTCCGCACTTTCTGCGGGAGCTCTTCCGTCAGGGGCCTGCTGCAGGCGTGCGCTTCACAAGCCTGCGCGGGGTGCTGGCCAGCAGCCCGAACCTGCAGCTGTGCGCTCCCTGCCCGTCCAGCTGGGGACGGGGAGGATTCCACGATTACTGGCTCAATGAAACCAATGCCTGGATCATCCCGGAGTGGAGCCGGGCCGGGCGGGCGATGGTGGAACGCTGCAGCCGCGGCGTGGGTACTGAAGCCGATTTGCGTCTGCTCCATCAGGCGGGCCGAGAGCTGCTGCTGGCCCAGTCATCCGACTGGAGTTTCATCCTGCGGGCCGGCACCACCACCGAACTCGCCAAGGAAAGGATCGAGCGTCACCTCGCGCGCTTCTGGCGGTTGATGGCGGCCATCGACCGGCGCGAAGACCTGCCCGAGCATTGGCTGGAGGACGTGGAAGCCGAAGATGCTCTGTTTCCTCTGATTCAGCCGGCCGACTGGCGGAAGATCGGAGACTGAGCGGAAGAAACGCCCAGCACCAACCCCCGCCGCAACTCCCAGGGGGACAACGCAAACAAGCGCAGCATCACCGCCATCAAGCGCGGCAAAGGAAGCGTGTTGGTGAGGAAGCCAAACCACTCCTCCCGCGGCAGCGAAAAGAAGGTGGCGAAGTGGGTGCGCAACAAGGTTTCGTTGAAACCCATCAAGCGGCCCAGGCCGAACTGATAGAGCTGATGGCGCAGCACCAACTCCATCGGCCAAAGCTCTTGCCAGCCCCGTTGCGCCAAGGCCGCTGAGCCCAGGCTTGGATTGGCAAGGGCTTCCGCTAACGCCTGAGCCAGGTCCGGCCCGCGCCGCAGCAGTGCTCCCACCATGTAGCCAGAGGCCGGATGCACCATGCTCGCGGCACCCCCAAACGCCAACACCGGCTGACGGAGATCCGGCAGCGGCAGGTTCATCGGGAAGAGGCAGAACTCCTCATGGATCACCTCGGTAATCTCCACGCCGCGCAGTTCCAAGCGCTGCTGCAGCCGTTGCTTGAGCACGTCGTAGGGCACACCCGGTGCCAAGGCGAGCGAGGTTTCTTCCACGAAGAACACGCCATCGCCCAGATCCATCGCATACAAAAACGTGGGTGGTTCGCTGCGCTGCTGCTCACTGAGGTGATCGCAGCGGTAGTCCATCAGCACAAACCGGCCTGATTCAATCGGCGGTTTGGAGAACCGACCCACCACGCCGTAGGCCGCCTGGCCCGCCACCGGCCCTTGATCCGGGCGGCGAATGTGGGGCGTGCGCGAACCGGAGGCATCAATCACCAACCGCGCTTGCAATGTGGTTCCCGACACGCAGCTGACGCTGGTGGTTGCACCGTTCAGCTCCACCCGTTCGGCCGTGTCTTGATGCCAAACCACGCCGTCGGCCCGCTCCAGCCAATACCGCTGCAACGCGGCCCGATCGAACAAGCCGTAGTCGATCCCGTGGGCATGGCTCTGATCCTGAACCGTTGAGCCGCCGTCGCCGAAATAACTAACGGTGTCACTCCAGCGGTGCTCCAGCAAGTGCTCGAGACCTACCGCTTTGAGTTCATCGGCCCAGATGCCGTAGGTGTTCGGCCAGGGATCGTTGACCGGGTCGGGAGCGATGCCGGCAACCGCCACGCCGCGTTGGTTCAGTTCCGAGGCGATGCAGAGGGCAGCAGGACCGCCTCCCAGCACCAGCACATCCACCGGCTCAACCAAGGTCAGCTGTCCTGATCAGAGCTGGGCTCAGCAGCATTGGAGTCTGCACCGACAACAGGGGCATCACTGGCCTCAGCGTCAGCCTCCTCCTCGTCGGATTCGGCTTCCGGCGGCACCAACACCACCTCTGAGAGACGATCGCCCTTGTCAAGCCGCTGCAGACGCACCCCTGTGGCCGCCCGTGACTGCTGGGGAATGGAATCGGCACTGGTGCGCACAATCACGCCCTTCTCACTCACCAGCAACACCTCTTCGCCAGCGCCAAGCACGCGCAGACCCACCAAGGCATCGGCTTCAGTACGGAACTTCATCGCCCGTAGGCCCATGCCCGCCCGCTTCTGAAGACGGAACTGGGTGACGGGCACGCGCTTGCCCAAACCGGAGGCCGAAGCCACCAGCACCCAGGGACCATCGCTGACGTCCCCGGTTTCATCCTCACCGGAGTCGTCCTCGCTGCTCTGGGCCACCCGATCAGCCAGCTCCACCGGCAACACATCCATGCTCACCAGAGCATCACCGTCGCGCAGATTCATCGAGCGCACGCCGCGGGCCGTGCGCCCGAGGGGCCGGAGCTCATCGTCGCTGAGGCGGAAGTGAATGGTCATACCGGCCCGTGAGCCGATCAGCACGCTGTCGCCTGGCACCGCCAGGCGCACCCAGGTGAGCGCATCGCCTTCCTCCAGGCCGATGGCGATCAAACCGTTGGAGCGGATGTTGCTGAAGGCGGACAGGCGCGTGCGCTTGATGAAGCCCCCTTGGGTGAGCATCAACAGATCGGTGTCGTCGTTGAACTCCGACACCGCCAGCAGCGAGGTGATCATCTCCTCGCGGGGAATCGGCAGCAGCTGCACCACCGGGGTGCCCTTGGCGGTGCGGCTGCACTGGGGCACCCGATAGGCCGGCAGGGCATAGGACACGCCCCGGTCGCTGAACAACAACAAGGTGTCGTGGTCGTTGCAGCCGATGAACAGCTTCACGGCCTCCTCCCCCTGGCTGCGGGTGCCCGCCTTGCCGCGGGTGCCGCGGCTGGTGGCTTCAAATTCGCTCACCGGCATGCGCTTGAGGTAACCGGTTTCGGTGAGCAGCACCACGGAGCGCTCATTGGCGATCAGGTCGATGTCATCCAGACCACCCCCGAGATCAAGAATTTCAGTGCGCCTGGGAATGGCATGGCGATCGCGCAACTGGCCCAGTTCGTCCTGGATGATTCCGAACACCCGCTCGCGCCGGCCAAGGATGTCCTTGTAGTCGGCAATCTTGACGACCAGATCCTCATGCTCCAGCCGGATCTTGTCGGCCTCCAGAGCCGTTAGCCGGCGCAGTTGCATCTGCAGGATCGCGTCCGCCTGCACGTCAGACAAACCATGACGCTCCTGCAGTTGTTGGCGTGCAGTCGCCGTATCGGGAGCAGCCCGGATCAAGGCAATGATCGGGTCGAGCTGATCGAGGGCCAGCAGCAAGCCCAGCAGGATGTGGTCCCGCTCTTCGGCCTTGCGCAGGAAATAGCGGGTGCGCCGTTCGATGGTCTCGACCCGGAAGTCGAGGAACACCTCGAGCATCTTGCGCAAGGTGAGCAGGATCGGCTCTCCGTTCACCAGCGCCAGCATGTGGGCGCTGAAATTGCTCTGCAGTGGGGTGAGTTTGTAGAGGTTGTTCAGCACCACCTGGGGATAGGCATCCCTTCGCAGCTCCACCACGATGCGCATGCCATCGCGGTCGCTCTCATCGCGGATGTCTGAAATCCCCTCGAGCTTCTTGTCGTTCACCATCTCGGCGATGCGCTCAATCATCGCCGCCTTGTTGGTCTGATAAGGCAGCGCTGTGATGATCACGGCATCACGGTCCGGGCGACCAGGAACCTCAAGGGTCTCGATCGCAGCCACGCCGCGCATGGTCACCGAACCGCGCCCGCTCAGGTAGGTCTCCTTGATGCCTGTGCGGCCAAGAATCTGCCCTCCCGTAGGGAAGTCCGGTCCAGGGATCAGAGCCATCAACTCCTGATCACTGAGTTCGGGGTTCTCGATCAGTGCCAGCAAGCCGGCGATCAACTCACCGAGGTTGTGCGGAGGGATGTTGGTGGCCATCCCCACGGCGATGCCCGCTGAACCATTCAGCAGCAGCTGAGGAATCCTTGACGGCAACACCGTGGGTTCCTGCTGAGAGCCATCGAAGTTGTCGACGTAATCGACCGTCTCCGCTTCGATGTCTTCCAGCAGGCTGTCGGTGGTAAGTGCCTTCAGCCGCGATTCGGTGTAACGCATGGCCGCCGGCGGATCGTTGTCCACCGATCCGAAATTGCCATGGCCGTCGATCAGCGGCATCGACATGGAAAAGTCCTGGGCCATGCGCACCAGGGCGTCGTAAACCGCCGTGTCGCCGTGGGGGTGGTACTTACCGAGCACCTCACCCACCACACGGGCGCACTTCCGGTAAGGCCGGTCGCTGGTCAGACCGAGCTCGTACATCGCGTAAAGAATGCGCCGATGCACGGGTTTGAGGCCATCGCGAGCATCGGGCAACGCCCGGCCCACGATCACGCTCATCGCGTACTCGAGGTACGAGCGCGACATTTCATTGCGCAGATCCGTCTGGATGATCCGATCGTCGGAATCTCCGGGACCACCACTGCCGGGCCCCATTGGATCCGCCATACAAGACCTAAGCGCCGTAGACCACTTTATCGCGCCCTCGGCGAGCCACAACCACGCTGGTTTTCGTTTGCTTGCGCTGGGAAATCAGCGGCCAAGACGCCCTTACCATTTCCCGATCCCATAGATCCCGCAGTCGATGGCGTCTGAGACACCCTCTGAAGCAAAGCCTTCCCAAGCCGACATCACCGTGCTGGGCCAAGAGGAGGTTCAGAACGCCACTCCGGCTCCCGATCCAGCTCCGGCTGACGTTGTCGATCCCGCTGAAGCTCCGGCTCCAGTTCCAGCTCCGGCTCCCGAGCTGACCTCGCCCTCGATCGCCGAACGCGTCAGCGTTCCGGCAACACCACCCAGCGGCGACACCTCTGAAGAAGGCGGTGAATGGGACCTGCTCAGCACCAAGGTTCGCCAGTGGTGGGGTGAGCACGATCTCGCCGATCAGTGGCAGCGGCTGCGCAGACCGCTTCTGATCACGGCAGCGCTGATCGCCTTCATTCTCGTGCTCAGAATTTACGGCGGGGTCCTCGATGCCATTGCCACGATTCCGCTCGCGCCAAGGCTTTTCGAACTGGTGGGCGTGATTTACGCCACCTGGTTTGCCGCCACCCGTCTGGTCCGAAGCGAGGAGCGCCGCAAAATCGGCAGCGGGCTCGGCGATCTCTGGAGCAGCGTTCGCGGCAAGTCATCCAGCTGACGGCGGCGATCCTCCGCGCCACCGATTGGTAGCTTGATCACACTCTGTGACGACTGCGGTGGACATTCAGCTCGGACGCTCCAAGGTTGTACGCCGGGCCTATGGCATCGATGAGATTGCCCTGGTTCCGGGCGGTCGGACCGTGGATCCCGAGGTCACCGACACCCGGTGGACGCTTGGTGGAATCGAGCGGGAAATCCCGATCATCGCCAGCGCCATGGACGGCGTGGTGGACGTTGAGATGGCAGTGAAGCTCTCCAAACTCGGCGCCCTTGGCGTGCTCAACCTCGAAGGTGTTCAAACCCGTTACGACGACCCCAACGATGCCCTCGATCGCATCGCGTCCGTCGGCAAAGACGCTTTCGTGCCGCTCATGCAGGAGCTCTACAGCGAGCCCGTGCAGGAGCGTCTCATCCGCAAGCGCATCCAAGACATCAAGGCCCAGGGAGGAATCGCCGCCGTCAGCGGCACCCCGGTTGCCGCCATGCGCTTCGGCAAAGCCATTGCCGAGGCCGGTGCCGATCTGTTTTTTGTTCAGGCCACGGTCGTGTCCACGGAGCACATCGGTCCGGAAGGACGCGAAAGCCTGAACCTTGAAGCCCTCTGCCGGGACATGGGCGTGCCGGTTGTGATTGGAAACTGCGTCACCTATGACGTGGCCCTCCAGCTGATGCGCGCTGGTGCTGCAGGCGTGATGGTGGGCATTGGCCCAGGTGCAGCCTGCACATCGCGGGGCGTTCTCGGTGTTGGCATTCCCCAGGCCACCGCGGTTGCCGATTGCGCCGCTGCTCGTGCCGACTACGAACAGGAGAGCGGCCGCTACGTGCCGATCGTTGCCGATGGCGGAATCGTCACCGGAGGCGACATCTGCAAATGCATTGCCTGTGGCGCCGATGCCGTGATGATCGGCTCGCCCATCGCCCGGGCGGAGGAAGCCCCAGGGCGCGGATTCCACTGGGGCATGGCCACACCCAGCCCAGTACTGCCGCGGGGCACCCGCATCAATGTGGGGAGCACGGGAAGCCTGGAGCGAATCCTGCGGGGGCCAGCCAAGCTCGATGACGGAACCCACAACCTGCTCGGCGCTCTGAAAACCTCCATGGGGACACTTGGTGCCCGCACCATCAAAGAAATGCAATCGGTGGAGGTGGTTGTAGCCCCGTCCCTGCTCACTGAGGGCAAGGTGTACCAGAAAGCCCAGCAACTGGGCATGGGCAAATAGTCACAAGTCTCACCACGAGACACATGACGCAAAAGCAAGACACGCGGTACTCTCAAGGTGTGCGGGCGTATGCCCACACACTCCTCACACCCCCCGGCCCGACGCGTTCGGGCTTTCTGTCTTCTTCAGTCATCCATCACAGTTCAAACGCTGAGAGATGACAATGAGCGGCAACCAAGAAAACGGTTGCTAAATTTCGCCTATCTCGACTGCCACTGAATGTCCAGCGCTGCCGCTGTTACCGACGCTTCATTCGAACAGGACGTCCTCCAAAGCGACGTTCCCGTGCTCGTTGATTTCTGGGCTCCCTGGTGTGGCCCTTGCCGGATGGTGGCTCCCATCGTTGATGAGATCTCCAAGGAATTCGAGGGCAAGATCAAGGTGTTCAAGCTGAACACCGATGAGAATCCCAACGTGGCCAGTCAGTTCGGGATCCGCAGCATCCCCACCCTGATGGTGTTCAAGGGTGGCCAGAAAGTAGACACGGTTGTGGGAGCTGTTCCCAAGGCGACCCTCTCTGGCACGATTGCCAAATATCTCTGAGTTCACCACTGGCTTCAACCACCGTTGGCCTCATCGATTACGGGATGGGGAACCTCCATTCCGTTACCAAGTGCTTTGAGCGGCTCGGACAGTCACTGACGCCAGTTCGCTGCTCAGGCGACCTTGCCAACTGTGATGCGCTCATTCTTCCAGGCGTCGGATCCTTCGACCCGGCCATGGAGCAACTGCGCAGCACAGGGTTGATTCCTCACCTCCAAGAATGGGGCCAGGCTGACCGCCCGCTCCTAGGTATCTGCCTTGGTCTGCAGCTTCTGTTCGAACGCAGCGAAGAGGGTGAGTCGCCGGGTTTGGGGCTCTTCAAGGGCAGCGTCTGCCGGCTGCCGAGCGGCCAGGGTGAACGCATCCCCCACATGGGCTGGGGGAAATTAGATCACCGCCATCCCTGCCCGCTCCTGCCTGCAGGAGCCGAGAATCCCTGGGTGTATTTCGTGCATTCCTTCGCAGCCCACCCCGCTCTGGAGCAGGATCGGGCCGCTGATGTGGGATTCGGAAACGGCGTTGCCACGGCCATGGTTTGGCATGGGAGGGTCGGCGCCTGTCAGTTCCACCCTGAAAAATCAGGGCGCGCCGGCGCTGAACTGCTGAAACGCTGGCTCCTGTGGCTTCAGGCGGGGGCGCCGTTGTCAGCGTGAGCAGCGCCCAGCTGCGGATGATCGGTGGTCGACGCCTGCGCAGTCCCCAGGGTCAGGGAACACGCCCCACCACAGCGAGGGTGAGGGAAGCCTTGATGAACATGCTCGCTGGTGTGTTGGAGGACGCGCACTGGCTTGATCTCTTCAGCGGCAGCGGCGTGATGGGCTGCGAAGCGATTCAACGGGGGGCCTCCAGAGTTTGGGCCGTTGAAAACAACGCACGCATCGCAGCGATTTGCCGCCAGAACCTGGAACTGGTCGCAGCATCGAGGAAGGAGCCAATCGAGATTCGCGTGATCCGCAAAGATCTGATGCCCTGGCTCGAGGCTGGTCGCCCTGAGAACGTCGAGCCCTTCTCGCTCGTGTATGTCGATCCTCCCTATGCAGCAGGCCAGTATCAAGCCACCCTCGAAGGTCTACGCACGAGGAACTGGCTCAGCAACGATGCCCTTGTGATTTGCGAACATGCCAGTCACGACCGCTTGGATCCACCACCCGACTGGACTGAAGTGGATCGCCGACGCTACGGAACCAGCGCGCTGCTGTTTCTCAGCCCCCGAGAGCACTGCCGCGGCGGTACTGATTCCAAGCAGCCACAAACAGGCCCAGAAGGGTGACCGGGATCAGCCCGAGAACAATGCCGCAGAGAAGGGGTTCGATCATCAGGTCGCGCCCGGTTGATTGATTCAGCACAATTGTTCCATGCACTCATGGCCTCTGTGACGGTTCCGTCATCAACTGCTGCACCAGCAGATCGCAAACGCGGCTTGGTTTCGGCACTCGTTGCCGTAGCCGGGGTCACCGCTCTGGTGATGCTGGTGTGGTTGTTCGGGGTCAACCGTCTCGACCCCTACAGCAAGGCAACCCTGTCCCTGAGTGGTGAGGTATCCCATGGAGGTCAACTCTTCCGCATCAACTGCGCCGGTTGTCACGGCATTGCAGGCCAGGGTCTGGTGGGGCCAAACCTTCAGGGGGTCTCGGCGAAGCGATCGGATCGTTCGATCATTCATCAGATCGTGAGCGGAGAAACGCCACCGATGCCTCGCTTCGAGATCGAACCCCAGGGCATGGCCGATCTGCTCAGCTATCTCAAGACCGTTACCTAGAACTCTTGGGTCTTACCGTTGTTTTGGTAGAGCCAGCGGGCCCTCTCAACGTGGGCAGCGTGGCCAGGTTGTGCGCCAATTTCGGAATCAACGACCTAAGGCTTGTCGCCCCGCGCTGCAACCCCAACGATGCGCAAGCCCTGCGCATGGCCGTGCATGGGCAAACGGTGCTGCACCAGGCCAGCACCTTCACAACGCTCCTTGAGGCCCTCAGCGATTGCCAGCGCGTGGTGGCCAGCTGCGGGCGCATCGACCATGGCGACATCCCCCTGCAAACAACGGATCAGGTGATGCCCTGGGTTGGAGAAGGCCTGAAGAGCGGCGCTCAGGTGGCCCTGGTGTTCGGTCGTGAAGATCGCGGCTTGAGCAATGAGGAGTTACTGCTCAGCCATCGCGTGGTGCGCCTGCACACAGTCGATCACTACCCGTCGCTGAATCTCTCCCATGCTGTGGCGATCGTGCTGCACGACCTCCAGCGCAGCAGGATCGGTGCTGCAGCGGACGATCAACAGGCGCTGCAGGCATCAGAAGCAGCGGCACCACCCCAGCTGGAGGCTTGCCTGAGGGACGCCGAGGCGCTGCTTCTGGACGTGGGGTTTCTGCTGCCTCATACCGCCAAAGCGCGCATGGCGAAGATCAAAGGCCTCCTGCGGCGAGCCAGCATTCAGGCCCAGGAACTCGCCATGCTCCGCGGCATGGTGCGTCAACTGCGCTGGGCGATCCGTTGCCACCGCCCGTAATCTCTGGTTTTCCAGCGCAGCCCCTTGTCCTCCAGTCGATCCAGTCGCCAGTCCTCGGGCTGGGGTCGCCCGCTGCGGTTGCTGCTCAGACTCATCCTGATGGGCGTCGGACTCGGCGTGATCACTGGCTCTCTGCTCAAACTGGCGGGCCCGGCGGTGCAGAGGGGGGAGCTCACCCTGCCGACGTGGATCAGCCTTCCAGGGTCCCCGCGCAGCGCTGAAACGAAAGCCGGATCGCCAACCCCAGCGCCCAAGCAAGCCAAGCGCACCCAATCGCTCGGACGATTTCAGACCAACAATGAGCTCAAGGCCCTGAGTGATCGCTGGAAACAACTGGCGGCAGGCCAGCCGGATCTCACGGTGAGCGCCTTCATGCTGGTGCTCGATGACGGCCGCTATGCCCAGCTGGCTCCTGACACGGCCTTGCCAGCAGCCAGCTCCATCAAGACACCGATCCTGCTGGTGACCCTTGAGGAACTGGATGCCGGAAAGCTCAGCTGGAACGAACCGCTGCAACTCAGCAAAGCCGTGGTGGGCGGCGGTGCGGGATGGATGGCCTCCAAGCCCCTCGGCACCCGCTTCCCAACCCATGAGGTGGCCACGGAAATGATCCGAGTGAGCGACAACACGGCCACCAACCTCCTGATTGAACGGCTTGGGGGCAAAGAGGCCCTCAACGCCCGCTTCAATGCCCTGGGCTTGAGTGCCACTGCAGTGAACAACTGGTTGCCCGACCTCAAGGGAACCAACACCACCAGCGCAAGGGATCTGGCACGCTCCATCGCCCTGGTCGACACCGGCGAAGCCCTGTCGATCCGCAGCCGCGATCTCTTCCGTGAGGTGATGGGCACCTCGGTGACCAACACGCTGCTGCCCAAGGGCCTGCTGCGAGGACTCGGCGGTCAACAGGGTGCACCCGACGACAGCCTGATGATCAAGGGATACCGGGTGCTCAACAAGACCGGCGACATCGGCATCGCCTACGCCGACGCGGGGCTGATTGAACTTCCTGATGGCAGCAGGGCCGTGGCCGCGTTTCTGGTGAAAGGCCCCTTCAATGATCCCCGTTCCACCGAACTGATCCGCAAGCTGGCTGCCGCCATGGCGCCGGTTCTCAAACCCAAACCCGCGGTGACCCGTAACACCGCCGCCGCCAGCATCAACCCATGACCTGTTTTCACTCCCGGCGCGCTCTGACGGCCCTCACCCTGCTGGTGTTGCCCTGGCTCGGCGCACCGGCCGTGGCCGATGCCCCCCAGGCGGTGATCCGCAGCCAGCAGGTGCGGGCCCTGCCTGGCCAGCTGGATGAGGTGCTGGTGGTGAACGACAACAACCCGGAACTGATCACCGGTGAGGGCATCCTCGTGTCCACATTCCGCCAACCACCTGGCCTCGATCTGGCGTTGAACGGTCGCTTCGACCTCTTCAGCCATCACGTGTTTGCAGGCAAAGACGACGAAGAGACGTCCACCCTCTGGCTTGCAGTGCTGGCGCAACCGATCGGTGATGCAGCGGTCACCCTGGAGCTGCTGGGGGGCAGCACCTCCCTGTCGCAGGCCACCCGCAAGGGCCAAACGGCAGCTCCCTTCCTGCCCCTGCCTGCGCTGATGAGCGAAAGCGGAACCCCCATCGCTGCCGGGCCTGGAAGCCGCGTTGCGGGCGACATCCTGCGCGGTGAGAGCGCGCCGGAATTGCCGGAGTCTTGGCGCATCGCCCCTGGGTCGGCCAGTGCCCTCGTGGTGCTGCCGATCCCGGTGGCAGGGCTTGACCCGCTTCTGAACGGCCGCAACCTGCAAATGCGCCTGCAGAGTTCCGGCCCCGTGCATCTGGCCACGGTGGCCGCCTATGGCGAAGGGGAGCGGGCACCAACGCTCAGCCGTTTGCAGAACCTGCTGGCCTCAGGCCAACAGAGCCCGAAGGAGCACAGCCCCACCCCTCGCGGCAGCAAGGGAAACATCATCTACTCACGGGTGAGCGGCGTTCAGATCGGCTCCACCTGGACGGCCACGCTCACCGATCCAGGATCCACGGATCTGGCCTTGAGCGGCAAGCCAGTGTCCTGGCCGATCAGCAGCCTGGAGAAGGGCGACCTGCAAACGGGCCAGGTGCAAACCGCCGAACTCAAGGTGTTTGATGACGGCACCGCTTGGGCCGCCCATGGCAACTACGGAGTGGAATACGACCTCACCCTTCCCCTGAAGAATCGAGGCGCCACACCCCGCACGGTGGCTTTAGCCCTGGAATCACCCGATAAGAACGGAAGCAACAGCAAGCAGCTGCGTTTTGGTGGCGGCAACAGCAGCCCAGTGATGTTCCGCGGACCGATTGAAGTGCGCGGCCTGGACGATGCGCAGGGGCAGGCGCAAGGCAGGCGGCGATTCCACCTGGTGTTGCGCCGCGGTCAGCAGGGCCCGGAACTCGGTCGGGTCACCCTGGCGCCTGGCGAACGACGCCAGGTGCGAATCCGGCTGGTGTACCCAGCGGATGCAACCCCACCACAGGTCTTGACCCTCCTGCCTGTGAAACAATCCTCAACAGCTTTAAACAGTCGTCCGTGAGTTCACCGCGCAAGCGCAGAGTCTTCCCGTTCACCGCCGTGATCGGCCAGGAGGAGATGAAGCTTGCTCTGCTCCTCAATGTGATCGATCCCCGCATCGGCGGCGTGATGATCATGGGCGACCGTGGCACGGGAAAATCCACCACGATCCGAGCCCTGGCCGATCTTTTGCCGGGCATCGAGGTGGTCGCCGGCGACCCTTACAACAGCTCCCCCAGCGATCCCGATCTGCAAAGCAGTGATGTGCGCCAGCGCCTGGAACATGGTGAAGCCCTCAGCACCGAGGAGCGTCAGGTGCCCATGGTGGATCTGCCTTTGGGCGCCACCGAAGACAGGCTCTGCGGCACGATCGACATTGAGAAAGCGCTCAGTGAAGGGGTTCGCGCTTTTGAACCCGGTCTGCTGGCCAAAGCGAACCGAGGCCTGCTGTACGTCGATGAGGTGAATCTCCTCGATGATCATCTGGTGGACGTGCTGCTCGATTCAGCGGCCTCGGGCTGGAACACCGTGGAACGGGAAGGGGTTTCGGTACGTCACCCGGCCCGCTTTGTTCTGATCGGATCCGGCAACCCCGAAGAAGGTGAACTGCGCCCCCAGCTGCTCGACCGCTTCGGCATGAGCGTGGAGGTGCGCACCGTTCGCGATCCTGAGCTGCGTGTTCAGGTGGTCGACCAACGAACGGCATTCGACACGGATCCCGACGGGTTCTCCACCGCCGTCGAGGAAGGACAGCAAGCCCTGCAGCAAAGCGTTGTCGAGGCGCAGCAGCGCCTCGACCAGGTCGAGATCGACGACGACCTGCGGCTGCGGATCTCCGCCGTTTGCGGCGAGCTGGATGTGGATGGCCTGCGCGGCGACATTGTCACCAACCGCGCCGCCCGAGCCCTTGCCGCCTTCGAAGGCCGCACGGAAGTCAGCGAAGACGATGTGGCCCGCGTGGCGTCCTGCTGCCTGCGTCACCGTTTGCGCAAGGACCCCCTCGAGCAGATCGATTCTGGCGATCGGGTGGTGAAGGTGTTCTGCAAGGTGTTCGAGCGCAGCGAAAGCGACGATCGCAACGCGTTCGAGCTGGCTCTGGCAGCCTGAGCCCACCGGAGAGCTGTCCCCGTGCGCATTCTCGGCATCGACCCCGGGCTCGCACGGGTGGGCTACGGCGTGATCGAGACCGCAGGGAGGGAGCAAACCATGCTCGATTGCGGAATCATCCGAACCGATTCAGGGCGTCCGGAGGGTGAGCGCATGGTGGAAATCGCCAGGGATCTGCGCCAGCTCATCCGAGCCTGGAAGCCGGAGCTGGCCGCTGTGGAGAAATTCTTCTTCTATCGCTCCAGCAACACGATTGCCGTTGTTCAGGCCCGCGGCGTGGTGATCATGACCCTCAGCCGATTCGGGCTGCCGATCGTGGAATTTCCGCCGATGCAGATCAAGCAAGCCCTGACGGGCCACGGGCATGCAGACAAAGATGAGGTGCTCGAGGCGGTGATGCGCGAACTGTCGCTGGAGACCCCGCCAAGACCGGATGATGCGGCTGACGCCCTGGCCGTTGCCCTCACGGGTTGGTTTCAACGCTGACCGGTGATGCCGATGAACACCTGCAAGCGGGAGTTGCGCCGCCTGTACCGGCAGCGGCGCTCGCAGGCTCTGCGCGACAACCCCAATCTGCAGGCAGGGGTCGCCCAACAGGTTCTTGGAGCAATCCGCGCCCGGCATGCCCTCAGTTCACTCCAGGGATACATCGGTCTGTACTGGCCTCTGCCGGGGGAGGTGGACTTAACGGTGCTGCGGCCCTGCTTGGTGGAGGAGCTGAGGCTGACCCTGGCCCTGCCGGCTGCCGATGGCCAGGGGCATCTCAGCTACCACCCCTGGGGTACTGAACCCTTGATCGACGACGGATGTGGCATTCCGGCTCCTCTGAATCAGCCTCCTCTGACGGCGGATCAACTGGATCTGCTGCTGGTTCCGGCCCTGGCTGTGGATCGCGATGGTGTTCGTCTCGGCTACGGCGGGGGGTACTACGACCGCCTCAGAGCCCAACCTCTCTGGTGCGAGGTGCCAGCCCTGGTGGTGCTTCCCGACGCCTGCATCAGCCCAGAGCGGTTGCCACGCGATCCCTGGGATCGCCCATTCGATGGATGGGCCAGTGAGCGGGGCGTTTGTAAGGTCGAAGAGTGAGATCCCAAGGCAATCCGGTGAATCCAAACCCTTCGGTCAGCCCGGCATTGCGCCAGCAGAACTGCTCGGATCCGCATCAGCTCACCCTTGCCCAGAGAGTGATTGCCCGTGAACTGAGCGAGCGAGGCCAGAGTCAGCCGCAGGCGGTGGAACTGATGCTGAATGCCATGGGGCGCATGTTCCGCGCCGTGGCGCGCCAATCCTGAGGCCCCCTCTTGCCTGAGGCCCTGATCAGCCGCAGGATGGGGACTCCAGACCCGGATGCCCATGCCCCTGTGGCCCCGCCTTTGCGCCCTGTCTGCCGTTGCCGTGATCTCCGGACTGGTTCAGCCGCCATCGGCTGATGCCCACGGCGTGGAAAGCAGTTTGCGCTACCTCGATGGACAGCTCGAGCTGACCAGCAGCTTCTCAACAGGTGAGCCTGTGGAAGGGGCTGTTGTGAGGCTCCTTCAAGCGGACGGCAGCGCTGGCGAAGAGCTCGGCACGATCAACGCCGACGGACGCCTCCAGCTGCAGCTCCCGGCCGTGGAGGATGGGCTGGTGGACCTTCAGGTGGACGGGGGCCCTGGCCACCGCGACTACCTCACGCTTCCGCTTCAGCGAGGGGTGGTGAACCTCGACGAGGTGGTAGAGAGCCCACAGCCTCTGCCCTGGATCGCCTGGCTGTCCGCGCCGGCCCTGGTCGGCGTGGTGTGCACGATCGCTAAGGTTCGAGGCCACGACCGCCACCACTGAATCGGCTATGGCAGACCAAGGCAACGCGTCGACCCGCTATGGCAGCGCTGCCCTGGATCAGCTCACCGATCGCCTAAGTGGCACGCCAGACCCACGCAAACGTTACGAATACGTGCTGTGGCTGGCCAAAAAACTGCCGGCGATGCCCGTTGAGCTTCAAACCGAAGAGCGCAAGGTGAAGGGATGTGTGTCCCAGGTGTTCATCGCCTCCGACCTGGTGGATGGACGCCTGCGCTGGCAAGGAGACTCGGACGCCCTGATCACCAAAGGACTGCTGGCGCTTCTGATCAAAGGATTGACAGATCTCACTCCAGCGGAGGTGATGGCTGTGGACCCAGGGGTGATCGCTGCGACCGGCCTGCAGGCCAGCCTGACGCCGTCACGCGCCAACGGTTTTCTGAACATCCTGCGCACCATGCAGGCCCAGGCCGAAGCGCTCACGTCCAACCCTGGATCCACCGCTGCCTAAAGTCGGGAGTTCACCGCAGTTAACGGACCCGCCCCATGGCGACAAGGATCGGCATTGGCCTGCTCGGCCTCGGAACCGTCGGCGCCGGTGTCGCCACCATTCTCACGAGTCCTGAGGGTCGTCACCCCCTGATCGCCGAGCTGGACCTCGTGCGTGTCGCCGTGCGCGACCTCAACCGTTCCCGTCCGGTCGCCATCCCCCAGGAGAAGCTCACCACCGACCCGGAGGCCGTGGTGGACGACCCCGAGGTTCAGGTGGTGGTGGAGGTGATGGGCGGGATTGAGCCGGCTCGCACCCTGATCATGCGCGCGATCGCTGCCGGCAAGTCGGTGGTGACCGCCAATAAAGCAGTGATCGCCCGCCATGGCGAGGAGATCGCCTCGGCCGCCGCTGCTGCCGGGGTGTATGTGCTGATCGAAGCCGCCGTTGGCGGCGGCATTCCCATCATCGAACCGCTCAAGCAGTCTCTGGGCAGCAACAGGATCAACCGCGTGAGCGGGATCATCAACGGCACAACCAATTACATCCTCAGCCGCATGGCGGATGAGGGGGCTGACTACTTCGCCGTTCTCAAGGACGCTCAGGACCTGGGCTACGCCGAAGCCGATCCCGCTGCGGACGTTGAGGGGCATGACGCCGCAGACAAAATCGCCATCCTTTCGGGCCTGGCCTTTGGTGGCCCCATCGATCGTGACGCCATTCCCACCAGCGGGATCAGCAACCTGCAGAGCAAGGATGTGGACTACGCCACCCAGCTCGGATACGGCGTCAAGCTGCTGGCGATTGCAGAGCGGATTGAAAGCAGCAGCGACGCCTCTCCAGCACTGCCCCTGGCCGTGCGCGTGCAACCCACCCTGGTCCCGAAAGAGCACCCCCTGGCTGGGGTTCACGGCGTGAACAACGCCATCCTCGTGGAGGGGGATCCGGTGGGACGGGTGATGTTCTACGGACCTGGCGCTGGATCGGGGCCCACCGCCTCCGCGGTGGTGGCCGACATCCTCAACATCGCTGGAATCCGTCAGCTCAATGCCGCGCCTGGCGGCCTCGATCCTCTCCTGGCAGCCAGCAGCTGGCGCGCCTGCCGCTTGGTGCAAGGGGGAGAGATCCGGCAGCGCAATTATGTGCGTTTCAACACAGATGACGCCCCCGGAGTGATCGGCCGAATCGGCAGCTGCTTTGGCGATCAACAGGTTTCCATCCAGTCGATCGTGCAGTTCGATGCCAGCGACGAAGGCGCCGAAATCGTTGTGATCACCCACGAAGTGAGCAGCGGAGCGATGCAGAAAGCGTTGAGCGCGATCACAGCCCTACCGGAAGTGCGCCTCCTGGCCTCCCACCTGGGCTGCCTCTGACCCCTGGCGGACAACCCCCGACATAGGGCAAAGTCGTAAGAACCATCACAGAGCGGGTCTGCATTCGCAGATCTGTGCTGCAAACCGTTCATGCCGAACGAAACCACCGTCCTGATCGGGCAACGCTGCGAGCAGCTCGAATCAAGACCCCTCATGAGCCTTCACCAGGGCGACTGCATCCGGCTTCACAGCAACAACGGGGTGTTCCAAGTGATTGGCATCGATGGCGATCACGATCGCTGCTGGGTGCGCCAATGGCCTCTGGAGCCCAAGGGGTCGCCCGTGTTCGAGGTGCCTCTCGATCAGATCCACAGCGAATCCGGCATCGATTGAGGCCTTAAGGCCTTTGAATGGCCGGGTCTGCCTCCCAGGCGTGAGCGAATCCAGCACGACAGGCCGCGGCCCCACCGCGTTTCCTTGGATCAAGGGCTCGTTGACCCTCCTGGGGACCCTGGCGCTCTGTATCGGCCAGACGGCCTGTCAGCCCAGCCGCACCAGCGACCGCCTCATCGTGGCCAGCGCAGGGCGGATCAGCGCCCTCGATCCGGCACGCGCCAACACCTTCGGAGCCCTGCAGCTGCTGAGTGCCATCGGAGACACCCTCTACAAGCGCTCAGCCAATGGAGACCTGCAACCCTCCCTGGCTTCCGCGCTGCCTGAGATCAGCGCCGACGGACGCACCATCACGATTCCGCTGCGTGAGGATGTTCTCTTCCACGACGGCACCCGCTTCGACGCGGAAGCGATGGCCTTCAGCCTGCGCCGATTTCTGCGCATCGGACGCCTGAATTACATCGTGGGCGGTCGCATCACCGCAGTCG
Source organism: Synechococcus sp. CS-197 (assembly GCF_025128215.1). Taxonomy (NCBI): domain Bacteria; kingdom Bacillati; phylum Cyanobacteriota; class Cyanophyceae; order Synechococcales; family Synechococcaceae; genus Synechococcus; species Synechococcus sp. CS-197. The sequence continues at coordinate 35,081 of NZ_JAHLZC010000015.1, read as the reverse complement.
AGACCCCGAAACCCTTCCAACTCCGCCTTCAGCTCAGCCGCCCGTCCACCTCCCTGGTGAACCTGCTGACCTCCACCAATCTCACGCCGGTGTCCCCCACCGCCTATAGCGATTACGCCAATCGCGCTCTCAACGATCGCTTCGTGGGCACTGGGCCCTACCGCCTGACCCATTTCAGAGCGGTTGAGCAGCGCCTGGAGCCGTTCGACCAATACTGGGGAGAGCCACCGCGCAACGCGGGGCTCGAAATGATCTACCTGAGCAATTCCACGGCTCTCTTCGGCGCCATGCGCAGCGGCGAAGTGGACGTGCTGCTCTCGGATGCCATCGACGAAGATCAGCGCCTGGCCTTGAATCGCCTCGCCGACAAGGGGACGCTGCGTGAGGGCAAAGGGCCGGCGTTGGTGATCGGTTACATCACCCTGCTGAGCAACGCCCCTCCGTTCCAGGACCCAAGGGTGCGCAGGGCCATGGCCCTCAGCCTCGACCGCGACCTCATCAGCCAAAGGGTGAGCCACGGGCTGCGGCCGCCCTTGCGCTCGCTTGTTCCACCGGGTTTGGCGGGGGGAGAGGGTGACCCCTGGCCCAGCCTCAACATCGCCAAGGCGCGAACCCTGCTTCAGGACGCCGGGTACTGCAACGGTCGGGTGCTCTCAGTTCCCTTCACCTATCGCTCCAATGTGCCGGCGGACCGTTTGATGGCCCTGATCTGGCAGACGCAGCTGCAGCGCGACCTGCCCGACTGCCTGGCGCTCGACCTCGATGGTGTGGAATCGACCACCGTGTATCGCCAGCTTGGTGATGGAGCCTTTGCTGCCGTGATGCTGGATTGGCGGGGGCCCTATCCCGATCCCGAGGCCTACCTGTCCCCGTTGCTGAGCTGCGATGTGTCCAGAGGGTTCATCTGCGAACGCGGTGAAGCCGCGAAGAGCGGCAGCTTCTGGACCGCACCGGGGCTCGATCAAGCCCTGCAGCAATCCGATCGCAGCCGCGGCCGCAAGCGCCTTCAAGACCTCGATGTCATCGAAACGCAGGCCGCTCAGGGAGCGGCTTACATCCCCGTTTGGCTGGTCACAGCCCGGGCCTGGAGCCAACGCGGGGTGGCCACGCCGGAATTCGACGGCAACGGACAGGTCAAGCTGGCCCAACTTGAGGAGGTGCCTCAATGAGTCGCGGACGCGAACTGCTGCGCTACGCCAGCACGCGCCTGGCCCTGGCGCCGGTGATGCTCTGGCTGATCTCCACCCTGGTGTTTCTGCTCCTGCGGGTCGCTCCTGGCGATCCTGTGGATGCGGTGCTGGGAAGCCGCGCACCGGAGGACGTGAAAGCTGAACTGCGCGCCCAGCTTGGCCTCGATCAGTCCCTGGGCAAGCAATACCTCGATTTCCTCCGGGACCTCCTGCATGGCGATCTGGGCCGATCGCTGATCGATGAAAACCCCGTCACCGCAATCATCGGCAGGGCCCTACCCGCCAGCTTGGAGCTCAGTGTCACCGCCTTGTTGGTCGCGGCAGTGGTGGGACTCGCCGTGGGTTTCACCGCCATTGCCCGATCGGAAGGACGCCTGGATCTTGCCGGCCGTTTCTACGGGATCGGCACCTACGCCTTACCGCCTTTCTGGGTGGCGATGCTGGCCCAGCTTCTGTTCGCCGTGGTGCTCGGCTGGTTGCCGGTGGGCGGGCGTTTTCCCCCGGGGATGGTGCCGCCCGAGGGAAGCGGCTTTCTGATTGCCGACAGCCTGTTCAGCGCTGATTGGCGCGCGTTGCAGGGAAGCCTGCGCCACCTGGTGCTCCCAGCCTGCACGTTGGGGCTGCTGTTGAGCGGTGTGTTCACCAATGCCTTGCGCCTGAATCTCAATCGCAGCCTGCGTTCCGATTACGTGGAAGCGGCCCGCAGCCGCGGACTGACGGAGACCCAGGTGGTGCTTCGGCACGCCCTGCCCAATGCCCTGCTCCCGGTGCTGACCATCGCCGGCATCACCGTGGCGTCGCTGATCGGTGGCGCGCTGTTGATCGAAGTGACGTTCTCCTGGCCGGGGATCGCCTTGCGTCTGCAGGAAAGCATCAACCAACGCGACTACCCCGTTGTGCAGGGAATCGTGGTGGTGGTGGCCTCTTTGGTGGTGTTGGTGAGTGTGGCGGTGGATCTGTTGGTGGCCCTTCTGGATCCTCGGGTGCGGTACTGAGGCAGCCAGCACTGCGGCCCATCCATCAGCAAAATCTCAGCGAAGCTTCAGCACCAGCTTGCGTCAGGGGGGAGGCATCCCCTGCACCATTCCGGCAGAACCACCCGGTCAACGATGCAACGCCCCCGACTGTCGGAAGCCGAAGCGTTCGCCATGGCATGCCTGATTTATGAAGACCTGAAGGGTCCTGCACCACACCTGACACCTGATGCTCAACAGTCAGATCTGAGTCCTCTGGGGATTTACAGATTGCGGGATGGGCAGTCCCTGCCAATCCTGGAAATGAAGCTGGCCCAGCTGCAAGCCAGATGCTCAAGGCTTCAATCCAGCAAGCGTGCTGCTCCCGCTTGATTCAGGCGATAGAGATGCAGGGCCCCCACCTGAAGATGTTCGGCGTCTGCTTCTGCACGCTTCACCCGACGACCGCTTTCCAAAGCTTCGAGAAAGCGCAGAATTTCCTGTTTCAGCAGAGCCTGCACCTGAAGCGGTTGCACACCGACGAACTCCTCCCCGAGCTGGAAGAGATCGTCGCCCTGGCCACCGCTTTGCCCCTCCACGCGCACCGGCGAAAAATGGCTGGCGCCCTCCACCAGCACAGCGCGCGTGCCGGGATTGGCCGGCAATGCCCGCAGGAGCCCGAGCTGTTCGCTGAGGGGAGGTGTGATCAAATCCAGAGAGCCACCGCTGAGCAACACGGGAACATCGCTGGCAACAGGCACGCGCCGCGGCCAGAGCAGGCTTCCGAAGCTGTTGAGGCCCACCACCCCCGCCAGTGACGCTGGCGGCGGAAAGCCTGGCAGCGCCACATCCTGGATCTGGCACTGCAACAGCCGGGAGAGATTGCTGAGCGGCAGGTCATCCATCACCGTTCGGCAGCGTCGTCCCAGCCCTTGCTCAGGCTGGGCTCCACTGGCGAGAAAAGCCGTCAATGCACCGAGGGAGTGCCCCACAAGCACCAGTTGATCCCCCGAAAGCGGCAGATCTCCCCTCCCCTGCGCCGACAGCACCTCCTGCAAATCGCGCAAACGCTCTGGAAGCACTTCCGCTCCCGGCGGCGGACGCCTGCCCTCCAGAAGGGCCTTCACCGCCACCGCATCACTGCCCGGGTGTTCCAGCACAACCACAGGCCAGCCGTTGCGGCTGAGCGCTCGCCCCAACCAAGCGAAGTGGTCAGGGCTTCCGCCCAGCCCCGGCATCAGCACCAGCCAGGAGCGGCGTTGGCCTTCCAGCGCTGCATCGGGAAGCCAGAGCTGCAGTTGAAGATCACGCTCGCGATGGGGCACCGGCAGAGCCAAGCGTTCGAGCCGGCCATCAGCGGCCGCCGGCCATTCCCTGGCTTGCGGCAGGGATTGCGGGGACAGCGGCTGGCGTCCCAGACGCTCCACCAACAGCTGCTGACGCTCGAGCTGCAGCCGCCAACTGGCCGCCACCTCCAGCAGCGCATCAAGATCGAGGCGCACCTTCTTGGCTGGGAGTGCCTCCAGCAACTCGAGCGTGGTCACCTCCGGACGCTGCGCAAGAAGCTCTTCGAGCGTGGTCTGAACCGTCAGGCCCGTGGTTTCGTCATCCACCTGCACCAGATCACCCACCTGATCCAACAACTGCCGCCCCGCCCAGCTGTTGAGGATCTGCCTGGCCATGCTGCTGTCGTTGATCAAGGGCGCCTGCAGCAGATCGATCACCCCTTTCCTGCTTTCGGCCTCAAGCAGGTTGAACCAAACGCCCAACTCAGACGAACGGGCCCCACCACTGCGCACCCAGGCACCGAGATCGTCGATGGAAATCGGCAACGCCATTCCATCCAGCCGAACCTCCAGCTCACCAGCTGCCTGGACGGGTCGCGGAGAGGCAGCCCAGAGCAGCAGACTGCTGAACAGTCCAACAGCCATCCTTCGTCCTGTTAAGCGTCCTCCCAAGGCCAAGGCCAGTGCACTGGTGGAACCAGTTTCCCGCATCTCTGCAGGAAGTGGCATCCATCCGTTTGCTGGCATCCCTCGGCGCAGGGGGAGTCATCTACATGACGCCGATGGTTTTTCATCAGGCCAGCTTCACCGCCATTCAAGTCGGCCAGGGACTTGCGGCTTCTGCGCTGATCGGTACTGCGGCAAGGCTGATGAGTGGGGTGCTGCTCGATCGGGGCCTGTCTTGTTCCTGGCCAGTACGCGCCGCCGCCATTCTCGCGTTTCTGGCTGATCTGGTGCTGTTCCAAGCCCAGGGTTTCAACGGCTACCTCGCGGGCCAGTTGCTGATTGGCATTGCCGCTGGGTTGTATTTCCCAGCGATTGAACTGGCCGTTCCCCTCAGCTGCACAGGGTTCAACTCCAGCCGCGGCTATGCCCTTGCACGCAGTGCCGACGCCCTCGGCGTCGCCGTCGGAGCCTTGATTGGTGCGCTGGTCACCGCCTTGGGGCTCATCCGTGCGGTGTATCTGGTGGAGGCGGCAGCTGTGGTTCTGATGTTGGTGGTGCTCAGCCTGCGCCCCCTTCCAGATGGCCGTGCCGCTCTGCTGCATCCCGCCGAAGAAGACCCAGCCGACAGGGATGCCGCTTCAGATGGCTGGCAATGGCTGCCTCCTTTGATGCCGGTGCTTGCGGTGAGCATTGTGGCAACCGGGATCATTGCGCTCATGCAGAGCGCCCTTCCCCTCGATCTGGTGCGCGGCGGCATGGCCAGAGCACCCCTGAGCGAAGCCTGGAGCGGCGCACTGATCGCGCTGCAGCTGGCACTGCTTGTGACGCTGCAATGGCCCGTTGGCAACTGGGTGGCCCGTCGCAGCCTGCGTTTTGGGCTTGGAATGGGGCTTGGTGGGTTTGTGCTGGGGTGCCTTTTGTTGGCCGCTTCCGCTCTCTGGAGTGGCGGCATCGCCCTCATTGCATTGGCGATGCTGCCGATTGCCTTCGGGGAAGCTGCCTTCCTTCCCACCGCCGCCGAAGCGATGGTGGAAGAAACGCCCCTTCAACATCGCGGGCTGGCCATGGCGCTGTTTTCCCAGTGTTTTGCCATTAGTGCCACTGGAGCTCCACTGATGGCAGGGTTCCTGCTCGATCGCCAGGGCCATGGCTTGCTGCTCTGGGTCCTGATGGCGTCGGTGTGCCTGCTGATGGTGCCGCTGCTCAAAACCGTGAGGCCCCGCTATACACCAGGGTTGAGCGCCATCCCCCTGGAGAAGTCCAACGATGTCTCGAGCCCGAGAACTGCTTCGCTCCGTTAGGAATCTTTCAATCATCCGTGAGATGGCCGCCAGTGAAGGTGGCCTTCAGAGCGTCGGTGATTTGGTCGACAACTTCATCGACAGCGAGGCGATGGTGGTGTGCGTGGAGCGCTTCAAGGCTTTGCCGGGAGGTGCGGAGATGATCGAGCAGCGCTATCCACCCTTCCAGCCCGATCTTGCTGCGCTGGAAGCGCTCCCAGAGGGAAGCCTGGGCCGGGCCTACGCGGGCATGATCCGCAAGCTTAACTACGACCCCGACTTTTTTCGCCCTCGGGACACCAGCAGTGAAGCGCTCTGGCTGACCCAGCGGATCGCCACCACCCACGACCTCCATCACGTGATCGGCGGCTTCAACACGCAAAGCGCTGGTGAGTCGGGCGTGTTGGCGATCACAGCGACGCAGATCGGCTTTCCCGCCTACGTGCTCATCAATACCCTGGCGTGCTTCCGCGCCTTCCGCTTCGCCCCAGCCAACCTGGCCGGCGTGAGCCGGAGCATTGCCTTCGGCAACCGCATCGGACTGGAAGCCAAGCCCCTGGTGCTGCAGCGCTGGGAAGAAGCCTGGGAGAAGCCTCTGCACCAGTGGCGGCAGGAGCTGGGTGTTCACAGCGCAGAAGGGGAAGCCTTCGGGGCGGTGTACTAACGCTCGCCGCGCAGGAGGCGATGGCGGATCTTCTTCTGCAGCACGAAGGCTGCCGGAATGAAGGTGAGGCCATTGGCCACGATCAAAGGACCATTCCCCGTGAGGCAGCCGAACACCCCCCAGATCGCCACACCGGTGGTGAACAGGCCGTACATCGAGAGCGAAATCGAGCGCGTGTCATCCAGTCGCAGGGTTTTGATCGCCTGAGGGAAGAAACTGATGGTGGTGAGGGCTGCAGCGGTGTAACCGATCGCATCCACGTCCATGGCATGAGGGATCGGCGAGATCCATAAACTGCCGCCAGTCTTGCCGCAGCCATGGCGTTCTCTCGCTCAACAGTGCAAATCCTGGCGGGGGCTTCGAGCGCACTCGCGCTGCTGGCCAGCAGCATCGGGGAGCTTGCTCAACCCGTTCAGGCTGCCGACAGCGACACCCGCCAGGCTCTGGTGGGACTGGCTGCCTATGCCGAATGCAAGGTGCTGCACGCTGGCTACAGCCGGGAGAGGGCGCAGGCGATCGTGCAGAGCGGCATCCAAAGCAACGGTTGGCAGCAGCAGGCTGACTGGTTGAAATCGCCGCAAGCCATCCGGGTGGTGGCCCTCACCAGCGAAGCCATGAACAAAACCTGCGACGACTTCGATCAGAACAGCCCTGACTTCATCCCAGCGATGAAAGCCCTCGATGCGCTGTGACGGAAGGATTGAACGTGATCACACGTTGAAGAGGAATTCCATCACATCCCCCTCCTCCACCACGTACTCCTTCCCTTCACTGCGCAGCCAACCCTTATTGCGCGCTTCAACGAGAGAACCGGCCTCCAGCAGTTTGTCGGTGCTGATCGTCTGCGCTCGGATGAAGCCCCTTTCAAAATCGGTATGAATCACACCTGCAGCCTGCGGTGCGGTCATGCCGGCCTTGAAGGTCCAGGCGCGGGTTTCCTTCTCCCCGGTGGTGAAGTAGGTGCGCAGCCCCAGAAGCTGATAGGTCGCCCGGATCAGGCTTTGCAATCCCCCCTCGTTCACCCCCAGGCCATCGAGGTAGTCCTGACGCTCCTCATCCCCGAGCTCGATCAGTTCTGCTTCCACCTGGGCTGAGATGCGCACGGTTTCGGCGCCCTCCTTGGCCGCCAACGCCACGATCTCCTCACAGAACCCATTGCCGCCCGCCAGATCGTCTTCGCTCACGTTGGTGGCATAGATGATCGGCTTGGCCGTGAGCAAGCCCAGGGGTTTCAGCATCAGCGCCTCCTCCTCGCTGAGTTCCACACTGCGGGCGGCACCACCTTGCTCAAGCACCGCTTGGATGCGCTCGAGAGCCGCATCTTCAATCTGGGCTTCCTTGCTGGTGCGCATCTGTTTCTTGAGGCGCTCCCGCCGCTTCTCAAGCTGCGCCAGGTCGGCCAGGCCCAATTCAAGGTTGATCACTTCCGCATCCCGGGCTGGGCCAACCGCCCCGGACACATGAATGACGTCGTCGTCTTCAAAACAGCGGATCACGTGCACGATCGCGTCCACCTCGCGGATGTTGGCGAGGAATTTGTTACCGAGTCCCTCGCCCTGGCTGGCGCCCTTCACGAGCCCAGCGATGTCCACGAACTCCATCCGCGTGGGGATGGTCTCCGCACTGCTGCTGAGATCAGACAGCAACTCCAACCTGGAATCCGGGACGGCCACCGTGCCGACATTGGGCTCGATGGTGCAGAACGGAAAGTTGGCCGCCTGCGCCTGCGCGTTGGCCACCAAGGCATTGAACAGAGTGGATTTGCCCACGTTGGGCAGTCCGACGATTCCGGCTTTAAGCATGCCGGCGAATCTATCGGCAGGGCTGCGGCTTACACGGTTGCGCCGCCTACGCGCGAGACTGCGTTACGAAACATGTTCAGGGGCCATGGGCAGCCAGAAGAGCGAGACCTCCGCCGGGGCCACGCACGCAGCCCTCAGGCCGCTCACCCGCCTCAGCGGCATCAAACGGCGACGACAACGCCTGATCGCTGCTGCAGCTGTCGTTCTGGTTGTCGGTGGCGGGGCCCTGATCTGGAGCCGTGGAGCCGGCACAGGACGGCGCCAACTGGCGGACTACACCGCCACCGCAAAACGGGGGACCCTTCCGGGCGTGATTACTGCCAGTGGTGAATTGGAGCCCATCCGGCGCGTGAATGTGAGCCCCAAGCGTCAAGGCCTATTGGATGCCCTGTATGTGGATGAAGGCGATGCGGTCACCAAGGGGCAGGTGCTGGCCCGCATGGACAGCGGAGACTTCACCGATCGCATGGATGAGCTCTCGGCCCTCGAACGTCAGGCCAGGGCGGACTTCGAGGCGAAACGGGCCGACTACATCCGTTATCAAAAACTCGAAAACAGCGGAGCCATCAGTGCCTCGGATCTGGATGGCTACCGCGCAGCCTTCCTGAGCAGCAAGGAAGCGCTCACGGCCGCCAGGGAACGCATTCAGCAGCGCGATGTGGAAGGGAACGAACTCCTGATCCGAGCCCCCTTCAGCGGTGTGATCACCGAACGGTTCGCTGAACCAGGTGCCTTCGTGACTCCCACCACCACGGCATCAGCGAATGCCGGAGCCACCAGTTCCTCCATCGTTGAGCTCTCCGAAGGTTTGGAAGTGGCAGCGAAAGTGCCTGAAAGCGACATCGGTCGCATCCGGATCGGCCAAGACGCCACGGTGCGTGTGGATGCCTTCCCCGATCAGCGCTTCCCTGCCCGGGTGAGGGATATCGCTCCGCGGGCCGAGAAAACCGACAACGTGATTTCCTTTGAGGTGGAATTGACCCTGATCGATCCACCCCCAACCCTGCGCATCGGCATGACGGTGGACGTGGATTTCCAGACGGGTCGGACCGCTGAGAGCACCCTGGTTCCCAACGTGGCGATCGTGACCGAAAACGGCCAACCCGGCGTTCTGCTCGTTGGCAAGGATGACCAGCCCCGCTTCCAAGCGGTGGAACTGGGCTCCAGCAGCGGCGGCCAGAGTGCGATTCTCTCGGGGGTGAAACCTGGCTCCAAGGTGTTCATCGACCTTCCGCCCTGGGCGAAGAAGCGCGACTGATCGAGATCCGACCTGCCCGAATCCATGCCTGAAACCCTCGAGAAACCCCTGCTGTTGCTTGTGGATGGCCACTCCTTGGCCTTTCGCAGTTTCTATGCCTTCAGCAAAGGCGGTGAGGGTGGACTGGCCACAAAAGATGGCCGGCCCACCAGCGTGACCTACGGCTTTCTCAAAGCCCTGCTCGACAACAGCAAGGGACTGAAACCGGAAGGGGTGGCGATCGCCTTCGACACCGCTGAACCCACCTTTCGCCACCAAGCCGATGCCAACTACAAAGCCCATCGCGATGTGGCCCCCGAGGTGTTCTTCCAAGACTTGGATCAACTGCAGACGATCCTGCGCGAACGTCTGAAACTTCCCCTCTGCCTGGCGCCTGGCTACGAGGCCGATGACGTGCTGGGAACCCTGGCCAACCGGGCTGCCGGCTCAGGCTGGCGCGTGCGCATTCTCAGCGGGGATCGGGATCTTTTCCAGCTGGTGGATGACCAGCGGGACATTGCCGTGCTCTACATGGGTGGCGGTCCGTATGCCAAGAGCAGCGGGCCCACCCTGATCAACGAAGCCGGCGTGGTGGCCAAGCTGGGCGTGATGCCCAACAAGGTGGTGGACCTCAAAGCCCTCACCGGCGACAGCTCCGACAACATCCCTGGTGTGAAGGGGGTCGGCCCCAAGACCGCCATCAATCTGCTCAAGGAAAACAACGACCTCGACGGCGTGTATCGCGTGCTGGAGGAAGTGGAAGCCGAGGGGCCCAAGGCCAGCCGCGGTGCCGTGAAAGGTGCACTCAAGGGAAAGCTCAGCGCCGACCGCGACAACGCCTATCTCTCCCGCCATCTCGCTGAAATCCTCGTCGACATTCCCCTGCCTGAGGAGCCTGTCCTGGAGCTGGGACCGGTGGATGGTGAAGGTCTGGAGGAGCAGCTTCAAGACCTGGAGCTCAACAGCCTGGTCCGTCAGATCCCGAGCTTCGTGGCCACCTTCTCCAGCGGCGGACTGACGGCGAACGCCCATCTGCTGGAGGAAGCAACCGCCAAAAAAGCAAAAGGAGCACCATCCAAGGCTGGCGTTGCGGAATCTGGAGAAGCGGGCACGGATCCAGCCGCAACTGGGGTGACCAGCCCCTCCACCCGACCCGAGCTCGCGCCGCAGGTGGTGAGCACCCGGGAGCAACTGCAGAGCTTGATGCAGCAGCTGATGGGATGCACCAACCCCTCGGAGCCGGTGGCTGTGGACACCGAAACCACGGATCTGAACCCCTTCAAAGCCCAACTGGTGGGCATCGGCGTGTGCTGGGGAGCCGGCCTCAGCGATCTGGCCTACATCCCCGTGGGACACACAGATCCCGCGCTAACCCAGCTGCCGCTGGAGGTGGTGTTGGAGCAACTCGCCCCCTGGTTGAGCAGCCCCAGCCATCCCAAAGCGCTGCAGAACGCCAAATACGACCGCCTGATCCTGCTGCGTCACGGCCTGGTTCTCGGCGGCGTGGTGATGGACACGCTGCTGGCGGATTACCTGCGCGATGCCGCGGCCAAACACAGCCTCGATGGGATGGCCGAGCGGGATTACGGCATCACGCCCACCCTCTTCAGTGACCTGGTGGGCAAGGCCAAAGACGGCAAGGCCAGCTGCTTTGCCGAGGTTCCCAGCGATCAGGCAGCGCTCTACTGCGCCATGGATGTGCACCTCACCCGCAGGCTGGCGATTGATCTGCGCCAGCAGCTCCAGGCCAGCGGCGAGCAGCTCACCAACTTGCTCGATCAGGTGGAACTGCCGTTGGAGCCGGTGTTGGCCTTGATGGAGGCCACCGGCATCCGCATTGATCTCTCCTATCTCGACACCCTCTCCAAGGAGATGGGCGAGACCCTGACGCGGCTTGAGGCCGATGCCAAGCAAGCGGCCGGCGTGGACTTCAACCTGGCATCTCCCAAACAACTGGGAGAGCTGCTCTTCGAGACGCTGGGGCTTGACCGCAAGAAATCACGCCGCACCAAAACGGGCTACAGCACCGATGCCACGGTGCTGGACAAGCTTGCGGACGACCATCCGGTGGTGCCTCTGGTGTTGGAGCACCGGGTGCTGAGCAAGCTGAAAAGCACCTACGTGGATGCGCTGCCCCAATTGGTGGAGGCCGAAACCGGCCGCGTGCATACGGATTTCAACCAGGCCGTGACGGCCACAGGCCGGCTCAGCAGCAGCAATCCCAACCTCCAGAACATTCCCGTTCGCACCGAGTACAGCCGCCGGATCCGCAAAGCCTTCCTGCCCCAGGAGCACTGGACCCTGCTCAGTGCGGACTACTCCCAGATCGAGCTGCGCATCCTCACCCACCTCTCCGGGGAGGAGGTGCTGCAGCAGGCCTACCGCGATGGCGACGACGTGCATGCCCTCACTGCACGGCTCCTGCTTGAGAAAGACGACGTGAGCGCCGATGAGCGCCGGCTGGGCAAGACGATCAATTTCGGGGTGATCTACGGCATGGGCGCCCAGCGCTTCGCGCGCGAAACCGGGGTGAGCCAAACAGACGCCAAGGAGTTCCTCAGCAAATACCGGGAGCGGTATCCCAAGGTGTTCGCCTTTCTGGAACTGCAGGAACGCCTGGCCTTGAGCCGTGGCTATGTGGAGACAATCATGGGCCGGCGCCGACCCTTCCACTTCGACCGCAACGGTCTTGGCCGTCTTCTTGGCAAGGATCCGTTCGAGATTGATCTCGATGTGGCTCGCCGCGGCGGCATGGAAGCCCAGCAGCTGCGCGCCGCGGCCAACGCACCGATTCAAGGCTCGAGTGCCGACATCATCAAGCTGGCGATGATTCAGCTGCAGGCTGCTCTTCAACAACACTCCCTACCCGCACGCCTGCTGCTGCAGGTGCACGATGAACTGGTGCTGGAGGTGGAGCCTTCGGCTTTGGACGACGTGAAAGCTCTGGTGGTCTCCACCATGGAGAAGGCCGTGGAGCTGAGCGTGCCCTTGGTGGCTGAAACCGGCGTCGGCAGCAATTGGATGGAAGCGAAATAGCGGTCCTGCAACGGGTCCCGGGCTCCCGTTAGGCCGTAGCCTCGCCCTCAGATCCCGAATGCCTGTGTCCCTGCGGTTCACCAACACGCTCACCCGCCGCACGGAACCGTTTCAGCCCTTGAAGGATGGGCAGGTGAGCATCTACTGCTGCGGCGTAACGGTCTACGACCTGTGCCACCTGGGCCATGCCCGCAGCTACATCAACTGGGACGTGCTGCGCCGGTATCTGATCTGGAGTGGCTACGCCGTCACCTTCGTGCAGAACTTCACCGACATCGACGACAAAATCCTCAAGCGTGCGGCGGAGGAGGGTTCGTCGATGGAGGCCGTGAGTGAGCGCAATATCGACGCGTTCCATGCGGACATGGATGCCCTGGGCATCCTTCGTCCCGATCGCATGCCCCGAGCCACCCGCTGCCTTGAGGGGATCCGCACCCTAATCGCTGAGCTCGAGGCCAAGGGTGCGGCCTACTCCGCCGATGGCGATGTGTATTTCGCAGTGATGAAACACGCCGGCTACGGCAAGCTCAGCGGCCGCGACCTCGCCGACCAGCAGACCAACGCGGACGGACGCGTGGCTGATGCCGAAGAAGCACGCAAGCAACACCCCTTCGACTTCGCCCTCTGGAAGGGAGCCAAGGCCGGTGAACCCAGCTTCCCCTCACCTTGGGGCAATGGCCGGCCTGGCTGGCATATCGAGTGCTCCGCCATGGTGCGCGAGGAGCTCGGCGACACCATTGACATCCACCTCGGGGGTGCCGATCTCGTGTTCCCCCATCACGAAAATGAAATCGCCCAATCCGAGGCCGCAACCGGCCAGGAGCTGGCGCGCGTGTGGCTGCATAACGGCATGGTGAATGTGGGCGGGGAAAAAATGAGCAAATCACTCGGCAACTTCACCACCATCCGCGCCCTGCTGGAGAGTGGCCTATCGGCCATGACCCTGCGGCTCTTTGTGCTCCAAGCCCATTACCGCAAGCCGCTCGATTTCACCGCCGAGGCCCTGGAGGCCGCAACGACCGGTTGGAAAGGGCTGAACGCAGCACTCAGCCTTGGGGATCTTCACGCCGAAGCGCTGGGATGGACGCCTGCAGAGCCGATGGGCAACGACGCCGTTGTCGCCTCGGAGTCCTCTGCCATCGACACGCTGCTCAGCGCCCGGCAGCGCTTCAGCGCGGCCATGGACGATGACCTCAACAGCTCCGGTGCGCTTGCGGTGCTTTTTGAGCTGGCCCGTCCTTTGAGGGCACTGGCCAATCGCCTCGACCGCGGCGACGCTCCGAACCACAACGACGATGACGGCCAGGAGCTTCTGCAGCGCTGGTTGCTGCTCAGGGAGCTTGCAGCTGTTCTAGGGCTAAGGCTGGAGCACCCCTCAGCCCCCGAAGAAGAGTCCGACCTCGACAGCCAGTCCATCGAAGCCGCGATTGATGCGCGCCGGCTGGCCAAACAGTCGAAGGACTTTGCGGAAGCGGATCGGATCAGAGCGGAGCTCAGCGCCCAGGGCATCGAACTGATCGACAAACCCGGCGGCATCACCGAATGGCGACGGGGCTGACGGGCAGAGCTCAGGACTTGCGCTGCTGATTGGCCATCATCGCTTCGATCTTGCGGATTCTCGTGAGAGTGGTGGTCCAAACCTCAAGCCGAAAGCGTTGATCGCCAAGCGTGGGATCAGCGGGATCGGCAGCCTCGATCCAAGCCTGCAGTGCCTTGATCTTGGCTTCCGGGTTTTCCCTGGCTTCGAAGGCATCCCACAACTCCCGTTCCAGCCGAGCGCGCTCGATGAAGTTCCAGCGTTTGAGCCAGAGCATGGGAAAACCTGCATCAGGGCACCTGTCTACCGGATTCAAGCCACGATCAGACTTAGGTTCTGGGGAAAGGAAGGTTGTTGATCGCCCATGCAGCCGGAAAGTCTCTCCAAAGCAATCCAGCTGTCTGTTGCCCCGGTGTTCCTGCTGGCGGGAATTGGAGCACTCATGAATGTTCTCTCCGGACGCTTGGCGAGGATCGTTGATAACGCCAAGCAGTTGCGCCTCACCGCCGATGCCGGAGGTGACGTGGATGAACTGGAGCGACGACTGGCCAGGCGCCGCATGCAACTGGTGATCCGCTCGATCGAGCTGCTCACCGCCGCCACGCTGCTGATCGCCGCCATGGTGGCCGCCATGTTCCTGAGTGTGATTTCCAGGGTGAACCTCACCTTGGTGGTGGTGCCTCTGTTCATCGCCTCGATGGGGCTGGTGATGCTTGCAGCGATGTTCTTTCTCAGGGAGGTGCGCCTGGCCTCTGCGCTGCTCAACCGGCTGCTTTAAACCCGCGGATTGCCCACCGCTCAGGCTGCGTAGGACCAGTTGCGCAGCAGATCCACCGTGCTGATCAGCAAGCCGGCGGCGATCACCACCGGTGAGATCCATCGCAAGCAGAACATCAGCACCCGTCTGAGCAGAGGTGAAGCGGCGGCGCTCTGCTGGAGATCCTCCAGAAAGAGATTGGGCACGACCCAGCCCATCAGCACAGCAATCAGCAAGCCACCAGCGATCAACAGCACACCGCCGAAGAGGGCATCCATTGTTTCCAGTACTTCCAGGCTCATGCTGGCCGGGATGCCAACGACAAAAATCACAGCGGCACTCACCCAGGTGGCCTTGCCGCGGCTCCAGCTCAAGCGATCCATCAGGGACGACACCGGCACCTCCAGCAGGGACACCGCGGAGGTGATCGCCGCCAGATAGGCCAAGGCAAAAAACAGCACAGCCACCACCCGGCCTGTCTCCCCGATCGATGACAGTCCCGTGGGTAAAGCGATGAAGATGGCTCCAATCGTGGAGTCGCTCACCACTTCGCCGAGGTTGAAGCTGATCACCACAGGGAAGGTGAGCATGCCGGCCAGCAACCCCACGGCTGTGTCCAGACCCACCACAGCCACGGCTTCCTGAGGCAGGGGCGCCTTGCGATTGAGATAAACCGAATAAGCAAGAATCGAACCAATGCCCGTACCGATCGAGAAGAAGGCCTGACTGAAGGCATTGCGGATGGTGCTGATGTTCATCAGCTCCTCCCCATCCCAGCGCAGCAGAAAGGTGCGGTAGCCCTCACCAGCACCTGGAAGCGTGCTGGCCCAGATCGCCAGACCGATCAGCAGAAGCAAAAGCAGCGGCAGGGCCCAACGCGAGAGCCGTTCGATACCCGCCTGAACACCGGCTGCCACCACAAGAGCCGTGAGCAAGAGGCTGATGCCCTGACCGGCCAGCGCACTGTTGCCCCCGCTGATGGAGTCGAAGAACGCATCAGCAGCCTGCTTGTTCTCAGGCAGACCAACCTGAAGCGCATGCACGAGGGTGTGCCCCGTCCATCCCATCAAGACGGCATAGAAGGCCAGGATTCCGCAGGAGGCTGCGATAAACATCCAGCCCATCGGCCACCAAGCCTTGCCAGCCGCTTTGCTGGGAGCCAGCAAAGGACTGCTGCCTGTCGTGCGGCCCAACACCATTTCGGCCACCAGCACAGGCAAGCAGATCAGCCCCACGATCAGCAGATAGAGCAGCACGAAGCTGCCTCCACCACCCTGGGATGCGCGGTAGGCGAACCCCCAAAGGTTGCCCAGGCCCACGGCACTGCCGGCAGCCGCCAGCACGAACCCGAAACCAGACTTCCACTGCTCCTTTCTCACCGCCGCCATGAACGTGCTGTCCAGCCCTCTCGGCGGAAGTTTGCCAGCATCCGGAATCAAAGTGGGAGGATGTCACCACTTGCCGGGATCCGTGTGAAAGCCATCAGCGTGCTGGGCTCCACCGGCTCAATCGGTACCCAGACCCTCGACATCGTCGAAGACTTCCCTGAGCAGTTCAGGGTTGTGGCCCTCTCAGCCGGCCGCAATCTCTCCCTGCTCGTGGAGCAGATCCAACGCCACAGCCCCGAGCTGGTCGCTCTGGCTGACGAAGCCTTGCTCCCTGAATTGGAGCAGCGCCTCCGGGCCCTGCCAGCTGAACACCAGCCGCGGTGCAAGCCTCAGCTCGTGGGAGGTCCCAGCGGGCTGAACGTGGCGGCCTCCTGGGACACAGCCGACCTTGTGGTGACTGGGATTGTGGGCTGCGCAGGGTTGTTGCCCACCCTGGCCGCCATCCGCGCTGGCAAGGATCTGGCCCTGGCCAACAAGGAAACCCTGATCGCAGCAGGCCCGGTGGTGCTGCCGGAGCTCAAAAAGAGCGGCAGCAGGCTGCTGCCTGCGGATTCCGAACATTCGGCCATCTTCCAGTGCCTGCAGGGAACCCCCTGGGCTGAAAACGCCCGCCTCTCCACCGGTGTGCCCACGCCAGGCCTGCGGCGCATCCAGCTCACGGCCTCCGGTGGTGCCTTCCGCGACTGGGCCGCAGCCGACCTTGAGAACGCCACTGTGGCCGATGCCACCTCCCATCCCAACTGGAGCATGGGCCGCAAGATCACCGTGGACTCCGCCTCCTTGATGAACAAGGGACTGGAGGTGATCGAAGCCCATTACCTTTTCGGGCTGGATTACGACCACATCGAAATCGTGATCCACCCCCAGAGCATCATCCACTCGATGATCGAGCTGGCGGATTCTTCAGTGCTGGCCCAGTTGGGCTGGCCCGATATGAAGCTGCCGATTCTTTACTGCATGAGCTGGCCATCCAGGCTGGAAACCCCGTGGAAACGCCTCGATCTCACCCAGGTGGGACAGCTCACGTTCCGAAGCCCCGATCCCGCCAAATATCCCTGCATGGAACTGGCCTACGCGGCGGGCCGTGCCGGTGGCACCATGCCAGCCGTGCTGAATGCGGCCAATGAGGAGGCAGTGGCTCAGTTCCTCGAGGAACGCATCCATTTCCTCGACATTCCCGATCTGATCGAAGCAGCCTGCGAGCGCCACAAGGTCGATCGCATCGACCACCCCCAGCTCGACGATGTGCTGGCCGTGGATCAATGGGCGCGCCTGGCCGTGCGTGAGCAGGTGGCCCGGGGCACCCAGCGGATGTCGATGGCGGCGGTGGCTGCTTGATCAGCCATCACCTGCTGCTCTGCGCCACAGCCTCCAAAGCGAAGTGCTGCGATCCAGCCACAGGACTCGAAACCTGGAATGCGCTGAAGCGCCTCGTGCGGGAGATGGGGCTCGATGATCAACAGCGCCCAGAAGGAATCGTTCTACGCAGCAAAGTTGACTGTCTGAGGGTGTGCGAACGCGGGCCAATTCTGGTGGTTTGGCCTGAAGGCATTTGGTACGCAGACGTCACCGCAGACAAGATGGAGGCGATTCTTCACAGGCACATCATTAACAATCAACCCATTGAGGAGTGGATTTATAAAACCACCCCATTCCAAAACCATTCACTTCAATCTGCTTCACAAGTAAGCACAACAAACATCGCGACCGTCAACACAGAACACTAACGATTAATCCGCCCGGACAATCAATCCGTACCAGCACACGAATCAACGACTCCCAAACCCGAAACCACGGAACAGCTCGCCCAACCACTAGAGTCTTAAGCAAATCTAAAGCACCTTCTTCCGGTGCTTTTTGGCAGGCATTCTTTTGGCATCTGCATCCAGCGCGACCTTCACCACGCGCCCATCAACACCTTCTTTCAATCGCATTACCTCAAGAACGGCCTACCCAAGCAAGGCCGAGCTCCTCAATGCCTTGCCAGCAGAGCTGACTCAATTCAACCCCATCAAAGCGTGGGGGAGCCTCATCATGTCGGTAGGCCTGTCTCTCGCTGCTTTGGGGATCGGCAGCCAAATCCCCCTCACCCTCCTGGCCACTCCGCTGTGGGTGCTTTACGGCATTGGCTGCGGCACCATCGCCATGGGCTGTTGGGTTTTAGCGCACGAATGTGGCCACAATGCGTTCCACCCAAACCGACGCATTGAGGGAGTCGTTGGTTTCCTGCTTCACAGCGCACTGCTGGTGCCTTATTACAGCTGGGCGCGGAGCCACAGCGTTCACCACGCTCACTGCAATCACCTTGAGCAAGGAGAAACCCACGTCCCTCCGCGGGCCTCATCGACTCTTGGGCAAATCACAGAACAACTCAAAAAAATGCTGAACCCAACCTTGTTTGGGATCATTTCCCTGTTTAATCATCTGGTGATCGGTTGGCCGCTCTACCTCCTTTTTGGAGCGACAGGTGGAGAGGATTACGGTTTTCCCACGTCTCATTTCTGGACCGGTCATCCATTCGCGAACGGCCAACGAAACCTGTTCCCCGAAGCATTTCGCAAGTTGATGGTTCGCTCCAACATCGGCTGCCTGGTGATGCTCATCTTTCTGATCATCGCCGCAATGCACTCATCTGCACTACGTGTGATGTGCGTGTATGGGTTACCTTATCTTGTGATCAATCTTTGGCTCACCACATACACCTGGTTGCAGCACACTGACCAGAACATTCCTCACTTTTCCAATACAACGTGGTGTTGGGCAATGGGAGCACTGCAAACGATTGACCGCCCCTATGGCCCCGTACTCAATCTGCTGCACCATGGCATCGGTTCAACCCATGTTTGCCACCATGTGAACTCCGCCATTCCTCACTACAACGCCTGGAGGGGTACCGCTTTACTCAGACAACGATTCCCTGAGCTGGTGCTCTACGACGCCACGCCAATCCCCGAAGCTCTCTGGAGAATCGCAACGAAATGCGGCGGGGCTGTGTATGAAAACCCTCAGGACAAAGCCTATTACTATTAAAAAAAATTTGATTCGAAATACTTTAAGGAAGCGAATCAAATGGAGCTCATTCAAGCCCTGCGGGATTAATCCCATGCTTGAACCAGGCACAAGCCAAGCGATCAGACCAACAGCCTTTGCGAACACTGTCACCAGGTGCGTGAAAACCGTTGTGTCCGCCCTTGGCCGTCAACAACACCTCAAGCTGTCCACGACGTGACGACAGGCCATCAGTGGCCAAAGCGGTTTGGAGTTGAATCGCAGCGCTCGCCGGCACCCAAGGATCATCCAGGGCCTGCAAGATCAACGTTGGCGGGAGTGGCACCGACGCCGAGAGAAGACGCGGCAAGGGTGAAGCACCCGCGTAGTAATCATCAACTGACGCGAAGCCCCAACGCGGTGCGGTGACCGCCTCGTCAAAGGCACGGATCGACTGGGGCGGCTCAACGGTGAGTCGCTGCTGCTCTTGGGCACTGACGCCAAAGGGATCCGCCAACGTTTGGCGCACAAGGCGCTTCAGAAGCCAACGCTGATACACCCGATTGCGCGGACGTTCGATCGAGGCACTGCAGGCGGAAAGATCCAGGGGACTGCTGGCGCAGAACAGACCATCCAGCAGCAGGGCATGACCGTCCCAGCCATGGGTGGCTCTCTCCTCCAGGCTGGCCATGCAGGCATTGAGAAGCATGGTGCCCCCCAGGGACACTCCAGCACCCAACAGGGGCAAAGGCCTGGCTGATGGGGCCAGCGCAGCACACAACTGGCGCGCGCGTTGAATCACTGGCAGAAGATCACTGTTGCAGCGAGCTGCGTAGGTGCCTCCAGCAAGATGGCGGCCGGGATCGGCTCCGCGCAGATTCAACCTGAGCACCGCGAAGCCGCTGTTCTGCAGCGTGATGCCAAGACGCCTCAACCCCTCACGGCGACTGGAGCCGCCAAGACCATGCAACAGCAGCACCAGCCCTCGAGGAGGTGCGCCCTGCAGGTCGACGCTGGGATCAGGGCGATCCAGGAACGCCAGCACTTCACCAGCGGCTGCGGCACCACTGGCCAAAGCAGGGACAGCGATCGCAATCGGTTCCCCACAGTCGGAGGGAAGCGCGACCGGGCGAAGCGTATCGCGCAGGGTCTGAAGGTCTCCACCGATCCAGGGAAAACGCTGCTGATAGGGAACAACCCCCAGCTGCCGCAGCAGCTGGGGGTTGTTTGGATGATTCGCGTGCGCTGCCTTCAAAAGCCGAATGGGGTCGCGCTGATCACTTCTTGCCGACACCGAGCTCCTTGAGCTCGCCCAGCAAATCGCCCAGCACCTTCTTGGCATCACCAAACACCATGGAGGTGTTGCCCAGGTCGAACAGGTCGTTCTTGATGCCGGAGTAACCGGCGCTCATCCCCCGCTTGACAACAAACACGGTGCGGGCCTGCTGCACATCAAGCACGGGCATGCCGTAGAGCGGCGAATTGGGATCGTTCTTCGCCTGGGGATTGACCACATCATTGGCACCCAGCACCAACACCACATCGGTGGCGGGGAACTCGGGATTGATCACATCCATCTCCTTGAGCTGCTCATAGGGCACATCGGCCTCAGCAAGCAGCACATTCATGTGACCCGGCATGCGACCAGCCACTGGGTGAATGGCGTAATCCACCTGGATACCGGCAGCCTCCAGTGAGCGCGTGACCTCCCGCAGGGTGTGCTGGGCCTGAGCCACGGCAAGGCCGTAACCGGGCACGATCACCACCCGCTCAGCAGCCTCCAGGGTGAGCGCACATTCCTCCACGCTGCAGCTGGTGATGTTGGTGTATTCACCACCACCGCCACCAGACGCCGCACTGGCACCCAGCGCACCGCCGAAGAGCACCGACACGAGCGAGCGGTTCATGCCGTTGCACATCACCTGGGTGAGGATCAGGCCAGCGGCACCAACCATGGCGCCCGCCACGATCAGCAACTGGCTGCCCACCACGAAACCGGCAGCGGCAGCGGCCACACCGGAATAGCTGTTCAGCAGCGAAATCACCACGGGCATATCGGCACCGCCGATGGGCAGGGTGACGCCAATGCCCAGCAAACCGGAGGCCACCACCAGAAGCCACAGCCCCTGGGTGCCATTTCCATCCGTGATCAGCTTGATAGCGGCCACAAGAGAGGCCACAGCAAGAGCGATGTTGACCACGTGACGGGCCTTGCTCTGCATCCAGGCTGGCGTCGACAGCCAGCCCTGGAGCTTGGCCATGGCCACGATCGAGCCCGTGAAGGTGATCGCACCCACGAACACGGAAATCACGATGGACACCACGGCCACCAGTCCCGCGGCCTCGAGCTGCAGCGGGAAGAAGGCGGCGGCGAGGGCCACCAGCAGCGACGACATGCCGCCGCAGCCGTTGAACAGCGCCACGGTTTCCGGCATGGACGTCATCGGAACCCGCTGCGCCGTGATGGCACCGAGAACGCCACCGATCAGCGTGCCGATGATGATCCACGTCCAGGCAGCAGCAGAAATCCCTGATGTGCCCAGGTAGTTGATCAGAAGGCCAAGAACAGCCAGGGCCATCGCCACAGCGGCCAGCTGGTTGGCACTGCGGGCCGAGCGCACTTTCGACAGGCCCTTAATGCCCAGGGCGAGCAGCAGAACGGCAACCAGTTCAACGGCGTACTTGAGAAAATCCATCAGCGGTTCTCCTTGCGGGCGGGCTTACGGCTGAACATGGCCAGCATGCGATCGGTGACCAGGAAGCCCCCGATGACATTGAAAAGGGCAAAACCCAAGGACACGGCGCCGAGGATCAGCAGCACCAGGTTGTCCCCGGAGCGGATGATCGCCGTGAGGGCGGCCAGCACGGTGATGCCTGAAATGGCATTGGCCCCACTCATCAGCGGGGTGTGCAGGGTGGGTGGCACCTTGCCGATCAGTTCCAATCCCAGAAGGCTGCCGAGCAGCAGCACCCAGAGGAACTCCACAAAGCTTGTTTCCATCAGTTGGCTCCTGGGGTGAGAACGTCGCTGCGGCGGATGGTGCCGTCCTGACTGATCAGGCAGCCGGCAATGAGCTCATCCTCGAGGTCGAGGTTGAGCTGACCATCCTTGAGGGTTGGCTGGAGCAGCGCCAGCAGATTTTTGGAGTAAAGGAAGCTGGCGTGGTTGGGTACAGAGCAGGGGAGGTCATTGGCACCGATCAACTTCACGCCCTTGCGATCCACGGTTTGAGAGGGCAGGGTGTCGGCGCAATTGCCGCCCTGGGCAACAGCCAGATCCACCACCACAGCCCCAGGACGCATGCGATCGAGCATGTCTTCACTGATCAGCCGTGGTGCACGCCGACCAGGGACCTGGGCGGTGCAGATGGCCACATCGGCCTCGGAGAGTTGGTCGGACAGCTGCTGACGCTGGGCCGCGAGAAAGGCATCGGAGGCCTGTTTCGCATAACCACCCGACTCGGCAGGTTTGTCCTCCATCTCGGGAGGATCGATAAAGCGGGCGCCGAGAGATTCCACCTGCTCCTTCACCGCAGGACGGATATCGCTGACGTAGACCACAGCGCCCAGGCGGCGCGCTGTGGCGACGGCCTGAAGGCCGGCCACCCCTGCACCAAGCACCACAACGCGGGCGGGCTGAACCGTGCCCGCTGCGGTCATCAGCATCGGGAAATAGCGATCCAGCGCTGCAGACGCGAGCAACACCGACTTGTAACCAGCGATGTTGGCCTGTGAAGACAAGGCATCGGCAGACTGAGCACGGCTGATGCGCGGCAACAGCTCAAGGGCCATGGCCGAGAGACCACAACGCTTCAGCGCTGCGTCGAGCTCGATATTGGCGTAAGGAGCCAGCAAGCCCACCACCAGCGCGCCGCGGCGCAAGCGGCCGAGATCGACAGGGGAAGGGGACTGGACGCACAGCAGCACATCGGCTTCTCCCCAGGCCTGACTGTCTCCTGGAGTCACCAACTGTGCGCCGGCCTCGGCGTAGGCCTCATCGAGAAAGCCGGACGTCTGTCCAGCTCCTCGCTCGAGCACCACCCGACAACCGAGAGCGATGAACTTCTTGACGGTTTCCGGTGAGGCCGCGACGCGGGTTTCCCCCACCGCTGTCTCCACCGGGATCAAAAGTATGGGCAAGATCGTGATGCCGCCGACCCAGGCGAGGTTAGGCCGTCGCCGGATTCCGCCTGGATCTTTTCTGAAGATGCTGATCAGCAGGGTCTGAGGATGGCTATGGAGAGGATCCTGTTTGCAACACCATGGGACTCACCGCGATCGAATGCCCAGACGGCGTCTGTCACAGCCATCACGGCGGGCATGCTGTTGAGCGCAACACCATGGAGAGGCTGCTGGCCGAGCATGGCCGTGAATGGTGCGAACGGCTGGCTGAACGCATCTACGAGATGTCTGTAGACACCTTTTCCCAGACCGTGATGCCCAGCCTGCATGCCGCCGGCTGGCAGCGACGCCACCTGGACTGGGAATTCAAGCTGAGCGAGCAGGATTCAGAACCTGACCGCACCCTCGTGGACGGGATCATCAACGCCACGGAAAGCTTTTTGCGCAGCAGTGAGGTGCACCGCCTGTTCATCCAGGAGCTGGTTCAGGGCACGTTTGATGAAGCCTCCGACGACCACCTGCGCAGCCAGGCCGTGCGCCAGCTGATCGATGAAGAGATTCTTGGCCTGCTGGAATCGCAACGAGAGCAGCTTCTTCAACGGCTGACCAGCCGTTTGCTGGAGCCCGCAGGAGGACGGACAGACCGTGCCCAACAAGCCGCAGAAGAAGGGCTTGTGGAAGTGGAGCGGCTGCTCTGCAACCACACCGAATCGCTCTGAATCCAGAGGAATCGCACGAACGAGCGACAACGCAGGATCAGGAACTGAATGCCGTCAGAACAACGGCATCAGTTCCTGCTCAACCGACTGCGCCATGGGACGGCGGCCCTGGTGATGCAGCAGCCGGGCGCGAAGGATCAGTGGATCCAGATCGCAATCAAGGGGCCAGCAGCGCTCGAGAGTGCGCCTGGATTCAGGACCGGACATGGGCTTGTAGCGACGTCGGGCCATAGCGGAGAAGGGCGAAAACCCGAGGGCTGATGGTCGGAAGGTAAGGGTGGCGAAAGCGATTGGAATGGTTAGAAAGACCTATCTTTCAAATCCGCCATCACGACGCCGTCCTTTGCTCTCGGTGGCCTTGCACCCGGCCCCACGATCCGGCCCCGCCAGTGGCAGCAGCAACTGATCCAGCTGCTGCGCCGACGCCTGGATCCGGTTGCTTCAGGATCGCGTGATGTACTGATCCATGCGGGGCCGGGTGCGGGGAAGACCCTCGGCGCCCTGCTGGCCTTCCAGGCGATGCAGGGGGAGGAACGTCTGCGCCGGGTGCTCGTGTTCTGTCACCGCACCTCAATCCTTGAGCAATGGCAACGAGCCGCGCAACGCCTGGGACTGCGTCTGGAGCCCTGGAACGGCCCTGGCAGCGCCCCGCTCGAGGCCGATGGTTGGCTGGTGAGCTATCAGGGCGCTGGGCGGCAGGCTGAAGCACTCAAGGCCGAGCTGGCCCTTTGGAGCGAAGGCGCCTATCTGGCGATCGCCGACGAAGCCCACCATCTCGGTGTGGAGCCGGAAGAACCGGATGGGCCGGTGTGGGGGCGCACATTTCTGGGCCTGAGCCAGAGCGCACGGCTGCGGCTGGGGCTGACTGGAACCCCCTTCCGGGCCGACAACCTGGCGTTCTGCGCCGCCCGGAAAGTGCAAGTGGAAGAAGCCGGTGAGCGGATGGAGCAGATCCAACCGGATCTGAGTGTGGAGCCGCGGGAACTGATCGCTGCCGGCGATGTGCGACCGCTTGAATTTCGCTTCCAGGACGGCTGGGTGGAACACAGCCAGGAGGGCCAACCCGATCGCGAGGTGTCGCCCTTGTCGTCTGAGCAGCGGGAGAGCTGGCGGGCACGCAACCTGCGCCGGGCCATCCGCCTGGCAGACAGCAGCAGCATCGCTTTGCAGCTGCTGCTGCGCGCCCGAACCCAGCTCGAGCGGGTTCGCCAGCACCATCCCCGGGCAGCGGGCCTTGTGATCGCTCGGGACATCGACCATGCCCGAACCATCACCACCCTTCTCGAGGAGCAGGGTGATCGGGTGGATCTGGTGCATTCCCAGGATCCAAGCGCCTCGGATCGACTCAACGGCTTTGAACGCGGGACTGCGGATTGGCTGGTGAGCATCGACATGTGCGCCGAAGGATTTGATGCTCCCCGCCTGCGGGTCGTGGCCTATCTGACGACCGTGGCCACCCGCAGCCGTTTCATCCAGGGCATCACCAGGGCCGTACGCCTCTGCGGGGAACGGGCCAGCCAAGAAGCGATTCCCCGCGACCCCTCGTTCGTCTTCGCGCCTGCTGACCCCCTGTTGATGCAGTACGCACGCAACTGGTCGCTGTCTGAGCCCTATCGCATTGCGGCACCCACCCAATCAGATGCTTCTGAAGAGTGCGCGACCGGAGGGGCGTGGCGAGGGCCGAGCCTGCCCCTGGAAGCCGTTGGCGACGGCGCTGGTGCGGTGATCCGAATGCGAACTCCGGAATTGCCGAAGTTTTTGCAGCGCTGAAAACATCTTCTCGTAAAAAAAAATGCGACGGTCTGCAAATTCAGGCCTGATGGAGCCCCATCAGCATTCAGCCTGGGCACCATCTGGGAGACAGTTATGGACGCAGCTCTTGAACGTCGCGTCAGCGTTGCCACCTGCTGGGCAACAACCCGGATCGCAGTACTCGACGGCGCTGAGCGCTACGAAGACAGCTATTCATTGACCCAGGAATTCCGGGAATGGATCCTCTGCATCGGCGAGCATCCGGAATTGCTTGAAGACTCGGTGATGAGCCTGAAGCAAACCAATGGAAAGCGTCGACTCCGGCGCGAAGACAACCCCGCAGAAGACACGCTCGAAATCTGAAGAAATCCTTAAATTGATGGCTTGCGCATCAACGGATTCCACCAATTACTGCTCCCATTGTTGAAACCACAGCCCAGGGGCACCCTCCAAGCGCGTACACTTAACTCATAGTCATTCCGCATTAGCCATGGCGGTCGAAAACCTGGTGATCGTGGGGTCAGGCCCTGCTGGGTACACCGCAGCGATTTATGCCGCTCGCGCCAACCTCAATCCGCTGCTGATCACGGGATTCCAGCGCGGTGGCATTCCCGGTGGACAGTTGATGACCACCACCCATGTGGAGAATTTCCCCGGGTTTCCCGATGGTGTGCTGGGCCCTGATCTGATGGACCTAATGAAGGCCCAGGCCGAACGCTGGGGAACGCGTCTGCTTGAGGCTGACGCAGACCAAATCGATCTGAGCCAGAGGCCTTACCGAATCGAAGCCGACGGCGACACGATCGAAACCCAGGCTCTGATCATCGCCACCGGCGCGAGTGCCAACCGCCTGAGTCTCCCCAACGAAGAACGCTTCTGGAGCCAGGGAATCAGCGCCTGCGCCATCTGCGATGGCGCCACCCCCCAGTTCCGCAACGAACAGTTGGCTGTGGTAGGCGGCGGTGATTCCGCCTGCGAAGAAGCTGTTTATCTCACGAAGTACGGCAGCCACGTGCACCTGCTCGTGCGCTCCGACCGTTTGCGCGCCAGCGCGGCCATGGCCGACCGAGTGCAGGCCAACCCCCAAATCACCGTGCACTGGAACACCCAGGTGGCCGACGCTGAGGGCGACGAATGGCTCAGTGGACTGCGGCTCCATCGCCGGGACAGCGGCCTGGAAGAGCACCTTCCGGTGCGAGGACTGTTCTACGCCATCGGTCACACGCCGAACACCGAGTTGGTGCGTGATCAGCTGCAGTGCGATGGCACCGGTTACTTGATCACCCAACCCGGGCGCCCGGAAACGTCAAAAGAGGGTGTGTTCGCGGCAGGGGATGTGGCGGATGCGGAGTGGCGCCAAGGCATCACCGCTGCCGGCAGCGGTTGCCAGGCGGCCCTGGCTGCCGAGCGCTGGCTCAGCCACAACGATCTGGCCCAGTTGGTGAAGCGTGATCAAGCCGAGCCGGCCAAGGCGGACACACCCACAGCCACAGCCGAAACAACGGAAACCAGCTACGACCCCAATGCGCTCTGGCAGAAGGGAAGTTTCGCCCTCAGAAAGCTTTACCACGACAGCGAGCGACCGCTTCTGGTGGTCTACACATCCCCGAGCTGCGGCCCCTGCCACGTGCTGAAGCCCCAGCTCAAGCGTGTGCTCAACGAACTGGGAGGCCGCGCCCAGGGCATTGAAATCGACATCGAAGCCGACCAGGCCATTGCCGAGCAAGCCGGCGTTAATGGCACGCCAACCGTGCAGCTCTTCTACAACAAAGAGCTCAAACAGCAATGGCGAGGAGTGAAACAGCGCAGCGAGTTCATGGCCTCGATCCGCTCACTGCTGCCTGAGAGCTGAGGCTCAACGGCGGCGAGGGCCCCCGGGGCGATTGCCACCGGGACGACCACCAGGTGCACCGGCGTTGCGTTCCCGGTAAGTGATCCGACCTCGGGTGAGGTCGTAGGGACTGATCTCCACCAACACCTTGTCACCGGCAAGCAGTTTGATTCTGAATTTGGTGAGCTTGCCGGCTGCACGGCAGAGGCATTGGTGACCTGCGGGCTGCTCGAGGGTGACCAGGTAGAACCCGTTGCCCTGCTCTTTTTCAATCACACCCGAGGTTTCAATCATGCGCCGGACTAAACCTGAATCAAGAATGACTGCATTTTAGAAGGCCATCGGCGCTGGCTTCAGTCGCAGCAGCAGACCCCCGTCCCTAGGGTCAGCCTCTTCGAATCAAGGCCGATGATCCTGCCCCCGCTGACGATGGACCTGGGCCTGCTGATGATTTCGATCGGCGCTGTCAATTTGTGGCGGGCACGACAAAAATCCACCTAACCTTCGAAAAAAGCGCCCAAGTCCGTGTCTGAGTCAGCCCTGATTGCCTTTGCATCCCTGGTGCAGTCTGATTCCCAGGTGAGAGAGCAGGTGAGACAAGCCCCAAGCCCTCAGCACGTGGTGGATCTGGCCAAGGAGCAGGGTCACGAGTTCACCCAGGCCACCATGATGAAAATGCAGGCTGAAAAGATGAAGCACCTGCACGACGACCATCTGAACGACGCGTCCAGCTGGGGAGAGGCCCTGCTTCTCTGCTTTGGAGGTCATTCCTGACCCTGCTGCTGCACAAGCCGTTCGGAGTTCTCAGCCAATTCACCCGGGAGCCGGGAAGCCGCTGGGGCTGTCTGGCCGACTGGGTTGACGTGCCGAATGTGTACGCAGCCGGCCGGCTGGATGCCGACAGTGAAGGGTTGCTGATCCTCACCGAGAACGGGCGCCTGCAACAACGGCTGACCGATCCCCGTTTCGGCCACTGGCGAACCTATTGGGTGCAAGTGGAAGGACTTGCGGACCACGGTCACCTGGCTGCGCTGGAACAGGGGGTGGTGATCAAAGGCCAACGCACCCGGCCGGCCCGTGCGACCAGCCTTGATTCCAGCTTCTGGTTTGATCTACCGGAGCGGACACCCCCCATCCGCGAGCGACGCACCATCCCCACCTCCTGGCTGAGCATCAGCCTCCGCGAGGGCCGCAACCGTCAAATCAGACGGATGACGGCGGCCGTGGGCCTGCCGACCCTGCGTTTGATACGCCGCAGTATCGATTTAATGGACGGGGGCCCGCCTCTCAGTCTTGAGGGCCTGGCTCCCGGTCAATGGAGACCCGTCAACTCCGCGGAAGAGGAGCGGCTGAAGGCTCTGCTCAAGACCCAGGGAGCACGCCGGTGAGGGTGACCGCCCGGAACTCAATCCCCTCCACCACCCGCCAGGGCGTGTCGGATCGATCGGCGTAGCCAACCTGCTCAAAACCGAGGGCACGGAAGTCGGCCAGGAAAGCTTCTTCCAGCCAGGCACCACTGATGCAACCGCTCCAGAGCTCAGGATCCTGCTGAAGGCGCAGCGGCACAGGGCGGTCACACACGATGTCACTGATGGCCACACGCCCCCCCGGACGCAACACCCGGCGAATGTTGTCCAGCAGCGTGACCCGGGCCGAGGGGTTCACCAGATTGAGCACACAGTTGCTCAACACCACATCCACACTGGCGGATGCAATCAAAGGTGAGCCTGATGCCGTTGCAGCATCCAAGGCTTCGATCGCACCTTTCACAAAGCGCACGTTCGCGAATCCGATGCGGTTGGCCACCACCGGCGCTGCCGCACGGGAGAGGGCCAGCATGTCGTCGTTGCGATCCACGCCGATCACCGAGCCGTTTTCACCCACCACCTGGGAGCAGATGAACGCGTTCTTGCCGCTGCCGCTTCCAAGATCGAGCACATCGTCGCCGATCTGCACCCATCGGGTGGGGTCGCCGCAGCCATAGTCGCGCTCCACGACATCGGCAGGGATCACCTTCAACAGCGAAGCATCAAAGGCGACCGGGGTGCAGAGGCAGGCTTCCTGTTGATGGGCTGCGGCTCCGTAGCGCGATTCAACAGCCTGGGTCTGATCCAAAGACGGTCCACAACATTGGTCAGCCATCAACCCAGGACCTCCTGCAGCTCTCGTGCGGTCATCCATTGACCGTAGTAGTAATTGGCGCTGGCTCGGCGGTCGCTGTCTTCCAGGCCATCAAAGGCATCGAAGCCCAAGGTGCGCCAGAGCTCATGACCGCACGTGCGCGTGAGCTCGGTTTCTGCCTCACGGCAGAGATTGTCGAGCCGTCGCTGCAGATTCTTGACTTGGGCAACCGACATAAAACAAAAACAGATCGGGCGGGACCCGACATTAACGAAAACCAGTACAAATCAACCACTCGCCAGCGGCGGTGAGCATCAGAACGGCAGCTTTTTCTTGGCGTCTTTATCGAGATCTGCCTCCATGGCACGCAAACGCTTGAGGATCGTGTCGTAGTACTCCCGGATGTACGCCTCCAGACCGGTGACCTCCGAGGCGTCGATGCCGAAATGGGAATAGGTGGACTCCATTGGTGCGTCGAGGGCTCCGCCGCCACCGGTGACTTCAGCAAACGCCAAACGCTCTGCCACGTTCACCGCAGGCTCGAAGAAGGAACAGGCACCTTCGGTCAATCGCATCAACACGGGGGGCACCCGAAACACCCGGGCCGACTTCCCTGAAGCAAGCTCGCAGAGCTGAACCACCTCGCCTGTATTCCAGGCTTTCGGACCGACCACCGGAAAACTGCCGCGCACCGTTTCCGGATGATCCAGAGCAGCAACCGCAAAGCGGGCCATGTCCTGGGTGTTCATGTAGGCAATCGGTGTGGGACTACCGCTCACCCAAACGGTCTGGCTTTCCAGCACCGGAATGGCGAACTGGCTGATCACCCCCTGCATGAAGGCAGCACCCTGGAGGATGGTGTAGTCGAGGTCTGATTCCTTCAGCAGCGTCTCGGTGCAGTACTTGATGTCCATCAAGGGAACATCACGATGCTTCTCCGCGCCCAGCAGGGAGAGGAAAACAAACCGCTTCACACCTGCACGTTCGCAAGCTCTGAGCAGGTTGAGCTTGCCCTCCCAGTCGGTGACGTAGATGCTCTGGGGATCGTTGGGGCGGCTGGTGGCCGCATCGATCACCGCATCGACGCCTTCGAGGGCGTAATCGAGGCTGGCCGGCTCGAGCAGATCACCGCGGGTGAGCTCACACCCCCACTCCTGCAGAAACGGGGCCTTGCGCGGCGATCGCACCATGCAGCGCACATCGTGCCCTTCATCCAAGGCCCGACGGGCAATCTGCCTGCCCAGGGTTCCCGTTCCACCAACCACCAGAACCTGCATGGGGCTCGCTCTTCCAAGGCAGGAGCCTAAGGGGCGTCCAACCTTGTTTGAGGATCAGTCCTTCTGAAGCTTCAAGAGCAGGGCACCACCGGCCAGTCCTACAGGAATCAGCACCCAGAACACCGCTGCAATACCGAAGATCTCCGAAGCCATGGGGGTGTGTTCACGATCAGCACCCATTAAAAGCTGCTCTCAGGCCAGATCGGCACACCGTTGTAACAACACCTTCCATGGCGCATCGGTGCGCAGCTGCCCGGCCATCACGCCACTGGCAACGGCGCTGTAGCCATCCCCCCGCAACGCCTGCACAAGCCTGCGCAAGGACGGGGGGCCGGCGAGACCCAGGCGTTGCGCCAGCTCATCGGTGGACCAACAACACACTGGCAGTCCAGGATCCGCCTGCAAGCGCTCAAGCAATCGCCGGCCTTGGGGCGCCAGGGTTTGCGGCATGGACGCACTCAACGTGAGCAGCTCCTGCACGAGCGAGGGCGACTGCAATGGACCCAGCCAGAGTGGCCCCGACACCGCCCAGCGCCCGTCCTGTGGATTGCAGGCACAGGCGCGCCAACCGCTGAGCTTCAGCAGAGGTTGAACCGCTTGATCACCGCACTGCTCACAGCGAGCAAGGAGGCCGAGTTGCGCTTCTGCATCAGCGCCAACGCGCCGCTGCAGGCGCACGGCCAAGCGGAAGGTTCGCCCATCGCTGAAGCAAGCCAGTGGTTCAAGCCCGCGGCCCAACATCCAGGCCTCCCGGGCCAACGCTGCCAGTTGCAGCCGCAACGCCAGCTCCCAGCTGGATGGATGGGCCCGAGCCGCCGCGGCAAACCGGCGCACTGCGGCCGCCCGGTCATGACCAGTGGGCGAGCGGCCATCGGTGCTTGCCAGGATCAAAACCCCGCCGAAGCGCAGCACCGCCAGCGCCGACTGCAGCAATCCGTTCGGACAACCAAAGGCATCGAGGTCGATCAGATCGAAGCGGCGCTGATCGAGGTAGGCCTGTAGCAACAAGCGTTCGGCAGGCTGCTGGGTGAGCGTGAGGTCCACCCCGTCATGGCCAGAGAGCGGATTGAGATTGGCCTGGAGGGAGACCCTGCGCTCGGGATCGGCGTCATTCATCCAGAGCGCAAGGGGATGCGGCGACTGGGGCGCGCTTTCCAGCCCCCAGCGCAGGCCACGGATGCCGCAACCGGCCATGAGGTCGAGCCAGTGCTGGGGCCCCTGAGCATGGGTGGCCTGATGGGCAGCCAGCAACACGGACAGGTCTCTGGATGGACGGGACTGCGCCCGGAAGAAGCCCGACCCCGTCTGCACACAGGCCGCACCTTCGCGATAGTGAGGATCCAGGGAGTCCAGCCGCGTGCCTGCAACCACCCACCAGCCTGCCTCCACCGGTGCTGACTGGGGCGACGCCGGCACCTGGACATGGCAGGGATTTCGGTGCCACTGGCGCGTTCTTGGTGCCAGCAGCGCCCCTGCGCTTGTGCTGCTGCATGGCTTTGGCGCCAGCAGCAGCCACTGGCGCCACAACGCCGGCCCACTGGCCAACGCTGGGTACCGCGTGTATGGCTTGGATCTGATCGGTTTCGGCCGCTCCGACCAGCCCGGTCTTCAGCGCCGGATGGCCCTCGACAACCGCTTGTGGGGCCGGCAACTGGCCGCTTTTCTCGAACAGGTGGTGCAGTCACCGGCGGTGCTGGTGGGCAACTCCCTGGGCGGTCTGACCGCTCTCACCACCGCCGTGCTGGCCCCCCGACTGGTGGCGGCTGTGGCCGCCGCCCCCCTGCCGGACCCAGCCCTGATCAAGCCGATTGCCCTGCGCCAGAAGCGAAGGACGAGGCAGCTCAGGCGCGCCACCGTGACGGTGCTGTGCAGGTTGCTGCCGCTGGAGCTGGTGGTGCCGCTGATCAGTCGCACGCCACTGCTGAAGGCAGGACTGCAGGGGGCTTACCGGCGGCCCATCGGCATGGACAAGGAACTGCTGCGCCTGATTGCGCGGCCGGCGCGCAGGATCACAGCAGCGCGCGCGCTGCGGGCGATGAGCGTGGGCATGGCCCTGCGCCCGAGAGGCGCCACAGCACCGGCTCTACTGCAGCGGCTGCGCCAGAGCCCGCAACCCCCGCCCATGTTGTTGCTCTGGGGCCGTGACGATCACTTCGTGCCCTTGCTCCTCGGTGAGCGTGTGCAGAGCGAACACCCTTGGATTGAGCTCAAAGTGGTGGAGAACAGCGGCCATTGCCCCCACGACGAAACCCCCGAACGGTTTCATCAGGAGCTGCTGCACTGGCTGGACCGTAATTTGGGACACGAACACGCATCCGGGATCGAGCACCAGGCATGAAGCACACCCTGTCGGTTCTGGTGGAAGACGAATCCGGTGCCCTCAGCCGCATTGCCGGTTTGTTTGCCCGGCGAGGCTTCAATATCGACAGCCTGGCCGTTGGGCCAGCGGAAGCCGATGGTCGTTCACGTTTGACGATGGTGGTGGAGGGTGATCAGCAGACGCTCCAGCAGATGACCAAACAGCTGGACAAGTTGGTGAATGTTCTGCAGGTGCTCGATTTGTCTCAACGCCCCGCAGTGGAACGGGAACTGATGCTGATGAAGGTGTCGGCACCCGCCAGTCAGCGCAGCGCCATTCTCGAGCTGGTGCAGGTCTTCCGGGCCAAGGTGGTGGATGTGGCCGACGACGCCCTCACCCTGGAGGTTGTGGGCGATCCAGGAAAATTGGTGGCGCTTGAACGCTTGATGGCTCCCTATGGCATTCAGGAAATCGCGCGCACAGGCAAGGTCGCTCTGGAGCGGGCCTCAGGTGTGAACACCGAATTGCTCAAAGCCTCGATCTCAGGCGGGCGTGTTCCCGCCTGAGATACCCAGGATTTGGGTCAAAGCCCAGGGGTGAGCAGGGTGGCTTTGATGATCTTGTCGTCCATACGGATGGCATCCACCACGTCCATGCCTTCGGAGACACGGCCGAAGACGGCATAGCGACCGTCCAGTTCCGGCAGGGGCTTCAAGGCGATGTAAAACTGCGCGCTAGCGGAATCCGGTGACTGGGATCGGGCCATGGCCAAGGCGCCGCGGGCGTGGCTGAGCTTCAACTGCAGCAATTCGCTGGGATTGCTCACCACGCGGCCGTAACGGGGTTGATCCTCACCTTCAAAGGCCACCTCCAGAGGGATGAAGCGGGCCTGGCCGCTCTCAGGATCGATGAAGCTGCCGGTGCCGTATTGGGCCTTGGGCGTTTGGGGATTACTCGAAGCCGGATCGCCTCCCTGCACCACAAAGGGAACAGGCTCCCTCACAACGCGGTGAAACACGGTGCCGTTGTAAGTGCCGCGCTTCACCAGATCCACGAAATTGCCGGCCGTGACCGGAGCCGCATCGCCATCCAGCTCGAGGGTGATCGTGCCGCGGCTGGTTTCCATAGCCACGCTGGCCTTGCCCTGAAGGCAAGGGCTCGAGGCCTGATCACAGCCATCCGGAACGGAGGCGGTGGTGGTGGTGGCACAGCTCACCAGCAGTGGAACGCAGAGCGCCAGGGTGACCAGGGCTCGCAATGAACGGTTGAGCATGGTGCGATCAGAGTCCCTCGAGATTCACGCCCAGAAACCGGGCGAGTTCAGCTCCATCCTGCTCCAGCTGGGCGAGGGGAAGAGGTTCACCCACGCGGGTCAGCGGCATGTCGCGCCGGCCCTGCACGCGCAGGGACACGCGCCGGCGCGTGTTGAAGCCATCGCGCACTTCCACCTTCACAGCCTGTACATCCTTTAAAGGGATCTCAACGCTGATCGGCTTGCGGAATCCACGGCGAGAGATCGTGATCACCCCGGCCTGCTTGTCGAAGCGGTTGGAGCCCGATCCCACATCGATGGCGATCACCGCCCAGAGGTACGTGGCCAGAAGGGCTGCAGCAATGCTGTAGAGGCCCATCACCAGCCCTTGCGGGACAAACACCAACCCGGCCGGATGTCCCAGGGGTAGCAGGTCCCGGCCGAGATAACTGGACAGGGAGGCGAACAGAAAACCCACGCCGCCGATGGTGACCATGGCAGCAACCAGGATGTTGGACAGACGGCGCGATCCCAGCACCGGCTGTTCGAGCAGTTCAGCGGCCATCGAAGCCTGGAAACAGCGCTCATTGTGAACGCTGATGCCGTGGCGCGGACGGCACGTGCATGACCTGCCACAAAAGGGCCTGAAAAAACGAAAGAAAGAGCGAAGAAACACTCCGATACAACGGATTTCAGCTGAGAGCGATCAGCCCCGCAGTGCCCGTTGAGATTGTTAAGGTCCCCAGGTATCCCACAGCCTGCGGGTAACCGCACCGTTCTCCTCTCATGACGATCGCTGTAGGACGCGCGCCTCAGCGGGGATGGTTTGACGTCCTCGATGACTGGCTCAAGCGCGACCGCTTCGTTTTTGTCGGCTGGTCCGGCATTCTTCTCTTTCCAACGGCCTACTTGGCCATCGGTGGC